>NZ_JAVIJB010000003.1:0-239419 GCF_033977165.1 Mesorhizobium captivum
AGCCGTGGCCCGAATAGTAGACGACCGCGAGATCGGCGCCGTCCGCCGCCGCAAGATAGTTGCGGAATTGCTCCTCGAATTGGAGCTTCGTCACGTCCTTGGCAACGAACACGTCGAAGCCGGCCAGCCGGAATGTCTTAGAGACATCCTCGGCATCCTTGTCCGGGTTGTTGAGGGCCGGGATGTCGCGATATTCGGAATTGCCGATGACAAGGGCAACCCTTCGATCGGCGTGAGCTTCGAAGGCTGTGAAGCTCACGAGGATCAAGGCTGCAAGGAGCGCGCAGCATCGCAGCATCGTAAATCCCCATCCGCTGGTGTCGGTTGACTCACAAAAGACGGCAACGGTGTGCAGGTCTGTTAATGAGTTCACAATCCGCAGACGAGGAAAGAATAAAGCTGCCGCGATGGCAATACATTCTTATTTAGTAATGTTTTATATTTGCAACCCTGAATTGCTATTCAGGCGGCCTCGGCCAGGAATTCCGGGTTCTGCTTGACCAGCGCCGCCCGCAGTTTTTCCATGGCCCGCGCTTCGATCTGGCGGACGCGTTCCTTGGAGATGCCGAGCGCCTCGCCGAGCGATTCCAGGGTGGCGCCGTCGTCGCTCAGCCGGCGCTCCTCGATAATGCGGAGCTCGCGGGCATTGAGCGCGCCGAGCGCGCTTTTCAGCCAGACCGCGCGACGCTCGATGTCGATCGTTTCGCCGACCACCTCGTCGGGAAGCGGATCCTCCGAGACCAGGAAATCCATCCGCTCGGCGGCGCCATTCTCGTCGGCTAAAGGGGTGTTGAGCGAGCTGTCGGGGGCGGAAAGGCGCGAATCCATCATCGCCACGTCGGCTTCCGGCACGCCGAGCGCGGCCGAGACCTCGCGGTAGAGCGAGGCATTGGAGATCGGTTCGGCGCCATTGGCGAGCCGCGCGCGCAACCGCCTCAGATTGAAGAACAGCGCCTTCTGCGCCGAACTCGTGCCGCCGCGCACGATCGACCAGTTGCGCAGGATGTAGTCCTGCATCGAGGCGCGGATCCACCAGGTAGCGTAGGTCGAGAAGCGCACCTCGCGCGCAGGCTCGAAGCGGGCTGCCGCTTCCAGCAGGCCGACATGGCCTTCCTGGATCAGATCGCCGAGAGGCAGGCCGTAATGGCGGAATTTCGACGCCATGGAAATCACCAGGCGCATATGGGCGACGGTGATCAGGTGCAGCGCGTCCTGGTCGTTCTTTTCCTTCCAGCGTATTGCCAGGAGATGCTCCTCCTCGCGCTCAAGATAAGGAGCCTTCATCGCCGCCCGGACCAGTGTCCGTCCTGCCACGTCCTCGATCATGCCGGCTCCTCTTGGCGGTCGTTGCGCTGATGACGGTTGAAAAGACGCTGCCGCGCCCTACAACAGCCTGCAACGTATCAGGCGCATGGATGGTTCCGTTGCGGCGGAGGCGCACGTCCGGTGTGCGGGGCGCGATTTTGCTATCGGCCCGGCACGTTTTCCGGCCGCGATTTGCATTGATTTTGAGGATCAGATTTCTGGCCGAGCCAATTTTTGAAATCTGGTTCCTTATTTCGTGGACATCTATCTGCCAGTTTGCGGCTCTCACAATGCGCCGGGGCACCGGTCAAAACGGGATCACAGAAAAATGAAATGGCTCAAATCGCTTTTCGTCGCCGGAATCCTGCAGGTTCTGGCGATTACCGCCGGCCATGCCGGCGCCAATCTCGACCAGATCAAGCAGGCAGGCGTCATCAAGGTCGGTACGGAAGGCACCTACGCGCCCTTCACCTATCATGACGAATCCGGCGCGCTGGTCGGCTTCGACGTCGAGATCGCCAAGGCGATCGCCGAGAAGCTCGGCGTCAAGGTCCAGTTCCTCGAAGGCAAGTGGGACGGCCTGATCGCCGGTCTTGATGCCAATCGCTACGACGCCGTCATCAACGAGGTCGGCATCACCGACGCCCGCAAGACCAAGTATGATTTCTCCGATCCCTACATCGCTTCCAAGGCGGTGTTGATCGTGCGCGGCGACGACAGCGACATCAAGACCTTCGCCGACCTCAAGGGCAAGAAGGCGGCGCAGTCGCTGACGTCCAATTTCGGCAAGCTCGCCGAAACCAACGGCGCCGAGCTGGTCGGCACCGACGGCTTTGACCAGTCGATCCAGCTGCTGCTCACCGGCCGCGCCGACGCCACCATCAACGACAGCCTGTCCTTCCTCGACTTCAAGAAGCACAAGCCGGACGCCAATGTGAAGATCGCCGCGCAGGAAGAGAACGCCGACTATTCCGGCGTCATCGTGCGCAAGGGCGATCCGGAACTGGTCGCCGCGATCAACAAGGCGCTGGCCGACATCAAGGCCGACGGCACCTACGAGAAGATCGCCGACACTTATTTCGGCCAGGACGTTTCGCAGTAAGCCAGTCTTCTTCGTTTTGAATTCCGGCGGGCCGTCTTTGACGGCCCGCCGGTTTTTGCATGATATGCCGGCCGGAGGTGGTCGCAGCATCCGGAAAGGAGAAGGCTCCGTGCCGCACTGGTTGCAACTGATGCTGGAATCGCTGCCGACACTGCTGTGGGCGGCGCTGATCTTCACAGTGCCGCTGACGCTGCTGTCCTTCGCGCTTGGGCTCATTGCCGGGCTGGTCACGGCGCTGATCCGGCTGTTCGGCCCCAAGCCGCTGGTCGCGCTGGCTCGTTTCTATATCTGGATTTTCCGCGGCACGCCGCTCTTGGTGCAGCTCTTCCTGATCTTCTACGGCCTGCCGTCGGTCGGCATCCTGCTCGATGCCTTTCCCGCGGCGCTGATCGGCTTCACGCTCAACATCGGCGCCTACTCCTCGGAGATCATCCGCGCCGTCATCGGCTCGGTGCCGAAGGGGCAGTGGGAGGCGTCCTACTCGATCGGCATGACCTGGAGCCAGGCGATGCGGCGCACCATTCTGCCGCAAGCAGGCCGCGTCGCGGTGCCGCCGCTTTCCAACACCTTCATCTCGCTGGTCAAGGACACCTCGCTCGCGGCGGCAATAACGGTGCCGGAGATGTTCCAGGCAGCGCAGCGCATCGTCGCCACCACGTATGAGCCGCTGATCCTCTATGTCGAGGCGGCGGCGCTCTATCTGGCAATGAGCTCGGTGCTGTCGGCGCTGCAGGCGCGGCTGGAGGTGCGGCTCAACCGCTATGGCGGCTTCCTGGAGGCCAACGCATGATCGGCCTCACCGACATCGAGAAGCGTTTTGGCGACAACCTTGTCCTGAAGGGCGTCACCGTCAGCATCGACGAGGGCAGCGTCACAGCGCTGGTCGGCCCCTCGGGCGGGGGGAAAAGCACGCTTTTGCGCTGCATCAACCTGTTGGAGATCCCGACCTCCGGCATCTTGCGCATCGGCGACGAGACGCTCGCGTTCCGACCGGGCGGCAAGGTGCCGGCGGCGGATGTGCAGCGCGTGCGCCTGCAGACCGGCATGGTGTTCCAGAATTTCCAGCTTTTTCCGCACCGGACCGCGATCGAGAATGTCATGGAAGGACTGATCACGGTGCTGAAGTGGTCCGAGACAAGGGCGCGCGAGCGGGCGATGGCGCTGCTCGAAAAGGTCGGCATGGCGCACAAGGTCGATGCCTGGCCGGCGACATTGTCGGGCGGCCAGCAGCAGCGGGTGGCGATCGCGCGGGCGCTGGCGCCGTCGCCGCGCGTGCTGCTTTGCGACGAGCCGACCTCGGCGCTCGATCCGGAACTGGCGCAGGAAGTGGTCGACGTGCTGGGGCAGCTGGCCCGCGAAGGCACCACCATGGTGATGGCCACGCATGATCTGCGGCTTGCTTCCAAGATCGCGCAGGAAGTGGTGTTCCTCGATGCGGGCTCGATTGTCGAAAAGGGCCCGGCCTCCGTCGTGTTCGACAATCCGGAGCGCGAGCGGACCAAACGTTTCATTGCCTCGCTGCGGCAGGAGGAGGCGCAGAAGGAAACGCGCGGCTGAAGCTCCTACTTGCACTTTGTGGGGGACGTCGGACCGAAGGTCCGGGTGGGGGTCGGCGCGGCACCCCGCCCGCTGCTTCGCAGCGAGCCTCCCCGTGAACGGCATGGTAATCGCATATGGCGCTCCCCCACTCCGTCTCGGCTTCGCCGAGCCACCTCTCCCCCACATTCGTGGAGGGAGAGGAAACGCCAACCGGCCATGAACATGGGGGAGAGGTGGCCGCGCAGCGGCCGGAGTGGGGGGCTGGCGGTGCCACATGCGATTGGCCTGCCCGCCAAGAGGGGGGTAGGAATGTCCTAGAAACAAAAAACCCGGCGCGAGGCCGGGTTTTTCCGTATTCGGAAAGCGAAAAAGCTCAGGCAGCTTCTTCCTGCTCGGCTTCCTCGTTGTCGGCCTTGGCGCCGCGCTTCGGGCCCTTGTTGAGATTGACCTCGATGAGGCGTACCGCCTCGGTCTCCGACATGCGGTTGACGGCGGCAATCTCGCGGGCCATGCGATCGAGCGCGGCTTCGTAAAGCTGGCGCTCGGAATAGGACTGCTCCGGCTGGTTATCGGCGCGATAGAGGTCGCGCACCACTTCCGAGATAGAGATCAGGTCGCCGGAATTGATCTTGGCATCATATTCCTGCGCGCGGCGCGACCACATGGTGCGCTTGATCCGGGCGCGGCCCTGCACAACCTTCAGCGCGCGATCGACATAGTCCTCTTCCGACAGCTTGCGCATGCCGATCGAGGTCGCCTTGGCGACCGGCACCTTGAGCCGCATCTTGTCCTTCTGGAAGTCGATGACGAACAGTTCCAGCTTGTGACCTGCGACTTCCTGCTCGTCGATCGCCACGATCTGGCCGACGCCATGCGCCGGATAGACGATGAATTCGCCGGTCTTGAACCCGTGACGGGCTGCGGTGGACTTCTTCTGCGGGGTGATCGTTGCCATTACGCCCTGAACTCCTTAGTTGTAGCGCCGGCATGGCGGCGCCGGCTGAAACCCACGCGATCGGCGAACGCCGACCGTCAGCCGCGCAACATGATGAACCCACCGGCTAGGCCGAGACTGGCAAACCGCACGAATGCGCCCGCCCGCCTGCCCCAGATCGCTCTGGTCCGGATTGAGAAGCTCACCTTTCAGTGATTTGGGGCGTTAGCGCCATAAATCGACGTTGTGTCACCGGCATGTTTCGCTCATGTAGCACAAAAAGTCGGAAGAATCAAGGTTTTGCTGCATTCGCTAACGACAAGAGGCATCGCTGCCTGTCAAGACAGCAATTGTATCGGGCCCGTTACCTTGCGTCATGCCGCTCCGGCCGGCCCGGCTGTCAGTCGCCTTCGCCGGGCTCGGGCGAGAAATATTTCTCGAACTTCCCGGTCTCGCCGTCGAAGGTCTTGGCGTCCGCCGGCGGCTCTTTCTTGGCGGTGATGTTAGGCCATTTCTCGGCGTATTCGGAATTGACCTGCAACCATTTGTCGAGGCCGGACTCGGTGTCCGGCTTGATCGCGTCGGCCGGGCATTCCGGCTCGCAGACGCCGCAGTCGATGCACTCGTCAGGATGAATGACGAGCATGTTCTCGCCTTCGTAGAAACAGTCGACCGGACAGACCTCGATGCAGTCCATGTATTTGCATTTTATGCAATTGTCGGTCACGACATAGGTCATCGCAGGCTCCGGGACGTCCCGTATTTGCTGGGCTTTTCAGGGTGAGGTAACGCCTTTGCCCGTCGCTGGCAAGGGCAGGGCTTGCCGCCGGAGCCGGCGTTGCGGAACAGAATTCCAACCGGTTGCCGCGGCGTGGTTCGGTCGTATCTTCTAAAGCGCGTCGCGATCTTTCAGATTCGCTCCCTGCGCTTTAGTTTTGAATTTACGCATGTCTTTGTCCCGAAACCGGTTTCCACTTTCGGGAGACATGCTTAGTCCTCGCCGAGCAGGCGGTCGGTTTGCCGGCGCTCCCGCTTGGTCGGACGGCCGCTGCCGGCCTCGCGCAGCGCCGGAATGGCGTCGGGAACGGCCTCACCCTTGGGCGTGGGTGGGGGCGACATATCCTCGTAAAGCAGCCGCGCCTCCTCCGCCGGGCCGCGCCGGGTTCCTGGTCCAAGCACTTTCCAGACCATGATACGGCGGTCGAGCGTGATGGTCAGGACATCGCCGGCCTTGACCAGATCCGAGGCCTGCGCTGCTTTGTCGCGATTGATGCGGACGCGTCCTGCAATGACGAGCTTCGCCGCCAGGGAGCGCGATTTCACCGCGCGCGAGAAGAACAGCCATTTGTCGATGCGCTGGCGTCCTTCTCCAACCATTGCACCGGCCGAGGTTATTTCTTCAGCTGGTCGCGCAAGGCGGCGAGCTTGGCGAAGGGCGAATCCGGGTCGAAGCGCTGCGGACGCTCCTCGCGTGGCTTGCCCTGGAAGGCCGGCTTGTTGTCGCCTGCGGCATTCCCTTTGCCGCCCTGCCTGTTGCCCTTCCAGTCCGGCCGCCCCTCGCGGCGATCAGGGCGCTCGCCCTGCGGCCGGCCTTCGCGACGTTCGCCGCCTTCGCGCCGGTCGCCGGTTTCCGGCCTCGGCTTGAATTTCGAGCGGTCGAAGCGCGGTTTGCCGGCGCCGTCGCGGCGGCCCTCATGCGTCGGCTTGTCGCCGGGCTGCTGGCCGCCTCCGGCGCCTGCCTCGCGTGCGGGCTGGCCACCGCGCGGGCGATTGTCGTGGCGATGGCGCGGACGCTGATGGTCGAAACGCGCCTGGCGCCACAGAAGGACAGGCTTCGGTTCTTCAGCTTCGGCCGGGGTTTCGCCAGCCTTACCCTCCCCCTCGTGGGGAGGGTCGGCGCGTAGCGCCGGGGTGGGGGGAGCGCCGGCGCCAGCGGTGTTGGTGCCGTCTACATCGTCGGCGCCGTCACCCCCACCCGCGTCGCTTCGCGCCGCGACCTCCCCCATCGAGGGGGAGGTAGGGGCGTCGGCGCTTTCGGCCGACTCGGGCGCTACCGTAATGTCCACCGCTGCGGTGTCTTCCACAGCGGGAGCCTCTTCCGTAACCTCTGCCGGAACTTCTGCCGGCTCTCCCGCGACAGGTTCCGCTGCCACTTCCGCGACGGCTTCAGCTTCGACGGCAGCGGGCTCCGAACCCTCGGCCGTTGCCTCTGCAACCGTGTCAGTTGCCGCGGCTTGCGCCTCTGTCGCCTGCGCGGCGTGCGCCGCCTCTTCCGCGGCGAGCTTCGCCGCGGCCGCTTCGCGGGCGGCATCGTCCAGCGCGTCGAGCTTCGCCTTCACCTCGGCGGCCGGCTTGGCCTCGGAGCGATAGCCGAGACCTTTCAGGATCTCCTCCATGTCGTCGGCGGTGGCGCCGAGGATCGACATCATCGGCGGCGTCACCATGAAGGCGTGGCCGTCATAAGCGCCGTCAGGGCGCTGACCGAGGCCGGGCTTCCAGTTGGTCGCCGGGCGGATAAGATCGGCGAGCCTTTCCAAAATGTCGACACGCACGGCGCGGCGGCCGAGGTTGCGGTAGCCGGCGAGTTTGTAGAAGGTCTTGTCGAAGGCCGGGTCGATGACCACCGAGGTGCGGCCCGACGCCAGTGCATGGACGACGTCGCCGAAGCCCGGCTTGTCCTTGCCCTCGTTCTTCAGCGCCCAGAGCAGCGTCACCAGCCCGGCCGGCGCCGGCTTGATCAGCGCCGGCACGAAGACGTGGTAGGCGCCGAAGCGCACGCCAAGGCGCCGCAAGGCTGCGCGGCCTTCCTGGTCGAGCGACTTCATTTCCTCGGCGATGTCACGGCGGTTGATGAGGCCGAAATGCTCGACGAGCTGGAAGGCGATGCCACGCGCGATGCCGGTGAGCTGCTCGGCATTCTTCAAGTCGATGAGCGGCTTGAGCAGCGACTCAATCTGGAAATTGACGAAACGCTCGGCGCGCGCCGCGACCTTGTCTCGCGCCGGCCCAGTGAGCTGTTCGTCGGCAAGCAGCACAAGCCGCGGCTTCAGCGCCTCGTCACCGGCGACCAGCGTGCCGATCGGTGCGCCAATCCAGCGCAATATGCCGTCCGAGCCCAATGCCAGATCGCCGTTGGCGCAGGCGGCAAAGCGCTCTGAGCGCGCCTCGAATTCCGTGCTGAGCGCCTTCTGGGCGGCGGTGCGCACCGCCTTGGCATCCTCGCCGCCGGCGCTCTGGTCGGCGGTGAAGCGGAATCCCTGCAGCTCGCCGACATGATGGCCTTCGACGAGGACGGTTCCGGTTGGGCTGATTTCGGCTTCAGGCATGGTATTTTCTCTAAGGCGCCGCATGAGGACGGAAGTCCTGCGGTCTACGAAGCGTTTCGTCAACCGCTCATGCAGCGCATCCGACAATCTGTCTTCGATTTCGCGCGTCTTTTCCTGCCAGTGTAGCTGATCGGCCAGCCAACCAGGTCGGTTGGAGACGAAGGTCCAGGTGCGGATCTGTGCGATCCGGTGCGACAGCGTGTCGATATCGCCATCCGTCGTGTCGGCTCGCCGCACCTGCTCGGCCATGTAATTCTCATCGACATGGCCATGGCGCGCAAGGTCCATGTAGATCGAGGCGATCAGGTCGGCATGCTGCGCGGGCGCGATCTTGCGGTAGTCCGGCAGCGCGCAGGCTTCCCAAAGCAGCGCCACGCGCTCCTTGCCGCTGGCAAGCGCGCGGATATCCTCGTCGCGCGACAGATGTTCCAGCGCCTGGGCGTCGACCACCGGCAATGCCCGGGTCAGCCCTTCGACCGGCGCGTTGGTCTCGATCGAGCGCTTCAGGGCATCGAGGCTGGTGAAATCGAAATCGGCGGTGCGCCACTGCAGCACCTTCACCGGGTCGAAGTCGTGTCCCTCGATCTTCTTGACCAGATCCTCGTCGAGCGGATCGACCTGACCGGTGACCCCGAAGGTACCGTCACGCAGATGCCGTCCGGCGCGGCCGGCGATCTGGCCGAGCTCAGCAGCGGTCAGGTTGCGGTACTGGTAGCCGTCGAACTTGCGGTTCTGGGCGAAGGCGACGTGCTCGAGATCGAGGTTCAGCCCCATGCCGATGGCGTCGGTGGCGACGAGATAATCGACATCGCCCGACTGGAAGATCTCCACCTGGGCGTTGCGGGTGCGGGGCGAGAGCGCGCCGAGCACGACTGCCGCGCCACCCTGCTGGCGGCGGATCAGCTCGGCGATGGCATAGACCTCGTCGGCGGAGAAGGCGACGATCGCCGTGCGCCGCGGCAGGCGGGTGAGCTTCTTCGAGCCGGCATAGGCGAGATGCGACAGCCGCGGCCGCGTCACCACCGAGATGCCCTTCAGCAGTTTCTGCAGGATGCCGTGCATGGTGGCGGCACCGAGCAGCAGCGTCTCCTGGCGGCCGCGCAAATGCAGGATGCGGTCGGTGAAGATGTGGCCGCGTTCCAGGTCGCCGGCCAACTGCACCTCGTCGATGGCGACGAAGGCCGCATCGGTCTCGCGCGGCATCGCCTCGACGGTGCAGACAGAATATTTCGCAGCTGCCGGAACGATCTTCTCTTCGCCGGTGATGAGCGCCACCTTGTGGGCACCGACTTTCTCGCAGACGCGCGTGTAAACCTCGCGGGCAAGCAGTCTGAGCGGCAGGCCGATGATGCCACTCTCATGCGCCACCATGCGCTCGATGGCGAGGTGGGTCTTGCCGGTGTTGGTGGGGCCGAGCACGGCCGTCACGTCGCGGCCCGAAAGGATCAGCGGGTGGGTGTGTTTCGGCTGGATGTTCATCGGCTGGGAAATGACGCTTTCTGCCGCTTGTTGTCGGGAACGCGGCGGTGCCGCCGCGTGTGACAGGCGACACATAGGGATTTCAGACGCGAAGCGAAAGCGGAATGTTCCCTGAAAAAATGGCGCGCCGACGGGCAAGGTCAAAATCTGCTGCCGATTAACCGTTGGAACGAGTCTGGAACGAATCGGCGACGAATCACTGACTCGGCATGATTCATGTTTTGTTCACGGCTATATGTGGATTTTTTGACACCGAGTCTCACCACATGCTGAATCCCGGAACTGGCCCGTTTCATGCTTGCTCGGGCGCGCTTCGAACGGCCGTTAACTTTTGCCGGCGAACGGTGGCGGCTTACGTGAGCGCGGTCGCCAAAGTTATGAAATGGTTGATCTTTCCTAATCGCCCCTTAATCATTACCACGCCGTTTCCGCTCCGCGCGTTAACTTTTCGGCCAAAGCCGGAACGAATCGGCGACGAATCAGCGATCTACGAACTTTCCCGTTTTGTTCACCTCTAGATATGGTGTTGTCCACAGCTTGCGCACCGAAAATTCACAGCTTGTAAGTGGGGTTCTGCACAGGACGCGGGGAGGCCATTAACCTTTCCGTGCCGAATTGAGGCATGCGTCACGCGTCCCGCCGGGAGCGCAGACAAAAACAGGTGGCCCGATTTCTCCGGGCCACCTGCCGTCGAAGAACATCAGGTGAAATAAGATCTCAGGTGAAATATTGGCCGCCATTGGCGCTGATGGTCGAGCCGGTGATGAAACCGGCCTCGTCCGATGCCAGAAAGACGACGCAGCGCGCGACCTCTTCCGGCTCGCCGAGACGGCCGATCGGGATCTGCGGGATGATGCGCTCGTTGAGCACCTTCTCGTCGATCGCCTTGACCATCTCTGTGGCGATATAGCCCGGGCAGATGACGTTGACGGTGACGCCGGCGCGTGCGCCCTCCTGGGCCAGCGCCTTCGAGAAGCCGATGTCGCCGGCCTTGGCTGCGGAGTAATTGACCTGGCCGGCCTGGCCCTTCTGGCCGTTGATCGAGGAGATGGTGATGACGCGGCCGAACTTGCGGTCGCGCATGCCGCTCCACAGCGGATGCGTCATGTTGAAGACGCCGGAGAGGTTGGTGTCGACAACCTCCTTCCACTGCTCGCGGGTCATCTTGTGAAACATGGCGTCGCGGGTAATGCCGGCATTGTTGACCAGCACCGAGACCGGGCCGAGATCGGCCTCCACCTGTTTGATGCCGGCGGCGCAGGCGTCGTAGTCGGCGACCGACCATTTGTAGACCGGGATGCCGGTCTCGGCCTTGAATTTCTGCGCCGCTTCGTCGTTGCCGGCATAGTTCGCGGCCACCGAATAACCGGCGCTCTTCAGCGCCACCGATATCGCCGCGCCGATGCCGCGCGATCCGCCCGTGACGATTGCTACCTTGGACATGAGGTTCCTCCCTTTTTGTCACTGAAGCGAATAGAGAGTAGCGAATAGCGAGTAGGGTTCTGCCGTCCCGTCGCGCGACGCGCCTTTTCTTCCCTATTCGCTACTCCCTATTCGCTATTCGCTGATCTCAGAGCGCCTCGACGCACATGGCGACGCCCATGCCACCGCCAATGCACAGCGTCGCCAGGCCCTTCTTGGCGCCGCGGCGGCGCATTTCATGGACCAGCGTGTTGAAGACGCGGGCGCCGGAAGCGCCGATCGGATGGCCGATGGCGATAGCGCCGCCATTGACGTTGACGATCGAGGGATCCCAGCCCATGCCCTTATTGACGGCGCAGGCCTGCGCGGCGAACGCCTCATTGGCCTCGACGAGATCGAGGTCCTTGACCGTCCAGCCGGCTTTCTCCAGCGCCCGCTTCGAGGCCGGGATCGGGCCAGTGCCCATGATCGCCGGGTCGACGCCGGCGGTCGCCCAGGAGGCGATGCGCACCAGCGGGGTGATGCCGCGACGCGCGGCCTCGGCCTCGGTCATCAGCAACGCCCCGGCGGCGCCGTCATTGATGCCTGAAGCATTGGCGGCGGTGACCGTGCCGTCCTTGTCGAAGGCGGGCTTCAGCTTGGTCATGGCGTCCAGCGTCGCGCCGTGGCGGATATATTCGTCCTGGTCGACGATGGTGTCGCCCTTCTTGCCCTTGATGGTGAAGGCGACGATCTCGTCCTTGAACTTGCCGGCCTTCTGTGCCGCTTCGGCCTTGTTTTGCGAGGCGAGCGCGAACTCGTCCTGGTCGTCGCGAGTGATCTGGAACTGACGGGCGACGTTCTCGGCGGTGTTACCCATGTGGTAGCCGTTGAAGGCATCCCAGAGGCCGTCCTTGATCATGGTGTCGATCATCTTGTAGTCGCCCATCTTGACGCCGGCGCGCAGATGCTGGGCGTGCGGCGAGAGCGACATCGATTCCTGGCCGCCGGCGACGATCAGCTTGGCATCGCCAGCGGCGATCTGCTGCATGCCGAGGGCGATTGCCCGCAGCCCCGAGCCGCAAACCTGGTTGAGGCCCCAGGCGGTGGTCTCCTTGGGCAGGCCGGCATTGATCGAGGCCTGGCGGGCTGGGTTCTGTCCCTGGGCGGCGGTCAGCACCTGGCCGAGGATGACCTCGTCGACTTCGCCCGCCTCGACGCCGGCCCGCGCTAGCAGTTCCTTGATGACCACGGCGCCGAGCTCATGTGCCGGCGTCGCGGCGAAACTGCCGTTGAAGGACCCGACCGCTGTGCGGGCGGCGCTGGCAACGACGATTGAATTGGAAGCGGACATTTTCTTCTCCAGACTTCGAGGTGTCGTGTTTTATGCGATCATTGAAGACTTTTCTTGCCCGTTAGGGAACCCGAGTCAAACCGGAAATGGGCATGGCCGCCATGCGCGACAAGCAGGTCGGGCGCCTATCGTGACAGCGCAGCCATCAGCGTGCGGCACAATTTGCTCCGCTCATTCCGCATTAAATGATGCCGCACTGCACAAACCACTTGGAATTGTGACGCTTTTGCGCATATCCTCGACAAATGGCGCAATCGTTACCGGCCGCTTACTCTGAACGCGCCGGTATCCTGGGGAGGATACGGATGGCCGCAAAAGACGACCCGATCGTCATCAAGAAATATGCCAACCGCCGGCTCTACAACACCGGCACCAGCACCTATGTCACGCTCGAGGATCTGGCCGAGATGGTCAAGAAGGGCGAGGAGTTCACCGTGCAGGACGCCAAGACCGGCGACGACATCACGCATCCGGTGCTCACACAGATCATCTTCGAGCTGGAGAACAAGGATGGGCAGAACATGCTGCCGATCCCGTTCCTTCGCCAGCTGATCTCCTTCTACGGCGATCAGATGCAGATGATCGTGCCGAGCTTCCTCGAACAGTCGATGATCGCCTTCTCCAAGGAGCAGGAGCGCTTCCGCGAGCAGCTCAAGGGCGCTTTCGGCAAGACGCCGATCGACATGATGAAGACGCCGATGAAGGCGCTGGAGGAACAGACGCGCCGGAACGTGGAAATGTTCCAGAACGCGATGCGCATGTTCACGCCGTTCCCGTCGGCGGGAAACAGTTCCTCTGCCTCGGCCGAGCCGCCGAAGAAGGAAGAGAAATCCGACGATCTGCAGGAATTGAAGGCGCAGATCGCGGCGATGCAGCGCAAGCTGGATACGATGTCCTGACGGGCTTCGTTTGGTGGCAGTCGCTACCGTTTGAGATTGGCCGCAAACGCCCGTCCCTTCGTCATCCTCGGGCTTGACCCGAGGATCCATTCCGTGACCGTTGCCGTAGAGCGCAGCGGTGTAGAATTCTGTAAACGTTGCAACGCCTTAGCGTCACGGCATGGATTCTAGGGTCTGCGCGCGTCGCTTCGCTCCTTGCTCCGCCCTGGGATGACGACTTGATAGACGTTTCCGCCAATCGCAGTCGTCTGCGCTAGAGGCGCTCGTCAGCCTCTCTCGGCAGGTCCGTCATAACGGGCGCGGGGCCTGATCGGCCTGTTGCTCGTCACCTGTTCGATGGCATGCGCCGTCCAGCCGACGCTGCGGCCGAGCGCGAACAGGCGGAAGGGCGCGTCGGCGGGGAGGCGCAGGCTGCGCGTCAGCGCGGCCAGGGCGAAATCGACATTCGGATGCATGCCGGTCGCGGCAACGACGGCGTCGCGCAGATGCAGGAGCGCGTCATCGATCTCGACATCGGGCAGCAAGGCTTCCGCGCGCGGATCGCCTTCGGGGTAAAGCTGATGACCGAAGCCGGGCAGCGGCCGGTCGTGGGCGAGCCAGCGCGCGATCGCCTCGTCCGGCCCTAACCGTTCCGCGTCCTCGACAAGCGCGATCGCCGCGGCGCCGGCGCCGCCGTGGCGCGGGCCGGTAAGCGTCGCCAGGCCGGCGAGCAGGCAAGCCGCGACCGGCGCGCCTGTGGAGGCGGCGACGCGGGTGGCAAAGGTCGAGGCGTTAAGCTCGTGATCGGCAAGCAGCACCAGTGCCTTGCGGATGAGTTTTGCGCCCGCGGCGTCAACTGACCAACCCTGCGCCAACCTTGCATGCACAGGCTCCGAGCCCGGCGTCGCGCCGAGCGCCGTGGCCAGCGCGCTGGTGGCGGCGGCGCCGTCCTGCTGCAGCATGGCCGGCCTGCGTCCGAGCGAAGGCCGGCCTTCGGCCGCAAGCGCCGAGAGTCTCGCAAATGCCGTGGAAGCGCCGCTCTGCCGCGCGGTCGAAGGGGTCAGCGAAGCGAAGGATACGGCAGCGCTGGAGGCCCATAACAGGCCGGCGGTTTGCTCAAGCGTTGCCGTCGCCGCAAGTGCTGCGGCATCCTGGCCGCGATAGACGAGGCGGCCATGCAGAACCGTCGAGATGGCGGTGGTGATGGCCGGCTCGCCCCAGGCGATGGCGCTCTCGGCAATCGCCTGCGGGCTGCGCCCGCGCGCTCGGCGGGTGGCGAGCGCGGCAATGTCGTCGGCACGATACTGGCTGCGGCGCGGGTCCACTTCGTCGGGCCGCATGCCGATGCGGCCGCGGCTGACATAGGCATAAAGCGTCTGCGGCCGCACGTTGAGCCGCGTGAGCGCTTCCTCTCGTGTCAACCATTCGGACATGTCCACACGCCCTACATTGATTCTATTGATCAAGATTGATGCATTGATTGCGCAGCATTAATTGCAGTGCACAAAAGGTCAAGGAGACAAGTCATGGCAAATGGGCTCGATGATGTTGTGGCGGCGGATACGGTGCTTTCCGATGTCGACGGCGTAGGCGGCCATCTCACCATCCGAGGCCATTCGCTGACGGAACTCGCCGGCCATTGGCGTTACGGCCAGGTGGTGCGTCTCTTGTTCGACGGCTTCTTCGACGAGCTTCCCGGTGATGCCGAGCTGGAAAAAGCCATCGGCGATGCGCGCGTCGAGGTTTTCGAACGGATGCAGCCGATGCTGACGGAGCTCGCGCCGCTCGACATCTACAGCGCCATGCGCGCCGGCATCGCCCTGCTGCCCGACGGCGATGGGCTTGCCGATGCGCTGCGGCTGATCGCGGCGCCGGCGGTGCTCACGCCGGCCCTGCTCCGGCTCGGCCGCGGCGAGAAGCCCCTTCCTCCGAACGGCCGCGCCGATCATGCCGCCGATATGCTGAGAATGCTTGGCGGCACCGCATCGCCGGCGCTTGGCAAGGCGCTCGACACCTATCTGGTGACGGTCTGCGACCACGGGCTCAACGCATCGACCTTCGCGACGCGGGTTGTGGCATCGACGCAGGCCGGCTTGACCTCGGCGATCCTGGCCGGGCTCGGCGCGCTCAAGGGTCCGCTGCATGGCGGCGCGCCGGGGCCGGTGATCGAGATGCTCGACGCGATCGAGGCCAGCGGCGACGCCGCCGCCTGGCTGCGCGACGAGATCGCGCGCGGCGAGCGCATCATGGGCTTCGGCCATCGCATCTACCGCGTGCGCGATCCGCGCGCCGACGTGCTGAAGGCGGTGGTGCGGCGACTTGGCGCCAGGAGCCAGACGAGTAGCGGGAAGACGGGCAGCCGGCTGGCCTTCGCCGAAAAGGTGGAGCAGGCGGCGCTCGACGTGCTCAGGGTCGCCAAGCCGCAGCGTTCGATCCAGACCAATGTCGAGTTCTACACTGCGCTGCTGCTGGAAGGCGCGGGCTTCCCTGAGGAAGCGTTCTCCAACGTCTTTGCCGCCGGCCGCGTCGCCGGCTGGATCGCCCACGCGCGCGAGCAGCAGGCGACCGGGCGGCTCATCCGGCCGCAGTCGCGTTATGTCGGGCCGGTGCCCGATCTCGTCGCCTGAGAGGCAGTTCCTCGCCCCCGCAACGCGGGGGAGAGGTGGCCCGGCGAAGCCGGGACGGAGAGGGGGACGCCGGTCGTGAAGCAGCGTCCCTTTCGGGCAAGATGCCGGCTGACCCCTCAATAGGCAGCAGTAGTTCGCGGAGGCAAACTCCCGGCGGCCGCGAAGACCCCTCTCCGTCCCGGCTTCGCCGGGCCACCTCTCCCCACTTCGTGGGGCGAGGAAAAGAACACTCCCATGACCGAAATTTCAACCGATCACGCTTGTGTGTTCGTGTTCTTGCCTTGGTTCGCCCTTATATGCTGCACTGCAACATAGGCTGATTGCGCTGGGCTGCTCCTTATGACGCAGGGGCAGGCCGAAGCATCGAGACAAGGAACGCAATGGCGAAGAACGGCAAGGCGGGGGAAAAGAAGAAGATCAACGTCGCGCTCCAGGGCGGCGGTTCGCACGGCGCCTTCTCCTGGGGTGTGCTCGACCGCTTGCTCGAGGACGGGCGGCTGGAAATCGCGGCCGTGTCCGGCACCAGCGCCGGCGCCATGAACGCGGTCGCGCTGGCCGACGGCTTCGTGCGCGGCGGCGTCGAGGGCGCGCGCAAGAAGCTCGACGAGTTCTGGCGTGCGGTGGCCTCGAAGGGCCGCTTCAGCCCGGTGCAGCGCATGCCGTGGGATGTCGTGTGGGGCAACTGGTCGATCGAGAATACGCCCGGCTATTTCTTCTTCGATACCATGTCGCGGGTCTTCTCGCCTTACATCGCCAATCCGCTCGGCCTCAATCCGCTGCGCGACGTGGTCGAGAAGGAAATCGACTTCCGCAATGTGCGCGCCTGCAAGTCGATCGAGCTCTTCATCTCGGCGACCAATGTCGAGACCGGACAGCTGCGCGTTTTTTCCGACGGCGAGATCGACCTCGACACGGTGATGGCCTCTGCCTGCCTGCCGCAATTGTTCCGCGCGGTCGAGATCAAGGGGGTGCCTTACTGGGACGGCGGCTATGGCGGCAATCCGGCGCTTTATCCGTTCTTCAAGACGGCGGCGACCGAGGATGTGCTGCTGGTGCAGATCAATCCGGTGGTGCGCGAAGGCACGCCGAAGAGCGCCAACGAGATCCAGAACCGGATCGACGAGATCACCTTCAACGCAGGGCTCCTGCGCGAATTCCGCTCGATTGCCTTCGTCAAGGAGCTGATCGCGGCCGGCCGCCTGCCGCATGGCGAATACCGCGACATCCGCATGCACAGGATCGACGCCGACGAGGCGTTCAAGGACCTTTCGGCTTCGTCCAAGGTCAATGCCGAATGGGCCTTCCTCGCCTATCTGCGCGACCTCGGCCGAAATGCCGCCAGCGACTGGCTGGAGGAAAATTACGACGCCGTCGGCAGCCAAGCGACGCTCGACCTGTCGGGCGAGCTCGACGACGGCTTCAAGCCGGTGCGCGGTCCGGCGCCGGGGCGGCGGGTCAAGGAATTCCTCGCAGCGCGCATCAAACCGGAGTCGGCGCGCCGGCGAGCCTAACCGCTACGCACTTTTCCTGGAATTGCTCTGGCGTCGAATTGCTCCGGCATCCATTAGTTCGCGCTGAAGCTTCCCCAACGGCACCGGCGAGATGCTGGATTCGACCTCCTGAGCGATGTACTTTTACCTGAACGTAAAGGGGAGGTAGCGATGCTGCAGACCAGACAGAACTCCCTCGGGGTCAGGTTTGAAGCGCAGTGCAGAGCATTCGAGAAGGAGCCTTTTCCCAGTCTCGAGGTGCGCAAGGACCGGCTGAAGCGCCTGCTCGCTCTCACCGAAAAGCATGAGGCCGAGATCTGCGCGGCGATCGACAGCGATTTTTCCGGCAGGGCTCAGCAGGAAACGCGGCTTGCGGAACTGTTCGTCGTTCGCGCCGGCATCAGGCACGCCATTCGGCATCTGCGGGGATGGATGCGCGAGCGCCGCGTCGCCACCAGCCTGCCCTTCCTGCCGGGGCGCAATCGGCTTTTGCCGCAGCCGCTCGGCGTCGTCGGCATTGTCTCGCCCTGGAATTATCCGTTCCAGCTCGCCGTCGCGCCGGCGACCGCCGCTTTAGCCGCCGGCAACCGGGTGCTGCTCAAGCCTTCCGAGCTGACGCCGAAGTTCTCGGACCTGCTTGCCCGGCTGGTCGAAGAGCATTTTTCTCCTGACGAGATGTGCGTGGTGATCGGCGATGCCGAGGTCGGCAAGACATTCGTGTCGATGCCTTTCGATCACCTGCTGTTCACCGGCTCCACCGCCGTCGGCCGACAGGTGGCGCTGGCCGCGGCCGCCAATCTGACGCCGGTCACGCTCGAGCTCGGCGGCAAGTCGCCGGCGATCTTCGATGCGTCCTGCGATCTCGATGCTGCCGTCGCAAGCGTCGCCTACGGCAAGCTTTTGAATGCGGGCCAGACCTGCATCGCGCCCGACTATCTGATGGTCCCGCAAGGGCAAAGTGCCGCGATCGCTACGAAACTCGCTGCTGCGATGGCGCGACTCTATCCGCGCCTGCGCGACAATCCCGACTACACGGCGATCGTCAGCGAACGGCACCACCAGCGGCTGAGCGACATGATCGCCGAGGCGCGCGAAGGCGGCGCCGATGTCACCGAGGTCAACCCGGCAAATGAAAAGCTTGGCGTCACCGACCGCAAGATGGCGCCCGTCCTGGTCAGGAATCCCGGCGAGACCTTGCGGTTGATGCGCGAGGAAATCTTTGGCCCGGTGCTGCCGATCCTCGAATACGGCACGGTCGACGACGCCATCGAGCATGTGAACCGGGGCGAGCGTCCGCTCGCTCTTTATTGGTTCGGCAAGGATAGCGCCAATCGCCAAAGGGTGATGCGGGAAACCGTGGCCGGCGGCGTCACGGTCAATGACTGCATGATGCATCTGGTGCAGGAGCGGCAGCCATTCGGCGGCGTCGGCGAAAGCGGCATGGGCGCCTATCACGGCGAATGGGGGTTCCGGACCTTCAGCAAGGAAAAGCCGATCTTCGTCCAGTCCAGGCTAAGCGCCGGCGGCCTGCTCAGACCGCCCTATGGCAGGACATTCGAGCGGCTGTTCCGCTTGCTGAACTTGATCGGCTGACAGCATTTATTTTCGAAGTGGGCGCGTCCTCAGCGTTGTCTCATGCCAATGCAGCAAGTCATTGCGCGAAAAAATTCCGCAGCATGCTGACTCCTGCTGCCATTGAGGGTCCTGCGAACAAAAATATCTGTCCGGACCGGGAAAAGCCGGCGGCCGAAGGTCCGAAAAGTGGAAAAAGCCAGCATCCACCGATTGAAAGCGCAATGATGCTGCAATTTTTCTGACTATATTGCGCCGCAACTTTGAGGTAGAAGCGCGCTTCGCCGATCACGGCAAATTGAACATGGCTTTGCGCGCACCCATATCGGCCGCGCGCCAGGGAGTCGAAGCGCCGACCTCGCCAAGCCTGCAACGGAAAAAAACTACGATGCCGAAAATCAGGTTTCACAAGCTTGCAGCCATTGCTGTGCTCATCGGATTCGCTGCCTGGATGGCAACGGGCGAGTTCTCGTCGGTGGGCAGCGCCGCCGACCACCAGAAGGCAGGAGAAGCAGACAAAGCCACGCAATCCGGGGCCGAAAAGCCGAAGACGGCGGAGGCCGGGCCGAAGGCTGCGCCACGCACCGTCGCGGTGGTGACGCCGCCGCGCAAGACCTACGCGCGCGCCATCCGCATTTCCGGGCTGACCGAGGCCGACAAGCGGGCGGTGCTCGCCACGCGCGTCGCCGGCGTCATCGACAAGCTGCCGGTCAAGCAGGGCGATCACGTCAAGACGGGCGACCTGGTGCTGATGCTCGCGGCCGAGGAGAAAATCTCGAACGTCGACAACGCCAAGCAGCTCCTGGTGCAGCGACAGGCCGAACTCGAAGCGGCGCTGCGGCTGATGAAGACCGGCAACCTGCCCAAGCTGCAGCTCGACACCGCGCGCTCGAACCTGACGGCGGCGCAGTCGATGGTCGAGACGGCGCAGGCCGAACTCGACCGCAATGAGGTGAAGGCGCCGTTCGACGGCGTCATCGACCGCGTGCCGGTCGAACTCGGCAGCTCGGTCATGCAAGGCGGCGAGGTGGCGACGATCCTGAAGCTCGACCCGGTGATCGCGCGCGGCGAGATCAGCGAGCGCGACCTGCGCTACATCAAGATCGGCGACGAAGCCAATGTGCGCCTGGTCAACGACCAGAAGGTCACCGGCACGGTGCGCTATATCAGCCGCGATGCCTCATCGCAAACCCGCACCTTCCGCGTCGAGGTGGCGATCCCCAATGGGGATGGCTCAATCCCCGCCGGCATGACGGCCGAAATCACGCTCAGCGCCGAGCCGACCGATGCGGTGCTGTTGCCGCGCTCGGTGGTGACGCTGGGCGACAAGGGCGACCTCGGCATCCGCACCGTCGGCAAGGACGACAAGGTGGCGTTCTTCCCGATCGACCTCGTCGACGATACGCCGCATGGACTGGTGCTCGGCGGCATCCCGCAGGATGCGCGCATCATCGTCGCTGGCCAGGAGCTGGTGAAGGAAGGCGATCCGGTGAAGCCCGTCGAGGCCGACCAGGCGACCATCAACAAGCTGATCAGCGAAGCCACCGCCGGCACGCAGTAGCGCGACCGCCCGGCGCCGGCTCGACCGGCGCCGCCGGCCAGTGTCGCCGCTTCCATAGAAACAGCAGGCACAAGTCATGGACATCGTCAGACTCGCCATTCACAACGCCCGCCTCACGATATCGGCGCTGATGTTCCTGCTCGTCGCGGGCTGGGTCGCCTATCAAGCGACGCCGAAGGAAGCGGAGCCCGACGTTCCGATTCCGATGATGTATGTCAGCCTGGTCTACCAGGGCATCTCGCCGGAGGACTCCGAGCGCCTGCTGCTCAGGCCGATGGAAAGCAAGCTGAAGAGCCTCAAGGGGCTCAAGGAGATGCGCTCGGCCGCCTTCCAGGGCGGCGGCTACGTGCTGGTCGAATTCCAGCCGCAGACCAATCTGGCCACCGCGCTGCAGGATACGCGCAGCAAGGTGCAGGACGCCAAGGCCGATCTGCCGCAGGCGGCCGAGGAGCCGACCGTCACCGAAGTCAACGTTTCCGAATTCCCGGTTCTGGTCGTGACGCTGTCGGGCGATGTGCCGGAGCGCGTGCTGACCGCCGCGGCGCGCGAACTGCGCGACCGCATCGAGGAGGTGCCGGGCGTGCTGGAAGGCTCGCTGCAGGGCGCGCGCGACGATCTGGTCGAAGTCGTCATCGATCCGGTGAAGCTCTCCTCCTACGGGCTGCAGCTCGACCAGGTGATCCAAGGCGTCGCTGCTTCCAACAGCCTTGTCGCGGCCGGCAATCTCGAAGGCTCGGAAGGCAAATACGCGGTCAAGGTGCCGTCGCTGATCGAAACGCCCGAGGACGTCGCCAACCTGCCGGTCGTCGCCACACCGAATGCCGTGGTGCAGGCGAAGGACGTCGCCACCGTACGCTCGACCTTCAAGGACGCCGAGACGGTGACCCGGCTCGACGGCAAGCCGGCGATCGCCATCGAGGTGAAGAAGCGCATCGGCGCCAATCTGATCGATACGCTGACCCATGTCAGGGAAGTGTCCGACAACTTCATCAAGTCGATGCCGGAAGGCATGCATGTCACCTACACGCAGGACAAGTCGGTCTTCGTCAACCAGCTGCTCGGCGACCTGCAGAACCATGTGATGATTGCGGTGATCCTGGTGTTCATCGTTATCCTCTATGCGCTGTCGGGACGCGCCTCGCTGCTTATCGGGCTCGCCATCCCGTCGTCGTTCCTGATCGGCATCCTTCTGCTCGCCATGATGGGCTACACGATCAACATGATCGTGCTGTTCAGCCTCATCCTGGCGGTCGGCATGCTGGTCGACGATGCCATCATCGTCACCGAATTCGCGGAACGGCGCATGAGCGAAGGCATGCCGAAGGCCGACGCCTTCGCACTCGCCGCCAAGCGCATGGCCGGCCCGGTCATCGCGGCGACGATGACGCGCATCGCCGCGTTCTCGCCGCTCTTGTTCTGGCCCGGCATCATCGGCGACTTCATGAAATACATGCCGATCACGCTGATCGTGACGCTGTCGGCCTCGATGCTCTACGCGCTGGTCTTCGCGCCGACGCTCGGCGCCATCTTCGCCAAGGCGCCGGCGCATCACGAGGAGAGCAACCGCGACGGCTGGTACATGGCGCTGGTCAAGCAGGCGGTGCGCTTCCCGATCACCGTCATCCTGCTCACCGTCGGCCTGTTGGTCGGCGTCGGCTTCGCCTGCTCCAAGTACGGCGCCGGCGTCGAGTTCTTCCCCAATGTCGAGCCGGATTACGGCCTGCTCTACGTGCATGCCCGCGGCAACCTTTCGCTGGCCGAAATGGACGCCGCCACCAAGACGGCCGAAAGCCGCCTGCTCGGCTGGCCAGGGGTGAAGTCGGTCTATACCCGCGTCGGCAAGACGCAAGGCGGCGGCCAGGACATCCCGGAAGACGTCGTCGGCGTGATCCAGTACGAATTCGTCGACTGGCGCGAACGCAAGTCCGCCAACCAGATCCTCGACGATCTGCGCGCGGTGATGGCCGGGATTCCCGGCGTCGATGTCGAGGTGCGCGTGCCGGAAGCCGGCCCGCCGACCGGCAAGCCGATCCAGATCAGGCTGTCGGCCGCCGATCCTGCCGGCCTCGACGACAAGGCGCGCGCGGTGGCGGCGCGGATCGCCAAGGTACCCAACGTCATCGATGTTTCGGACGGCCTGCCGCCGCCCGGCGTCGACTGGGCGCTCGAGGTCGACCGCGCCAAGGCCGCGCAGTATGGCATCAGCCCGACTTCCGTGGGCACGGTGGTGCAGCTCGTGACCAACGGTCTCAAGCTGTCGGAGTACCGGCCGGCCGGCGCCGACGACGCGGTCGACATCCGGCTGCGTCTGCCGGAAGACCGGCGCACGTTGTCGACGCTTGACGAGCTTCGGGTGCAGACCTCGCAAGGGTCGGTGCCGATCTCGAACTTCGTGGTGCGCAAGCCCGAGCCGACGGTCGGCATCCTTAACCGCATCGATGGCGCGCGCACCGTGGTCGTCCAGGCCAATGTCAGCGCGGGCGCGCAGGTGGCGGCTGTGCAGCAGGAGGTCACTCAGGCCGTCGCCGACCTGGGCCTCGGCAGCGGCATCCGCTGGAAGCTCGCCGGCTCCAACGAGGACAGCGCGGAAGCCAGCGCTTTCTTGAGCAAGGCCTTCGGCGCCGCGATCTTCCTGATCTTCCTGGTGCTGCTTGCGCAGTTCAACAAGTTCACCAGCGTGTGGCTTGTCTTGTCCTGCGTGGTCATGGCGACGATCGGCGTGTTCCTCGGGCTGCTTCTGACCGGCGAGGCCTTCGGCATCGTCATGTCGGGTATCGGCGTCATCGCGCTCGCCGGCGTGGTGGTGAACAACAACATCGTGCTCATCGACACCTATGACCGGCTGCGCGAGGAGGGCTGGGACAAGATGGACGCGGTGCTGCAGACCTGCCGCGAACGCGCGCGGCCGGTGGTGCTGACGGCGGTGTCGGCGATCCTCGGCGTGCTGCCGATCGCCTTCGGCCTCGGCCTCGAAATCTTCCATCACGAGACGACGATCAACGCGCCGTCGACGCAGTGGTGGATTTCGCTGTCCTCGGCGATCGTCTTCGGCCTCTCCTTCGCCACCTTGCTGACGCTGGTGGTGACGCCCTCGATGCTGATGGTGTTCACCCGCGCCAAGGTGAAGCCCGGCGCGCGGCGCGGCTGGTTCAGCCGCCTGTTCCGACGTGGCAAGGCCAAAGCGACGACCGATCAACCGACCGTGGAAACCGACCTCGAACCGGGGGCGGCCTTCCCGAAAGCCGCGGAATAGGCCGGTTTCGAACCCAATGGCAAAAAAGCCGCCCGGGGAACAACCGGGCGGCTTTTTGCATTGTTCCCTCGTATTCAACCATACGGCGAGGGCTTTTCATGACGATCAGCACACTTCTCATCATCATCCTGATCTTGATCCTGATCGGTGCCGTTCCGGCATGGCCGCACTCGCGCTCCTGGGGCTATGGCCCATCGGGGATCGTCGGCGTCATTCTGATAGTGCTGCTGATCCTTTTGTTGATGGGCAGGATTTGACCTCAACATTGCGGCCGGACTTTCCGGACCGGCCGCTTCATTTCTGGATGCTCTCTTGTCGCGATCAGGCGGCCTGACGCGAGGGCGCAACGGCGATGCCGATATCCTGCATGGCTTCCGCAACCGCCCGATCGAGCGGGGTGTGCTGGATTTCGCCGATGACCTCTTCCAGCCGCGCCGAGACCAGGCGGTGCGCTTCGAAGCGCAGATAGGACATCGACACGATCTCGCGCCACATGGCCACGAACGGGCTGCCGGCGCGCAGAACCCACCAAGGCATGAAGGAGAGCTTCAGCTTATGACCGAGCGCCTTCTCCGCCGCGGCCTTGATGTCGAGATCGGTGACGGCGTGGCCCGGGAAATTGATCGCCTCGTAGAAGCCGAGCTTGTCGAGGTTGCGCGCCAGGCCGACGAAGGCCGCTGCGAAGTCCGGCAGATAAGCCCATTCATGCACGAGGTCGGCCGGGCCGGGGGCGGTGTAGGTGCCTTTGCTCATCTTGGCGGCGACGACGAGATCGAACCAGGAGCCGCTGCCGGTACCGCCGAAGAAATCGCCGGCCCTGAGCAGAATGGTGCGCACGCGGCCGACGTCGGCCTCGCGGCGAAACAGCTCTTCCATGGCGCAGCGGATGCGGCCCTTCTCGGTGGTTGGATGGAAAGGCGTTTCCTCGCTGATCACCTGCGGCATCGGCGAGCCGTAATTGTAGACGGTGCCGGGGAAGAGATGCAGCGCATTATTCGCATGACAGGCGGCCATGACGTTCTCGGCCATCGGCAGGCACTTGCCCCAGTCGGTGTAGATCGGGTTCAGCCCGTTGAAGACGATGTCGACGCCTTGCGTGGCGCGAATCAGCGACTGGCGGTCCAGCGCGTCGCCGGCAATCGCCGTGGCGCCCTTGAGCTCGGCCGGCACCTTGCCGGTGCGGGTGACGGCGCGGACGTCGAAACCGGCGTCGATGAAGGCCTTGGCGACCACGCGACCGAGCCGGCCATTGGCGCCCAGAATTGCGATCTTGGTCATTTGACGTCTCCGTTGCTTGCGTTTGCCTCGCTAATTTGATGCCTCCATAACTGAATGAAAATTGACTGAGATCGGCGATCTGATATTCAAAAATGAATGAAAGAATTCGACTGGAACCTGATCAAGAGCTTCGTCGCGGTTGCCGAGACCGGCAGCCTTTCGGCCGCCGCCCGCAGGCTGGAGGCCAGCCAGCCGACGCTCGGCCGCCACGTCGCCGAGCTGGAGCAGACGTTGGGAGTCACGCTGTTCCGGCGCGGACGGCGCGGCTATGAGCTCACCGAGGCGGGCAGCACGCTCTATGAGCGCGGGCAGGCAGTCAGCGAGCAGGCCAATGCCTTCTCGTTGCTGGCGCTCGGATCGGTCGAGGCGATCGAGGGCACGGTGCGCATCGCGGCCAGCGAGGTGGTCGCGGCCTGCGTGCTGCCGCAGATGACGGCGCGTCTTGGCGAGGAGGAACCGGGCATCGAGGTCGAGATCGTCGCTTCGAACCAGGTCGAGAACCTGCTGCGGCGCGATGCCGACATCGCCATCCGCATGGTCAGGCCGGCGCAGAACGAATTGGTGGCGCGCAAGGTCACCGACATTCCGCTCTGCCTGTGCGCGGCTAAGTCCTATCTCGACCGGAGCGGCCGCCCGGAGAAGCCCGCCGACCTCGCAGACCATGCCCTGGTCGGCTTCGACCGCAGCGACGAGATCATTCGCGGCTTCACCGCCTACGGCATTCCGGTCGGCCGCACCCATTTCCGCTTCAGGACCGACAACCAGATCGTGCTTTGGCAGGCGGTGCGGGCCGGCAACGGCATCGGCGTCGGCCAGGAGCCGCTCGCGGACCGCGATCCGGACCTGGAGAAGCTGCTGCCCGACGTGCCTTTACCGAACCTGCCTGTGTGGCTTGCGATGCATCGCGATGTGCGCACCAGCATGCGCATCCGTCGGGTGGCGGATTTCCTGTACGAGGAGCTGAAGCGCTACTCGGCCGGCGCCGGATCGGCGGCGAATTCGGCGCGGTGAGCAAAGCTCGCCATCAACAGCACGATCACCAGCAGGCCGGAGAGCGCGATGAAGATCGGGCCGAAGCTGGAATGTTCCGCGACGAAGCCGATCGCCGACGGCGCCACCAGAATGCCTGAATAGCCCATCGTGGTGACCACGCTCATGCCGGTGCCGGAGGACATGCCTTCCTGGTTGCCGCCGGCCGAAAACAGGATCGGCACCATATTGGCGATGCCGAAGCCGCAGAAGGCAAAAGCGGCAATGGCAAGCCAGGGCGAGGGCGAAAGGCCGGCCACGAACATGCCGGCGGCGGCGGCGAGCGCCGAGCCGCGCAGCGTCGCCACCGCGCCGAAGCGGTTGCGTACGCCGTCACCCAGGAAGCGCATCAGCGCCATGACGCCGGAGAAGGCTGCATAGGCGAGGCCGGCAATGGCAAGGTCGGCGCCGAGCTCCTGATGCAGGTAGAGCGCCGCCCAGTCGAGGACCGCGCCCTCGGAGACCATGGTGAGCAGCGCCATCAGCCCGACGAGATAGACGATTGGGTGGCGCGGCAGCGCTAATTTTTGGTGCTCGGCGACCTGAGGCCTGTCCTCGGCGATGAGGTAGCCGATGGCAACGGCGACGACCGCGAAGGCAATTGCCGTCACGACGGTTGCATGCGCGAGGTAGCCGTAGTTCTGGATGGCGTAGCCGCCAAGCGCGCCGCCGGCGAAGCCGCCGAGGCTCCAGAAGCCATGCGAGGACGACATGATGGCGCGGGAGAGCCGCCGCTCGACAACCACGGCGTTGGAGTTCATGGCGACGTCCATGCCGCCGATCGAGCCGCCGAAGAGGAGCATGGCGATTGCCGCCAGCGCCACGTTGGGCGCAAGCGCCACGACCAGCAGGCCGAAACTGCCGCAGAGACCGAACCAACGCAGCACGGCGCGCGAGCCATGCCTGGAAATCAGATGGCCGCACCAGGTCATCGCCATCACCGCGCCGACGCCGAACAAAAGGATCAGCAGGCCGAGCGTGAATTTCGAAATGTCCAGCCGGGTGAGGAACACCGGAATCTGCGGCGCCCAGCTCCCGGTGAGAAAGCCATTGGCAAGGAAAATGCCGGCAACGGCCCAGCGGCCGCGCGTCGCGGCTTGCATTGTGGTTTGCGCGCTCATGGTTGTCCGCAACGCGAATGGTTTGGGCGGCAAATTAGATCGATTCAATCGGCGGTCAAGAACCGCATTCAGGAAGTGGTTGGACCAAGGGACCGACCGAGGATCGGTTTCGTTCGAGGCATGCCGCGGCTTTGGAGGTTGGCAGAAACGTCACTCTGTTCGTCATCCTATGGCGGAGCAAGGAGCGAAGCGACGCGCGTAGACCCGAGGATTGCGCCGTTACGATCATATTCTGAACCGCCGTGCTCTTCGGCAGCCGTCACGGAATGGATTCTAGGGCCTCCGCGACGTCGCTTCGCGACTGCTTCGCCCTAGAATGACGAAGTCGCGAAGGTGTTCGGCATCGCTAGTGATCCTTCGGCCGCCTCGCCTCGAACTCGGCCTTCTTGGCCTCGGAGGCTTCGGTCTGGTTGAGCGCCTGCCACTCGGCATAAGACATGCCGTAGATGATCTCGCGCGACTCGTCCTTGGAGAGCGCGACGCCGTCGGCCTCGGCGGCCTCGCGATACCAGTTGGACAGACAGTTGCGGCAGAAGCCGGCGAGGTTCATCAGGTCGATGTTCTGGACGTCGCCGCGCTCGCGCAGGTGATCGACCAGCCGGCGGAAGGCGGCGGCCTCGAAATCGCGTTTCTGCTCGTTGCTGAGTTCGGCCATTGCATGGAACTCCGTGGGCTTGAGGCCCGTCACACCGGCCCGGTGCGCGAGCCGAAAATCTTCACCTCGTGTATATCGGCACGGCGGTCGATGGCGTCAACGATTGGGGCCAGCCGCTCCGCCCATGCAAGAGCGCCGGCGCGGTCGGCGATCAGGTCCTGGCGGATCTCGATCAGCGCATGGGCGTAGCCGTTGACGATGGCGTGGCGGAACATGGTGTCGCCGCGCAAAGCGCCGTCATAGGGTTCGTTGTCGCCGACGACGAGCGCCTTGTCCTCGGCAAGCATGTCGATCAGCGGCCGCGCCACACGGTCGTCGCGGTCCCACAGGATGCCGACATGCCAAGGGCGAATGATGCCCTGCATGCTGGGGGTGAAGGAATGCACCGAGAAGATGAACGGCGCCTTGCCGGAGGCGTGCGCCACCGAGGAAATCATCGCGCCGACTGCGTCGTGATAGGGCCGGTAGAAGCGGTCGAGCCGTTTCTCCCGTTCCTCGGCTGCCATCGGATAGTTTCCCGGCACGATGGTGCCGTCATAGAGCTGGCGGATCAGCGTCGGGTCGTCCTCGCCGCGGTTGGGGTCGATCAGAAGCCGTGAGAAGCCGGCAAGCACGGCCGGCGCGTCGAGCGCCGCCGCCAGCTCGCGCGTCACCGTCTCGACGCCGATGTCATAGGCGATGTGACGCTCGAACTCCGCCGCCGGCAGGCCGAGGCTGCCATACTCGTCGGGCACGTCGCGGCGGGCGTGGTCGGCCAGAAGCACGATGCCTTTCTTGCGGTCGCCCTCGACGATGTCGAAGGGCGCGAAAACTGTGGATCGGGTCATCGGCTGAAAACGGTCTGGTCGCTGGCATCCGGGCAGGAGTGGTATCGTCATTCCACGAAGAGGACGCAGGCGCAATGCCGTTGTTTGGCCACGGTTTCTGCGAAAAATCCCGGATGGGACGGCAAACCGCGCGCCTAGCCTCACTAAATCGATTGGAATTGAACAAAACGGCGCGTTGACATGCGCCCGGAGTTTGCTGAAAAGGGCTTCGAGAGATGCAGATGTGGTTCGCGAAGGGATTTGGAATGGGTTCTGCCGGCAGGCCGCGCAACCGCCTGACCCTGCCGCTCCTGATCTTTGGCGCAGGCCTGTGCGCGATTGCTGCGACCTCGCCGGCGCGTGCCGACTTCCGCGTCTGCAACGCGACACAAAACCTGGTCGGCGTCGGCATCGGCTATCGGGCGAAAGCCGGCTGGATCACCGAGGGCTGGTGGCACATCGAGGGATCGACCTGCAAGACGCTGATCGAGGGTCCGCTGTCATCAAGGTTTTACTATCTTTATGCAGAAGACGCCGAGCGCGGCGGGCGTTGGGACGGCCCGATCAACATGTGCGTCGCCGAAAAAGAGTTCAAGATCGCCGGCGTGAATGATTGCGTCGCCCGGGGCTTCCAGCGCGCCGGATTTCAGGAATATGACACGGGCGAGCAGGCCAGCTGGATGGTCCAGCTGACCGACGAGCCCGCAACGGGAGGCGCGCCAGCGACGCCCGCCCCGGGAACAAATAGTCAATGAGACGTAACCGCAAGGTCAAGATCCTCGCCACCATCGGTCCGGCTTCCTCGTCCGAGGAGATGCTGAAGAAGCTTTTCGAGGCTGGGGCCGATGTCTTCCGCATCAATATGAGCCACACCGACCACGAGCTGATGCGCACGCTCGTCGGCCGCATCCGCGCCGTCGAGGCGGCCGTAGGCCGGCCGATCGGCATTCTCGCCGACCTGCAGGGGCCGAAGCTGAGGGTCGGCAAGTTCGCCAACGTCAAGGAAGCGCTGACCGTCGGCCAGACCTTCACGCTCGACGACAATCCGGAACCCGGCACGTCCAGCCGCGTCTACCTGCCGCATCCGGAAATCCTGAGCTCGGTCGAGGCCGGTCACCGTCTTTTGATCGACGACGGCAAGCTGGAGCTCAAGGCTCTGAAGAGCGACGGCAAGTCGATCACCTGCACGGTCGTGGCCGGCACCGGCATTTCCGACAAGAAGGGGGTCAGCCTGCCCGACACGGATCTGCCGGTCGGTGCGCTGACCGGGAAGGACCGCGCCGATCTCGACGCGGTGCTGGCGGCGAGCGTCGACTGGGTGGCGCTATCCTTCGTGCAGCGGCCGGAGGATTTGGCCGAAGCCCGCAAGATCGCGCGCGGCCGGGCGCTGATCATGGCCAAGATCGAGAAGCCGCAGGCGGTGGCCCGCCTGCCCGAGATCATCGAACTCTCCGACGCGCTGATGGTCGCCCGCGGCGATCTCGGCGTCGAGATGCCGCTGGAAGCCGTGCCCGGTATCCAGAAGCAGATCACCCGCGCCGCGCGCCGCGCCGGCAAGCCGGTAGTGATCGCCACCCAGATGCTGGAATCGATGATCACAGCACCTGTGCCGACGCGCGCCGAGGTCTCCGATGTGTCGATCGCCGTGTTCGAAGGCGCGGATGCGATCATGCTTTCGGCCGAATCCGCGGCCGGCGCCTACCCGGTCGAGGCGGTCGCCATGATGGACCGCATCGCCACCAAAGTCGAAACCGACCCGACCTATGCCGGCATCATCAACGCTCAGCGCTCGGAGCCGGAAGCGACCGGAGCGGACGCGATCTCGCTCGCCGCGCGCGAGATCGCCGAGACGCTGAAACTGTCGGCCATCATCACCTACACTGCCTCCGGCACAACCGGCCTGCGCGCCGCGCGCGAGCGCCCGCAGGTGCCGATCGTGGCGCTGTCGCCGATCGTCAACACGGCGCGCCGTCTGTCGCTCTTATGGGGCACGCATTGCGTCGTCTCGGAGGATGCCATCGACCTCGACGACATGGTGGACCGCGCCTGCCGCATCGCTCTCGACGAAGGCTTCGGCAAGCCCGGCGACCGCGTGATCATCACCGCCGGCGTGCCGCTCAGGACGCCCGGATCGACCAATATGCTGCGGATTGCCTATGTCGGGTCGGAAACTCATTAGCCGGCTGATGGCTGGGGGCAATTACTAGGATCCCCAAAGAACCCCCGCCGCGATCACCGCATGAAGATCTTTCAAGGTCGGTGCAGCGCTGACCAGAGGTCGTTTGGCGACGGCAATGCAAACGTATCAGGTCGGCGCGAGTTCGGCGTCGGGCACTTTGATGTCAGGGCATTTTCCGTCGTTGTAGGCATCCGAGGCGATGCGGCTTTCCACGGCTCTCGCCATAGCCTGCAAATCAGCTGCCGCACCGGCGGCCTTCTCGATCGCGCCGATGACAAGGTCGGGTGCGATCCAGTCAGGCTTGTGGCCGAGGTTGCGGACCCAGACCAATTCGGCGCCGGGAATGTCGCGTTCGAGGCCGATGGAATGGATCGTGGCGTAGACAACCTTGTCGCGATCGCCGGAGATGACGACCGTCGGCACGTTGATTTCACGGTAGCCGGGCGAGGCCGCGCGGACATAGTCGTAGAGCTGGGCCACATCCCGGGCATTGGCGCGGAAGGAGCGCGGCCTCAGCACCAGCGGGATCGAGGTGTTCTCGACATAGCCGACCGGCACCTTGTTCGGTGAGAAGACGCAGGCTGTGGCGCCGCCAAGCTGCAGCATGCCGGCGGGATAGGCCGCCGTCTCCGAAAACAGCCAGCCGATGATCGGAGTGGCCGTCAGCTTGTAATACCATGCGGTCGCGCCGCCCGGCCAGGGATGGCTGACGGGGGCCAGGAAGACGAGGCCAAGCGTCCGTTCCGGATGTTTTTGGGCAAAGGCGGTGGTGACCGCGCCGCCGAAGGAATGGGCGACGATAATCGCCCCGGCGATGCCGAGGCGATCCATCAGCGCGGCGATGGTGTCCGCCTGCGCCGCCAGCGTTTCGTTGTTGCCCGGTCCGCGTTCCGACCAGCCGAAGCCCGGCCGGTCAATGAACAAAAGTTCGGCACGGCCTTCGAGCAACGGTCTCAGTGGCAGCATCTGATCCTTGAGGTTGGCGCTGGCGCCATGGATGAAGACGATCGGCGGGAGTTCGGCGCCGGTAGGTGCGGGGACGTGGACGTAATGGATACGGGCGCCGTTGATGTCGGCGAATTCGCCTACCGGCGGGTTGCGGCGCTCGATCAGCCAGGCACCGGCACGGGTGATGCCGGCAAGGGCGAAGAAGAACGCGACGATGAAGAGAAGCGCGGCGCAGATCAGGTTCATGCCGAATAGGGGAATAGGGGAATAGGGGAATAGGGGAATAGGGGAATAGGGGAATAGGGGAATAGGGGAATAGGGGAATGAGGTGTTCCCAGGCCAATCTCTGCCCCACTCCCTTACTCCCTTAAATAGTCAAATGCCCTCACCTGCCAGCTCTTCCGACAGTGTCGAGACCTGATCCTGGGCGCTGCGCATCATCGGATAGATGGTAAGCACTTTCTGCCAGGCTTCCAGCGCCGACTGCTTATGGCCGGTCTCGGCCATGATCTGCGCCAGGCCGGAAAGGGCGCCGAAATGGCGGGGCTCGAGCTGCAGGGTGTGGTCGATGTCCGACATCGACTTCCCATAGTTCTTCATCAGGAAATGCACCGTGGCGCGGCGGTTCCAGCCCTCGGCATAATCGGGCTGCAGGGTCACGACCTGGTCGAGGAAATCGAGCGCGACGTCAAATTTCTGGTCTTCCGTCGCCTTTTGCGCCCATTGCATCATCAGGTCGATCGAGGCGCTGCCGGACTGGCTCCACTCATTCCAGATACGGCCGGCGATGCGTTCGGCGGCCTTTTCGTTGCGCTCGCGTCTGAGATCGCCAAAGAGCTGGTCTAGCCGTCCCTGCCTGGTCGAGGCGGCCGGTGGCGGTGTGATGGCGGGCGGCGGCGTCGCGGCGGGCGGCTTGGCAAGCTCCTCAGCCCATACGGGCTTGCCGAAGAGGAGCAGGGCGGCGAAAGAAGCAAAAAGAATCCGCATCGCCGGAATCTAATGCCGGACGGCGGATCGTCAAAATGATTTTAGCGTGAGAGGCCGGCGAACCGGCAATCAACATCAAACGGCGCGGCCCGTCTTTGTCTGATGCATGTCGTCCCCCCAAAACCGCTGGGCACTTTTGGGCGACATGCATCAAGCCGCGCGCAAGCGTCAGCCCTGGCGCGCCTTATAGCGCGGAGCGGTCTTGTTGATGATGTAGATGCGTCCCTTGCGGCGAACCAGCCGGTTGTCGCGGTGACGCGCCTTGAGCGCCTTGAGCGAATTCTTGATCTTCATGGTCTTGCCTGTTCGGTCGGGGCCCGGTCCCGGGCCGAATTTTAAAGGCGCGCCCGGAAAAAGCGCGCCTTTGAACTTGCGTGGCTCATAAACGAGGAGCCTTGCCCCTGTCAACCGCAAGGGCGCAACTCTGATACCGCAACCGGCGCGCTCATCAAATATTCGCCATCCGGATCGCGCCGCATTGCGCGACTCAAGGTAGGCTGGAATGCTGGCACGACGCAAAGCGATTGGAGATCCAGCATGCGCCGTCTTTTTCTGTCAGCCGGCCTCGTCCTGCTGGCAACCATTCCGGCCGCTTGGGGACAAGAATGCGACCGCAATGACGACAGCCAGTCGATGATGACCATCTGCGCCAACACCGACTATGAGGCAGCCGACGCCAAGCTCAACGCCGCCTACAAGGAGATCGTCGGCGGCAATGACGAGAAGGCCAACAAGCTGCTGCAAACGGCGCAACGCGCCTGGATCGCCTTCCGCGATGCCGAATGCGCCTATTCGACCGCCGACAGCGAGGGCGGCTCCATCCATCCGATGGAGGTCTCGGAGTGCCTGACGGAGATCACCAACCAGCGCACAAAACAGCTCACCTCAGGCCCCAATTGCCAGGACGGCGATCCCAGCTGCGCCAGCCCGGATGAAGGCGAAGACCAGGATATGCAGTGATCGCCAGAGTCAGCGGAATGGGCTGACCCGCGTGAAATGGCCCATCTTGCGGCCGGGGCGCGACTCGGCCTTGCCGTAAAGATGCAGCATCACGTCGGGCTCGGCGAGCAGCGCCGGCACCTTCTGCATATCGTCGCCGATCAGGTTTTCCATCACGCAATCGGAATGCCGCGCCGGTGAGCCCAGCGGCAGGCCGGCGACGGCGCGGATGTGCTGCTCGAACTGCGAGACGACGCAGGCGGCTTCCGTCCAGTGACCGGAATTGTGGACGCGCGGCGCCAGCTCATTGGCCAGCACAGAACCGTCGGCGAGGACAAAGAACTCGACGCCGATGACGCCGACATAGTCGAGCGCCGAGACGATTTTGGCTGCCGCTTCTTTCGCCGCCGAGGCGGTTTCCGGACCGATGCCGGCCGGCAATGTCGACGTTCGCAGGATGCCTTCGCGGTGGACGTTCTCCGCTGGATCGTAGGCGGCGATGCTTCCGTCAAGCCCTCGCGCGGCAATCACCGAAATCTCGCGCTCGAAGGCGACCAGCGATTCGAGAATCAACGGCACATTGCCCATCGCCTCGCAGGTGCCGGCAAAGCCGCCGGTTTCCATATTGCGGAAGACGCGCTGGCCCTTGCCGTCATAGCCCAGGCGGCGCGTCTTCAAAACGCCGCTGCCGTTGAACTTCTTCAGCGCCGCGGTCAGCTGGTCGTCATTGTCGATGGGGCAGAATTGCGCCGTCGGAATACCGATGCCGTTCAGGAAGCTTTTTTCGGTCACGCGATCCTGCGCGACCTCGAGCGCGCGGGCGGGCGGATAGACGGGAACGCGCGCGGCGAGCGTCTCGGCCGCCGCAACCGGGACGTTTTCGAACTCATAGGTGACGACGGCGCTGGCGGCGGCCAATTCGGCAAGCGCCGTCGGATCATCATAGGCGGCGATAATCTGCCGGTTGGCGACCTGCGCCGCCGGGCAATTGGCCTGCGGCTCCAGCACGATGGTACGGTAGCCGAGGCGGGCGGCGGCCATCGCCAGCATGCGGCCGAGCTGGCCGCCGCCGATGATGCCGATAGCCGATCCCGGAGCGAGATTCACGGCGTGTCCGCCGGCTCGGCGGCGACCTTGGCGGTCTGGGCGGCGCGCCAGGCGTCGAGCCTGGCGGCGAGTTTTTCGTCGTTGAGCGCGAGCACCGCCGCGGCGAGAAGCGCCGCGTTGGCCGCGCCCGCCTTGCCGATCGCCAAAGTGCCGACCGGAATGCCGGCCGGCATCTGCACGATGGAGAGCAGCGAATCCTGGCCGGACAGCGCCTTGGATTCGACTGGAACGCCGAAGACCGGCAGCGGCGTCATCGCCGCCGTCATGCCGGGCAGGTGCGCCGCGCCGCCGGCGCCGGCGATGATCACCTTGTAGCCGGCAGCTTTGGCGCCCTTGGCGAATTCATAGAGACGGTCTGGCGTGCGGTGCGCGGAAACGATCAGCCGCCTGTGCGGAATGCCCAGCGCGTCCAGCGTTTCGGCCGCCTGGCGCATCGTCGCCCAGTCGGACTGGCTGCCCATGATGATGGCGACGTCGGCACGCTGATCGGTCAAGGTTTCGCTCCCGGCGGCAAAGGCGCGCCATAGCGGAATTCACCGACAGCCGCAAGGATTCGGACGCGTTTGGGCGCGATCGATGCTCCGGCTGACGCCTATCGCCAGCCACCAGAGGCGGCAATGCGCTCGCCGGTCAGCCACGACGCATCATCGGAAGCGAGAAAGACCGCAACTCGGGCGACATCATCGGGCTGGCCGAAACGGCCGAGCGGGGTCTTCGCAATAATTTCCTTTTCGAACTCGCTGCCCACGACGCCAACCCGTTTCAGCCCCTCGGTGTCGACGCCACCCGGAGCGATTGCGTTGACGCGGATGTTGCGAGCTCCGAGTTCCCGGGACATCGACAGCGTGATCGAATCCACCGCACTCTTGGTTGCGGCATAGATGAGCGAATTGGGTTGCGGGTTCAGGCTGGCTATCGAGCTGATGTTGATGACACTGCCGCCCGCTGGGCCGAAATGTTTCGCCGCTTCCTGGATGGTCAGGATCGTACCCAGCACATTGGTGTCAAACTGGCGGTGGAACTCGGCCTCGGTTACGGCTTCCAGCGGCTGGAACTCGAACACGCCTGCATTGTTGACTAGGATGTCGATGGTGCCGAACGCCGACTTCGCCGCCTCAAAGAGGCGGCGCATGTCGTCACCCAGCGAGACGTCGCCCTGGATGGCCATCGCCCGGCCGCCGCCTTCCTTGATCTCGGCAACGATGCGGTCAGCACCTTCCTTGGAAGTGGCGTAGTTGACGACCACGGCAGCGCCGGCTGCCGCCAATCCTCTGGCGATGGCGGCGCCGATGCCTTTCGATGCGCCGGTGACGATCGCGACCTTTTCGGCCAGTCTGCTCATCAAATCTCTCCTTGTGTTGATGATGAGCCGTATCTGGTGATGATCGGAAGGCGTATTAGGATCAGCCTGATCATTTCTTTCATGCCTGGAATTCTGGAATGACGACAATCCTCGAAAAGACTGCCGGTCTTGTCGCCTTCGTGCGCACAGTCGATGCCGGTTCGTTTCACGCTGCCAGCCGACTGCTCGGCTCCAGCCCGTCGGCGGTATCGAAAAGCGTGGCGCGGCTGGAACGGCGGCTGGGCGTGCGATTGGTCCAACGCTCGACGCGCCGCCTCGGCCTGACCAGCGAAGGCATTGCCTATTACGAGCGGGTCGCGCCGCTGCTGAGGGCGCTCGACGACGCCGAAGATATCGTCCAGATGGCCGATACGGCGCGGGGCCTGCTGCGAGTCACCGCACCCGTCGAGCTCGGGCGCGGCCTGATCGCCTCATGGGCGCAGCACTTTCTATCGCAACATAGCGAGCTGAAACTGGAGCTCAGCGTCACCGACCGCCATGCCGACCTGATCCGTGAGGGCTACGACATGGCGGTGCGAATAGGCGACCTGTCCGACACCGGTCTCGTCGCCCGCAAGATCGCCAATCTGCCGATCGTGCTGGTCGCCGCGCCCGTCTATATCGAGCGGCTGGGTCAGCCAGCCTCGATCGATGGACTGCAGGATCACCACTTCATCCGCCACCAGATGGCAGGGCGGCCCTATCCCGTCACTTTCGCGAATGGCACACAAGTCGTGCCGAACGGGCGCTTCGACACCGACGACGGTGGCGCCATCCGGCAGGCGGCGCTTGCCGGAGCCGGCATCGCTCATCTGATGCAGTTTGCGGTGCAGGATGATCTCGATGCCGGTCGCCTGGTTCGCATCCTGCCCGGGGCGGCGATGCCGACCATGCCAGTCCATATCGTGCATGCGTTCGGGCGACAACTGCCGGTCAGGGCCCGCCTGTTCGTTGATTTCCTCGCAGGCAGGATGGCTGCACTGTCGAAGTAGTTGCAGGCGGGTGCTAGTCCGGCCAGCGCAGCGCGCCGGCTGAATCCTTCCGCGCCGCTTTCATGGCGTCGGCCGGCCGCTCCTTTGCGGTCAGCACGGCGCGCAGTTGCTCGACCACGATCTCCGCCTCGCCGGGATGGAGGTTGCACGGGTCGAGGAAGAAATGGCCGCGCTCGACCTCGTGGTTGCGCACGATGACGGGCGGCGAGCCGGCGGCTAAAGCCGAGGCGAGGCCGGCGGCGGTGAAACGGCTTTCCGGGCGCACGAAGACCTGCAGCCGATCGAGCGGATTGGTCGTCGGATCGGGGATGATCTGGGCGCCGATGCCGGGAATGGCCTGCAGCGCTTCCTTCCACAGATTGAGCGCCGCTTCCTCGCGCTTGCGTATGCCGGCATGGTCGCGCTTCTCCCAGGCGTCCAGCGCCGCCATGGTGCCGGCGATGCTTTCCTTGCCGACCTTCATGGCGCGGGCGACGCCGCGGTTCTGCAGATAGGCGGCACGCACCAGGTCCTTGCGGCCGGTGACGATGCCGCTGGTCGGGCCGCTAAGGAATTTATGGCCGCTGTAGACGACGATGTCGGCGCCGCGCGCGAGAAAGCTCCGCAAATCGTATTCAGAGGCGGCGTCGACGATCACCGGAATGTTTTTGGCGTGACAAATCTCGCAGAATTCCTCCAGCGAAAGCATGCCGTACTGCACGGTGTGATGCGCGACGACGTAGAGCGCTGCCGCCGTGCGCTCGTTGATCGCCTCGCGTACGTGATAATCCTGCGTGACGCTGACGGTGCCGGCTGGGATCACCTTGGCGCCGGCGACGCGGATCGACTGGTCGATCGGCGCGCCGTAATTGACGATATGGCCGAGCTGGATGACAACCTCGGACTTCAGCCCTTCGGTGTCGTCCGGCAGGCGTTCGATCGCCAAAAGGTTCGTTCCGGTCATCGCGCCGGCAATCGCCATGGTGATGCCTGAGGCGCAGCAGGCGGTGATGAAGCCCGCCTCGCCGCCGGTCAGGCGCGCCACGACCGCGCTCGCAGCGCGCTGCAAATCGTCCATCTCCACCCATTGCGAGGCGATCTCGGTCATCGCGCTGATCGCCTCGGGAACGATGATCGAAGCGCCAAGCGATGTCATCGTGCCGGAGACGTTGATGATCGGCCTCAGCCCCAGCCGCTCGCGGATCGTGGTGTTGGAGCCGGTGTCGGAATAGGTCTTCATTTGAGTGGACTCCATGAAAGTCAGGCGGCGATCTCGACGACCGCTTCGATTTCGACGGTGATGTTTCCAGGCAGCGAGCCGACGCCGATCGCCGAGCGCGCATGGCCGCCGATCTTGTCGAAGACGTCGGCGAAGAGGTCGGAGCAGCCGTTGACCACTTTGGGATGGTCGCTGAAGGTCGGCGTCGCGTTGACGAAGCCGAGCAGCTTGACGACGCGCACGATACGGCCGAGGTCGCCCGCCGCCGCATGCATGACGGCAAGCAGGTTGAGGCCGGTGAGGCGGGCATGCTCATAGGCCTGCTCGACGGTTACGTCCTCGCCGACCTTACCCGTGCAAAGCGTGCCGTCGGCGCGCAGCGGCCCTTGCCCGGACAGGAAGATCAGCCGGCCGCTCTCGGCATGGGTGACGAAGTTGGCGATGGGCGTCGGCGGCTCGGGCAGCGTCAGGCCGAGTTCGGCGAGCCGGGTATAAGGCGTCATGGAAGAGTGCTCCTTGGATGGCTTTATGCCATCCGATTTCAAAAATGCGAGGCGCGGAAGCGCGCCAGAAAGGTGCGGAGGCGTTCGTTGGTGGTCTCCGCGGCGAGAACCTCTTTCGGCGGCCCTACGGCGCTGACGCCGCCATCGGCCATGAAAACGATGCGGCTGGACGCATCGCGGGCGAAGGCCATTTCATGCGTGACCATCACCATCGTCATGCCGTCTTCGGCCAGGCTCTTCACCACGGCCAGCACTTCGCCGACGAGTTCGGGATCGAGCGCCGAGGTGATCTCGTCGAGCAGCAGGATCTTCGGTTCCATGGCAACGGCGCGGGCAATGCCGACGCGCTGCTGCTGGCCGCCGGACAATTCGGCGGGAAGGCTGTCGGCCTTGTGGGCGAGGCCGACGCGTCCCAGCCAGTGTTCGGCGATCGAACGCGCTTCCGAATTGCTCTTGCCGCGCACCTTGGTGAGGCCAAGCATGATGTTGCCGGCCGCCGTCAGATGTGGGAACAGGTTGAAGCTCTGGAACACCATGCCGGTCTCGGCGCGCATGCTGGCCAAGTCGCGCTCGCTGCGCTGCAGGCGCGTGCCGCCGTCGCGAAAACCGACCTCCTTGCCGTCGATGCGGATGGAACCGCTGTCATAGCTTTCGAGGAAGTTGACGCAGCGCAGCAGCGTAGTCTTGCCGCTGCCGGACGGGCCGATGACGGTGACGACCTCGCCCTTCGCCACCTTGAGGCTGACCGAACGCAGCACCTCGACGGAGCCGAAGGATTTCGAGACCTCGGAAATGTCGAGAAGCGCTGGGCTGTTGTTCGAACTGGTGGCCATCGTGCTATTCCCGGATGAAGGCAAAGCGCTGCTCCAGCCGGCGGCTGGCGTAAGAAAGCGCGTAGTTGACGGCGAAATAGAGGAGGGCGCCGAGGATATAGAGCGGCATCGCCTCATAAGTGCGGCCGATGACCTGGTTGATGGCCTGCATCAGATCGGTGATGCCGAGCAGCGAAACCAGCGCGCTGCCTTTCACCGCGTCGGTGACGCCGTTGATCCAGGGCGGCAGGAAGCGGCGGAAGGCCTGCGGGAAGATGACGTAGGCGAGCCGCTGGCGGAAGGTCAGGCCGATCGCCATCGCCGCTTCCGACTGTCCCTTTGGAATGGAAGCGACCGCCCCGCGCAGATATTCGACGACCTGCGCGGTCTTGAACAGAGTGAGCGCCAGCACCGCGGCCCAGAAGGACTGGAGATGCACGCCGACCGCCGGCAGGCCGTAATAAACGAAGAAGATCAGCACCAGGATCGGGATGCCGCGAATGGTGTCGCTGAAGATACGCACCGCCCAGCGCAGCGGCGCCGGTCCGTAGACGAGGCCGACGCCGAGGATGACACCGGCAATCAGCGACAGCACCACAACCAGCAAGGACACCCAGAGCGTCAGCGCGAAGCCTTCGGCGAGGAACGGCAGGGCATAGGCGATCTGGCTCAGCATCAGCGCGCCGTCCTGTACCAGCGCTCGACAAGCCGCAGCGCGAAGAGCAGGGCGTAGCCCGTCACCAGATACATCGCCGTCACCACGAGATAGACCTCGACGATGCGGAAAGTGTTGAAGTTGATCCACTGCGCGCCATAGGTCAGCTCGGGCACCGAGATGACGGACGCGACGGACGTGTCCTTGAACAGCGAGATGAAGGTGTTGGAGAGCGCCGGCAGCGTGATGCGCATCATCGTTGGCAGGCGCACATGGATAAGCCGCTGCCAGGGCGTCAGGCCGATCGCCTTGCCGGCGTCGATCTGGCCGCGCGGCACGGCCTCGAGACCAGAGCGAAACACCTCGACCAGATAGGCGCCGCTGTAGAGCGCAAGGGTCGCAACGAATGAGGTCTGCGCGCTGTAGGCGAGATCGACGACGGTCGGCAGGCCGTAGAAGACCAGATAGACCAGCAGGATCAGCGGCACGTTGCGGATGAATTCGACGTAAGCCGCGATGATGGCGCGCACGACGCGCCCGGCCGAGACGTACCAGACCGCCAGCACCAGGCCGATGACGATGCCGATGGTGATCGAGATCAAGGCAAGCTCGAGGCTGAGCAGCAGCCCGCCCGAAAGCTTGTCGAAATGCCGCCAGATCAGGTTGAAATTGAGCGTGTAGCCCATGCGTCCGTCTCAATGGCCCAGTGACGAGCCTAAGGATTCGCCGCCGCGGCAGCCTTGTCGAGGAGTAACAGCGAAAGGATGCTTTCGGCACCCTTCCGCCGGCTGTGTCAGATGGGCTTTGTCAGATCACCGGGAAGCCCGGGTGACGCGGCGGCGGCTCCTGACCGAAATACTCCTTGAAGGCCGCATCGTAGAGCGCCGTTTCATGGCCGAACATGGCGATGGTGAAGGTCTGGTTGACATAGGTCAGCCAGTCGAGATCGCCCTGGCGGACTGCCGCGCCGTAAAGCATCGAATACCAGCTCTTGCCGGCATCGAAATATTTGTCGGGATTGCGCGAGGCGAGCCAGCGCACGGTAGAGAGGTCGACCGCGGCGGCGTCGACGCGCTTGGATTCCAGCGCCTGCAAGACGTTGGCCTGGGTGTCGATCTGCATCACCTGCGCCTGCGGCAGGGCAAAATGCACCGAGTTTTCGGCATCGACATTCTGCAGGATCGAGATACGTGTGGCCGAACCCGCCGCAAGCAGCTTGTCGAAGGTCTTGTTCTCGGAGCCGGGCAGCGTCAGCAGCGCAACGCCTTCGACATAGTATGGCCGCGAGAAGTGGATCAGCTGCGAGCGCTGCGCGGTCATGGTCATGAACTGGATGGTGATGTCGACCTTGTTGGTGGTGACGTTCGGGATGCGCTGTGCCGGATCCTGCATGACGAACTCAACCTTGGTCGGATCGTCGAAAAGACCCTTGGCGAGGATGCGGCCCATGGTGATGTCCATGCCGACCAGCTCGCCGGCATCGTTCTCGAAATGCCAGGGCGCATTGGTGCTGCCGGTGCCGACGATCAGCTTGCCGCGGTCGAGCGCGGTGCGCAGCACGCTGTCGGATGCAGCCTGCGCGGCCGCCTTCTCGGCGCTGACTGCGGTGAGCGCGCCGGCGGTGGCCAATCCTGCCATTCCCAATTTCAGAAAATCACGTCTGCCGGATGTGTCGTTCACGGCGACCTCCTTTGATGGTTATTCCCCAATGAAGCAGCGATGCATGCGCCGATGGTCGATAGGTGTTGTCTCTTATAAGAGACGCATGTATCCTGTACAAGACAGATACTAGCATTAGGAATCGACAATGCAAGACGGCGAAACGCTGAGCGAGTGGCCAGCTGTTGGCACGGACGAAGAGAAGCCCGCGAACTCGCGCGAAAAGGGCCTCAACCGCGTGCTGCACATTCTGGAGTTCCTGCATGCCACGCAGCGCGCGATCGGCATCGGCGAGTTGGCCAAGGGGCTCAACGCCCCGCGCTCGACGACCTACACGCTGGTGCGCGAGCTGGTCGATGCCGGCCTGCTGGAGATGGCCGGCGACGGCAATCGCGTCTATTTCGGCAAGAAGCTCTACCTCTATGGAATGGCCTATATGCGCGGCAACGACCTGTTGCGGCGCGGACGGCAGGAGGTCGACATGCTGTCGCGCGAGACGGGCGAGACCTCGGAGCTGTGCATGCTGCAGAGCGGCCGCTACACGATCGTCCATTCAAGCCCGGGCACCCGACCGTTCCGGATCAGCTCCGCCACCGGCCTGCAGATACCGCTGCCCTGGACAGCTTCCGGCCGGCTGCTGCTCGCCGGCCTCGAACGCAATCGGATCGAAGCCATGATCTCCGAGGAGGATCTCGTACTGCCGGACGGCCGCAAGATCGAGCTCGACGACTTCATCGAAGACATCGGAAAGGCCCGCGTCACCGGCTATTGCGTGACGTCGGGCCTTGTCGACGCCTACACCAAATGCCTGGCGGCGCCGGTCTTCTCAGCGCCTGGCAAGGTCGAGGCGACGATGTGCCTGGTGGTCCCTATCGACACGTCGGAGGAGCGGACAGCCGAACTGGTCGCGCTGCTGCGCGAACGCGCGGCAAAGCTCTCGATCTCGTAGCGAAGGAAAGCTGCCGGTCAGGCGATGATGTCGGGGATGATGCGGTCTTCGAGCGCCATCAGCCGGTCCTTCAGCAGAAGCTTCTTCTTCTTCATGCGCTGGATCTGCAGCGGGTCGCAACCCATGGCGATCATCGCATTGATGGCGGCGTCGAAATCGGCGTGTTCCTGTTTGAGCCGGGAATATTCTAGGCGTATCTCAGCCTGTTCCTGTTCGGACATTATCTACCGTCTGCGTATGCGTCGCCCAGGGATGGGCCTTTGGGCGGGGCCGGTGGGGTTTGTGACTTGTCGGTCTTGTCACCGGCGCGCCGCTGATATCACATTTCACATTGTCGTGGAATGCTACCACGCGGCATTCGACATCGAGATTGGTTGGTGGCAAACTGTCATTGTGCCGTCACAGTTGCGACCTGCGGTGGAACGTGTGTGCGACGGCTGCAATCGAGGAAACCATGAAAGGGAGAACCAATCATGTCTCTTGCATCCCATCTTGATGAGCTGCAGCGGAAGCACGGCGACATCGAGCGCGAAATTACCGATGCGATGACGCATCCTTCGGTAGACGACCTCGAGATCGCCAATCTCAAGCGGCGCAAGTTGGCAATCAAGGACGAGATTGAAAAGCTGAAGGCGAAACCGACGGCACACTGAAGCTCCTCTAGGCAACATCACCGCACCCGTCGTGGTGCAACCCACCGGTGGCAAGAAATGCCACCGGCCCGGTGTCTTACGCTGAAATTACCGGGCGCCTCTCACAGCCCGATGTGGTCGATTGAGCCGCACGGCCGCCGATCAAGCGCGGCCGATTTGCGGACCGTGGCTGTCACTTGCCATTGACAAGCCATCTTTGCTCCGCCACCTCATGCCCGGAACTTCCAGATGAAGGCGGCCGGCATGACCGGATATTTTTCTTCTCCTTTCCCGCGCCGGGCATCGGTCGGCGTCGACGTCGGCGGCGTGACGGTCGGCGGCGGCGCGCCGGTCGTCGTGCAGTCGATGACCAACACCGACACCGCCGATGTCGACCAGACCGTCGCCCAGGTCGCGGCGCTCAATCGCGCCGGCTCGGAGATCGTGCGTATCACCGTCGATCGCGACGAGAGCGCTGCCGCCGTGCCGCGCATTCATGAGAGGCTGGCCAGGCTCGGCGTCAACGTGCCGCTGGTCGGCGATTTTCACTATATCGGCCACAAGCTGCTCGCCGATCACCCGGCCTGCGCCGAGGCGCTGGCGAAATACCGCATCAATCCCGGCAATGTCGGCTTCAAGGAGAAGAAGGACCGCCAGTTCGCCGCGATCGTCGAGATGGCGATCAGGTACGACAAGCCGGTGCGCATCGGCGTCAACTGGGGCTCGCTCGACCAGGAGCTTCTGACCCGGCTGATGGACGAGAACCAGGCCCGGGGCTCGCCGCTCACCGCGCAGGAAGTCACCCGCGAGGCGATCGTGCAGTCGGCGATCCTGTCGGCCGAGATGGCGGAAGAGATCGGGCTTGGCCGCGACAAGATCATCCTGTCGGCCAAGGTCAGCGGCGTGCAGGACCTGATCGCCGTCTATACCGCGCTGGCCACGCGCTCCGACCATGCGCTGCATCTTGGCCTGACCGAAGCCGGGATGGGCACGAAAGGCATCGTCGCCTCTTCCGCTGCAATGGGCATCCTCTTGCAGCAAGGCATCGGCGACACCATCCGCATCTCGCTGACGCCCGAGCCGAACGGCGACCGCACGCGCGAGGTGCAGGTCTCGCAGGAACTTTTGCAGACGATGGGCTTCCGGCAGTTCGTGCCGATCGTCGCGGCTTGCCCCGGCTGCGGCCGCACGACGTCCACCGTGTTCCAGGAGCTGGCCCAGAGCATTCAGGCCGACATCCGCAAGAACATGCCGGTGTGGCGCGAAAAATATCCCGGCGTCGAGAACCTCAAGGTCGCTGTGATGGGCTGCATCGTCAATGGCCCGGGCGAATCCAAGCATGCCGATATCGGCATCTCTTTGCCTGGCACCGGCGAGACGCCGACGGCGCCGGTGTTCATCGACGGCAAGAAGGCGGCGACGCTGCGCGGTCCTTCGATCGCACAGGATTTCGAGAAAATGGTCGCCGACTATATCGAGCAGCGGTACGGACACGGCAAAGCCGCCGCGGAATGAGCCCATGCGTCGTTTGTTGAAGGCGACGCTTTTCCTGTTTTTAGGGCTGAACTCGGCCGGCCATGCGCTGGCCGATCCGCCGCAATCGGCCGCCAAACGGCTGATTTCCCGCGTCTGCGACTTGATCGAGACCCAGGCCGAGCAACACCGCCTGCCCAAGGATTTTTTCGCCCGGCTGATCTGGAAGGAGAGCCGCTTCGACCCCAATGCGGTCAGTCCGGTGGGCGCCGAAGGTATCGCGCAGTTCATGCCGGGCACGGCCAAGCTACGCGGGCTTGCCGATCCCTTCGACATCGAGCAGGCCATTCCGGCGTCGGCGAAATATCTTGCCGAGATGAAGGCGGGCTACGGCAATCTCGGCCTCGCCGCGGCCGCCTACAATGCCGGCGAGAACCGGGTGTCGCGTTGGCTCTCCTCCGGCGGCTTCCTGCCGATGGAGACGGAAAGCTATGTCTTCGACGTCATGGGCGAGCCGGTCGACAAGTTTTCCGACGCCGCTTACGCCGGCGCCATCCAGCCGATCGATCCGAAGACGAGCTTCGCTGTCGCCTGCCGCCGGCTGCCGGTGATCATGTCGCGGACGGTCGCCATGGCCTCGATCAACGTCAAGCCGTGGGGCGTGCAGGTGGCCGGCAATTTCCGCCGGTCCGCCGCAATCGGCCAATGGCTGAGGGTGCGTGGGCGGTTCCCGGCCCTGCTGGCCAGCCATGATCCGGTGGTGAGCCGCGTGCGCACGCCGATCGGCCGGCGCGGCATCTATGCGGTCAGGATCGGCGCCGACTCGCGCGCCGAGGCCAACGGCATTTGCAATAAGTTGCAAAGCGTCGGCGGGGCGTGCGTGGTGCTGCGCAACCGGTAGCTTTACGCATCGCAACGAAATTGGAGATGTCGGCGGGACAGCGCCCCCTCTGTCCTGCCGGACATCTCCCCCACAAGGGGGGAGATCGGCCGTCACCTCTGCTTTCGCCAATCTCCAATGGTGCAGGACTGAGCGAGGCGCCGAAACTGCCGATCTCCCCCCTTGTGGGGGAGATGCCCGGCAGGGCAGAGGGGGCGCGAAGGAACTCGGCGGTGGCCGATGGCGTCACTCGCTACCCAGCCTCACGCCGTCTTCGCCGCCACCGTTTCGCTGAGCCACGTGCCGATCTTGGCGCCGAGGCGGTCGGGCGAGACCGGCTTCGGCAGGTAGTCGTCCATGCCGGCTTCGATGCATTTTTCGCGATCGCCCTTCAGCGCGTGCGCGGTGACGCCGATGATCGGCGTATGGCTGCCGTTCTGCTCTTCGATGGCGCGGATGGCGCGCGTCGCCTCATAGCCGTTCAGCTCCGGCATGGACACGTCCATCAGCACCAGCCGCGGCCGCAACGAGCGGTACATCTCGACCGCGGTGCGGCCATTGCCGGCGATGCGGTAGCTCAAGCCAAGGCCGTTGAGGATCTGGCCGAAGACCAGCTGGTTCACGTCATTGTCCTCGGCGATCAGGATATCGATCGGGCCGCTCGGCGTGGCGGTCGATTCCGGCGCCGCGGGCACGGGAACAGCCGGGCCGCGGATGACGGTGAAGGCGGGAGGTGCCGGCTGGGCGGCGACCGGCTCGCGAACGAACTGCGCCTTGGCGCCTTGCGTGCGCGCCTTCTGGATGGCGGAGATCACGGTGCCGAGCAGCACCGCCGAACGCGCCGGCTTGGTGAGATGCGCGACGATGCCGAAATCGATCACCATCCTGCCGAAATCGACCTGGTCGACCGAGGTCAGCAGCACGACCGGAATGGAAGAAAGGCGGTTGTCGGCGGCAATGGCTCTCGCGACATCGGCGCCGTTCATACCGGGCATCTGATAGTCGAGGATGATGCAGTCGACCGAGGCGCCGAGCTGGCAGGCACGGTCGAGGAAGGCGAGGCCGACGGCGCCGCTTTCGGCCGCGGCGCAGTCGAAGCTCCAGCTCCGCAGCTGCTCCAGCAGGATCTCGCGGTTGACGGGATTGTCGTCGATGACGAGCACCCGCGCGCCGGTGACGTCGACCGGCACGATCTCGTCGCGCGAATTCTGTTGATGCGCCGGCAGCGGTACGGCGAACCAGAAGACCGAGCCGCGGCCGATCTCGCTTTCGACGCCGATCTTGCCGCTCATCAGATCGACGAGGCGGGCGGAGATGGCGAGGCCGAGGCCGGTGCCCTCGTGGCGGCGGGTGGACGAGCCGTCGACCTGGGCGAATTTCTCGAACACGCTTTGCAGTTTTTCGGCGGGGATGCCGATGCCGGTGTCCTCGACGCGGACCTTGAGCTGGACCACGCCGTCGACGAGATCGCCGCCGACATCGATCAGCACATGCCCCTTCTCGGTGAACTTCACCGCGTTGCCGAGCAGGTTGGTGACGATCTGGCGGAAGCGTCCGGCGTCGCCGACGACGAAGGCCGGCAGGCGCGGATCGACGCGAACGATGAGTTCGAGGTTCTTTTCGGCAACGCGGGCCGAAACCAAAGTGGCCACGTCTTCGACCGCTTCGGCCAGGCGGAAGGGGGCAGGGTCGAGCGTCAGCTGGCCGGCATTGATCTTCGAGAAATCGAGGATGTCGTTGATGATAGTGAGCAGCGCGTTGCCGGACTTGACTATGACGTCGGTGAAGGTCTTCTGGCGTGGCGTCAGCTCGGTCTTGGCGAGAAGCTCGGCCATGCCGAGCACGCCGTTCATCGGCGTGCGGATCTCATGGCTCATATTGGCGAGGAATTCCGACTTGGCGCGGTCGGCGGCCTCCGCCTTGTACAGCGACGCGGCGGTTTCGGCGAAGGCGCGGCGGATCGCGTTCTCCATCGGCCGGAAGATCAGAACCGCGGCGACGCCGATCACGGCGACCAGCAGGCCGCTTGCCCACAACAACAGCCGGTCGTTGGAAGCGTCGGCGAGATGCCGCTCGTCATCGAGCGCGGTGCGCACGCGCACCAGCATCGGTTGGGCGAAAAGGTCGTTCTGGTTGCGGATCTCGCGATAGCTCCATTCGTCGACTTTCTGGGCCACCGACATCAGGTTGAAATTGCGCACCATGTCGCGCGCCGACCAGAACAGATCGCCGTTCACCGAAGCCGATTCCAGCGCGTTGAGGGTGTTGTTCGACAGGCGCGGCCTGATCGCGGCAAGCTGCGCGTTCAGTGTCCCGATCTCGCCCATCAACCGTTCGGAATGGCCGCGCGCGGCGGCGGCCAGCGCATTGCGGGTCTCGGCCCGCCAGGCCGTTCCCGTCGTTTCGGCGAAATTGGTGGCGTTGCGCAGATCGCGGGAGAAGATGACGAAATTGCCGCTGAGAGCGTCGACTTCGTGGCGGTATGAATTCACGCGGTTGAGCGCGAACATGACGGCGGCCGAGGCCAGCGCGAAAACGAGCAATCCCGAAAAGTAACGAATCCGGATCGACCGGATGAAGGTGGAATATTCCGGCATGCGCAACCCCAAACCCATACGCACGATTTTAACGGTCGGGATTACGCTTGATTTACATTAAGATTTCGTTGGCGATGGGCGGCCAGATGTCATTGACAGCTTTTGTGCCGTGCCCGTTCTGAGCGACAACAACTGAGCTTTCGGCCCAACTGATGTTTTATCGGCTTTCTCGACGTCGCAATGGTGGTTCGCCGGAGATGCTATGGGTTGACGACGAGAGAGAGCGGTATCGAGCAGCCACCACCGCAATGATCGCCAGGTGCAGCAGGATCGCGAGAGCTGCACCGATCAATTGCGGGACAAGACCTCCCGTCCGGCCAATCATCCAGATGGTGGCAACGCTCAGCGGCAAGAACAAAGTGACGCTGGTGACGAGGCCGGGATTGTATTTGCCGAGCCGCGCCGATGTGACGAGGTGAGCGAGCGCGTTCACGATCATGACATAAGGGGCGACCAGGCCCCAAGCGGGTCCCCAAATGAATGCCGCGTAGAGGGCCAGCAGGTTGATGCCCCAGACAAACGGTAGATTGATGACGAGAACCGAGGCGACGGTAAGAGCGTCACGGCCGCCGAAAATATTCTCGTTCGCGAATTTGCGGAATCGGTCGCCGGTGTGCTCTTCGACCTGATGGACCATGTAAAGCGGGCTGTGCAAGAAGATCAGGAACACCGGCCACGAAAGCGGCACCACTGGCGCAGCCGCGATAAGCGATGCCGCCATGAACCCTGCACCAACGACCCAATAGTCGGCTAGCCAGCCTTGCAGCTTAAGCATTTGGTTCCCCGCCTCCTCAGTCGGCGATCCTGCACGAATGGACGCGCACCATCAGAACTATTCGAGTGCATGGGCGCCTTGGCGCTCCGCGACCCGTCGGACATTGACTGCCGCGACCGCCCCCTGAGACAGTCAACAAAAAGAACCGCCTTCCGAAACTTGGCACTCCGTCGGCCCAGCCACCCGTTGCGGCTCCGACCGCCTGCCATTGATCGAAGGTGGAACGCGAGCGCGAGAACCGACCGTGAGCGAACCTATACAACGAATAATTGAGACCAACGGCATCCGCCTCAACATCGCGGAGCACGGAGATGGGCCCTTGGTGCTTTTGTGCCACGGCTTTCCCGAATCCTGGTATTCCTGGCGCCATCAGTTGGGCGCGCTTGCGGCGGCGGGCTTTCGCGCCGTCGCCCCCGACATGCGTGGCTATGGCAAGAGCGATCGGCCGGAAGCGATCGACCAATACACGCTCTTTCATCTGGTCGGCGACATGGTGGGCCTTCTCGACGCCATTGAAGCCCCCACCTCCGTCATCGTCGGCCACGACTGGGGCGCGGTCGTCGCCTGGTATGCTGCGCTGCTGCGACCGGACCGCTTTCACGCCGTCATCGGCCTCAGCGTGCCGTTCCGGCCGCGCGGCAATGCGCGCCCGACCAGCCTCATGCCGCGAACGGCGGATTCCCAATTCTACCAGCTTTATTTCCAACAACCCGGCGTTGCCGAAGCAGAGCTGGAACGGGACCCCCGGGCCACGCTGCGCGCCATGCTTTACGCTGCATCGGGAGATGCTTCGGCCGGTAGCACGACAGCGGGCGCTGGAATCAGCATGGTCCCGCACGGCAGAGGTCTCCTGCAAGGCGTCGAGGCGCCTCCGAACCTGCCGCACTGGCTCAGCGAACGCGACCTCGATTTCTACACAGGCGAGTTTCGGCGCACCGGCTTTGCCGGGGGTCTCAACTGGTACCGCAACATTGACCGGAACTGGGAGCTGATGGCGCCCTTTGCGGGCGCGCGGATCAAGGTTCCCGCGTTCTACATAGCAGGCGACCGCGACCTGGTGATCGCCTTCCCCGGCATGGATCAACTATTGGCCAATCTCAGGAACTTCGTCCCGCAAATCCGCGACACACTGGTGCTGCCCGGTTGCGGGCATTGGACCCAGCAGGAGCGCCCGGACAAGGTCAACGCCGCGGTGATCGAATTCCTCCGGAGCTTGCCGAACCGGGACTGATCCGACGTTCAGACCGGCCGCGAGGCTGCCGAGTCGCGAGAACCTCTGTCCTCAGCATTGGGCACCGGCACGGAGAAGACACAAAGCAAAAGATGCTGCCCTTGCCAGCATTGCGGCTCGCGCACCTAAAGCGCGTCGCGATCTTTCAGATTCGCTCCATGCGCTTTAGGTTTTTGATTTCAATCATGTCTTTGTCCCGAAACCGGTTCCCACGTTCGGGAGACATGCTTTAAGGCCGCGTGCTTCAGCTGCTCCGTGTCGCCACGAAAGTTGCGGCCGCCCTGAGCAGGACCGCCCGTTCGCCATAGGGCTCGAGCAGCGCATGCGCCTGATCGATCAGGCCATGGAGTTGCTCGCGCGCCCAGTCCGGCCCGTGCAGCGCGGCAAGCGTCGCCTTGCCGGCGGCGGCGTCCTTCTTCGTCGCCTTGCCCATCCGCTTTTCGTCGGCCGTCAGATCGAGCAGGTCGTCGGCAAGCTGGAAGGCAAGGCCGATGGCCGAGCCGAATTCCGCCAGTCTTTCACGATCCGCAGCCGGCGCGCCGGCGACGATGGCGCCCGCCTCGCAGGCGAAGCGGATCAGCGCGCCGGTCTTCATCGCCTGCAGCCTGATGATGCCGGCCTCATCCGGCCGCTTGCGCTCGGCCTCGAGGTCGAGCGTCTGGCCGCCGACCATGCCGCCGGCTCCGGCGGCGCGCGCCAGCGCCAGCACGAGGGCCGCCCGGCGCTCGGCCGGCAGCACGGTCGCCTCGTCGGCGACGATATCGAAGGCCAAGGTCAGCAGCGCGTCGCCGGCGAGGATCGCGGTCGCCTCGTCGAAGGCCTTGTGCACCGTCGGCTGGCCGCGACGCAAATCGTCATCGTCCATGGACGGCAGATCGTCATGGATCAGCGAATAGCAGTGCACACATTCGAGCGCCGCAGCAATGCGCAGCGCCGCCTCGCCATCGGCGGAAAAAAGCGCAGCACTTTCCATGACCAGAAAAGGGCGGAGCCGCTTGCCACCGTTGAGAACGCCATGGCGCATGGCCGCCATCAGGCGCTCCGGCCGGGCTATTTCGCCGGAAAGCAGGGGCGCATCGAGGATCTGCCGCAGCAGGACCTCGACTGCGGCGGCGCGCGCAAAAAGCGCGGTTTCGAAGGCCGTCTGGTCGTCTTTCATCATGGCCGGGACCGGTAGCCGACACTCAGACATTGCGCAAGAAGCCCGGCGCCTTTATGCCGTTGAGCGCGTGGCACGGGTGGGGCGGCTTGACGGAACCGATCGTCGAACATGAAAGCGAAGGGCTGGACATGGCGCGACCGCGGCGCCTGAACCGCGCCGGTCTCAAGCGTCTTGGCCGGCGTTGCCTGGTCGCGGCGATCGTTTTGGCGGCGATACCGGTCGTGCTCACCTTCCTCTATCTGCCGTCCTTCGTGCATCCTATCTCGACGCTGATGCTGAAGGATCTCGCGACCTTCTCCGGCTACGACCGGCGCTGGGTGTCGATCGACGACGTGGCGCCGGTGCTGGCGCATTCGGTGATCATGTCGGAGGATGGGCAGTTCTGCTTCCACCGCGGCGTCGATCTCGGCGAATTGCGCGGCGTCGTCGACGATGCGCTGGCCGGCGAGGCGACGCGCGGCGCCTCCACCATCACCATGCAGACGGTGAAGAACCTGTTCCTGTGGTCGCGGCCGCTAGGCAGCGCGCGCAAGGTGGTCGAATTGCCTCTAGCCGTCTATTTCGATGCGGTGATGTCGAAGCGGCGGATTATGGAGATCTATCTCAACATCGCGGAATGGGGGCCGGGCATCTACGGCATCGAGGCCGCCGCGCAGCACCATTTCGGCGTCTCGGCCAAGCAATTGTCGCGCCGGCAGGCGGCGCTGCTCGCCGTCACCCTGCCCAACCCGATCGCGCGCAATCCGGCCAGGCCCGGCCCGGGGTTGAGGCGGCTCGCCAATCTGATCGAGCGGCGCGCGGGCAGGTCCGGAGCCTATGTGGGTTGTCTTGACTAAGGCCGGTTGACATTCATTCGCTCAAGGGGGATTCGTGCAGCGCTGACGGGGTGGCACAACGAACCTCGCGTCAGCCTTATCCGCGATCAGAAGGAGCGGATCGATGAATACCGCCAACGATCTCGAACAGGTCGTCGAGCAATACCACCGGGCTCTCGGCGCGTTCATGCAGGGAGATTACGAGCCCGCCAAGCAACTGTTCTCCGAACAAGACGATGTCACCCTCGGCAACCCCTTCGGGCCTTTTGCGTGCGGATTGACGCAAGTTGTTGAGACGATGAAGCGTGCAGCATCGAATTACCGGGATGGCGATGCTATCGGCTTCGACACCATCTCGAAATATGTAATCCCCGGTCTCGCCTACATCGTCGAAGTAGAGCGGCTCGAATCCAAGGTGGGCGGCCGCAAGGATGTCTCCCCGGTGTATCTTCGGGCTACGAGCATCTTTCGCCACGAAGAAGGCGGCTGGAAGCTCATCCATCGGCACGCCGATCCGATAACCACCGTGCAGCCAGCGGACTCTGTCCTGCGGAAGAGTTAGGGCGAAGCGGCTCCGGCAAAAAATTTCGCGCGCGGCGCTGGCCAAAACGGCGCAAGGCGTGTATAGGCACCCGACTTTCTCAGATTATGGCCACGATGCGGCCCTTTCGCGAGGGTTGCCGGGGCATTTTGACCATGTAGTGGAGCATATCCATGGCCGTTCCAAAAAGAAAAACCTCTCCGTCGAAGCGCGGCATGCGCCGCTCAGCCGACGCCCTCAAGGCCCCGACCTATGTCGAGGACAAGAATTCCGGCGAAATGCGCCGCCCGCACCACATCGACCTGAAGACCGGCATGTATCGCGGCCGCCAGGTGCTGGAGCCGAAGGAAAGCTGAGCAGCTTCCACGGTTCGTGATCTTCGAAAGACCGGCCTCTGGCCGGTCTTTTTGTTTTTGGCGCATGGTTGATGGATTTCGGAGTGGATCGCGGAGGTAGCGGAACAGCAAGAGCAACCGGCTGACATCGTTATTTCATTAGGTCTTACAGCGTGTTCGCCAGTGCCAGCGAAAAGCCTTGACGGCGCGCCTGCGGCGGATTTTACAAAAAGGGTGCCTCATTGGAGACGCCCAGATGTTCGGTGCCATCCCGCTGCTGATCGTGCCCTTCGTCCTCTACAATCTCGGACTGCTGGGATTGTTCGGCGGCGGCGACGATCCATGGATGACCGAGATGTTTTCCTTCCGCATGATGTCGGGCGGCGTGTTCTCGATGACGCTCGGCGACCTGATGGTGCTGATCGGCCTGGTCTTCCTGTTCATCGAAATCTCAAAATCGGTGCGCACCACCAATGCATCGATCCTGGATCATCTTTTGTCGACGCTGGTCTTCGTCGCCTTCCTGGTCGAGTTCCTGCTGGTGAAGGGCGCAGCGCACTCGGTGTTCTTCACGCTGATGATCATCGCGCTGTTCGACGTGCTGGCCGGCTTCTCGGTGTCGATGCGGTCGGCGAGCCGCGACATCAACCTCAATTGACTGGCAGGCCGGCTCGAAGCGGCTTCACGCCGTAGCTGCCTCGGCCTTGCGCGCGGCCACTTCTTTATAGGCGGCCTGAAGCTGTGCCCGCACACTTGGCGTGCCTGGCGGTGTCTTCACCGGCGCGCCGAGATGTTCGTGGCGAAGCTCGTCCATGAACTGCTCCCATAGCGGCGGGCCGCCCTTTTCGAGAAGCTCGGCGCGGATCGACAGTTCCTCGCTGACCGGAAGCCATACCCGCCCCCAGGCGCCGAGATGCGCCATGATCGGCACAAGCGTGATCGCCATCTCGGTCAGGCTGTAGATCGCTTTCTGCTTGTGGCTGGGATCGTCGGCCTTGGTCAGCAAGCCGAGTTCCATCAGCCGCCTTAGCCGGTCGGCCAGGATGTTGGAGGCGATGCCTTCCAGCGATCCGTTGAGCAGTTCGCGGAAATGGCGCCGGCCGCCGAAGATCATGTCGCGCAGGATGATCAGGCTCCAGCGGTCACCGAAAACCTCGAGCGACAGATTGATCGGGCAGCCGGAGCGGCGGTCGATGCTCATGACAGTCTCCAAAAACCAGTTGCATTATGATATCGGTCTGATTATCGTGCAACTGATTGCAAAATGCAATCGGATTGAGAGAAGGAGGAGCACGATGACCGCTTTGCCACGCCCCGAAATCGTCTCGGAGAGCTTCGGCGATCCGGCCGATCCGGCGATCCTTTTGATCATGGGCGCCATGGCCTCCATGCTCTGGTGGCCGGAAGCCTTCTGCCGGCAGATCGCCGAACGCGGCCGCTTCGTCATCCGCTACGACAATCGCGATACGGGTCTCTCGACCAAATACACGCCGGGCGCGCCACTCTATACCTTCGAGGACATGGTCGACGATGCCATCCGCGTGCTCGACGACCACGACATCCGCAAGGCGCATGTCGTCGGCATGTCGATGGGCGGCATGATCGCGCAGATCGTGGCGCTGAAATATCCCGAGCGGGTCAATGCGCTCACCGTGATCTCCAGTTCGCCGCTCGGCGTCGATACGTCCGGCTTGCCGGGGACGAGCCAAGCCTACAAGGAGCATTCCGCCGAAGGCGCCAATGTCGACTGGTCGAGCCGGGGACAAGTGCTCGACTTCATGGTCAAGGACGCTCGCGCCATTGCCAGCACCCTGCACCCGTTCGACAGCGAACAGACTCGCGCGGCGATCGAGAAGGATTACGACCGTTCCGGCGGCCTCGCCAGCGCCTCCAACCATTTCCTGCTCAAAGGCGGCGGGCCGGAGCGGCGGATAAAGGACTTGACCGTGCCGCTACTCGTCATCCACGGCACCGCCGATCCGCTCTTCCCGATCGAGCATGGCGAGGCGCTCGCCAAAGCCGTTCCCGGCGCCAGGCTGGTGCGGATCGAAGGCGGCGGCCACGAACTGCACCGCAACGACTGGCCGCAAATCATCGAAGCCATCGCCACGCATCGCTAGAGGGTTTCACCGTTTCTCGGAAACGGCAAACCGCTCTATCTCTTTGTTTTGACGCAATTCCGGACGGAAGGCTACGGCGAGGGCGCCGAGCCTAACCGTTTCACACTTTTCCTGGAATTGCCCCAGCCGGCGAGGATCAGCCTTGACTCCTGTGGTCCATGAAAATAGTTAAGTGATCACTTCAGTATCGCCTCGACGTCCGACGACAGGAGAAAAAATGTCCCTGACGCTGCATTTCCACCCCTTGGCTTCCTTCTGCTGGAAGCCGCTGATCGCGTTCTATGAGAACGGCACGCCCTTCAGGCCGGTGATCGTCGATCTTGGCGACGAGCAATCGCGCGCGGCCTTCCTGAAGGTTTCGCCGACGGGCAAGATGCCGGCCCTGCGCGACGACGCGCGGGATCGCACGGTGCTGGAATCGACCATCGTCATCGAATATCTCGCCGCCTATTACCCCGGGCCGGTCGAGCTCGTCCCCGCCGACATCGACCTCGCCATCAAGGTCCGCCAAGCCGACCGCTTCTACGACTTCTACGTGCAGGTGCCGATGCAGAAGATCGTCGGCGACCGGCTGCGGCCAAAGTACAAGACCGATCCGTTCGGAGTCGAGGAGGCGCGCGCGCAGCTGCGCAATTCCTATGCCATCGTCGAACAGGAGATGCAGTCAAAGACCTGGGCGGTCGGCGAGACCTTCACCATGGCCGACTGCTCGGCCTCGCCGGCGCTGTTCTACGCCAACAAGGTAGAGCCGTTCGGCGACAAATTCCCCGCGGTGAAGCGTTATCACGATCGTTTGCTCGCGCGCCCGACTTTCGCCCGCGTGATCGAGGAAGCGCAGCCCTATTTCAAGCTCTTCCCCTACAACAACGGCTAGCGCGCCATGCTGCACGATCCCGCCCAGCTCGACCTGATGTTCCAGGCGCTCGCGGATCCCGCGCGGCGCCAGATGGTGGAACGTCTGTCGCGTGGGCCGGCCTCGGTCAGTCAGCTTGCCGAGCCGCTGGCAATGTCGCTGTCGGCCGTCGTCCAGCATCTCAACGTCCTCGAGGCGAGCGGCCTGGTGAGCACCGAAAAGCTTGGCCGGGTACGCACCTGCCGAATCGAACCGCAGGCGCTCAGGGCCGCCGAGCGCTGGATCAACGAGCGGCGGCTCGCCTGGGAGCGCCGGCTGGATCGGCTCGGCGATTTTCTCGCTGAGACCAAAGACCAAACCTGAAGGGGCCCATCATGACCGAACGATCCGTCGTCCATTCCACCTTCGTCATCGAGCGCGTCTATCCGGCGGCGCCCGAAAAGGTCTATTTCGCGCTGAGCGATTCGGCCGCCAAGAAGCGCTGGTTTTTCGATCCCGACAACCCGATGCCAAGCCGGCATGAAATGGACTTTCGTGTTGGCGGCAGGGAAGTGAACGCCGGTTGCCCGAGCGACGGGCAGATGCATTTCTTCAATGCGGTTTATCAGGACATCGTGCCCAACCAGCGCATCGTCTACAGCTATGAGCTTTTGTTCGGCGAAACCCGGGTTTCGGTGTCGCTTGCGACGATCGAACTCATCGCGGAAGGCAAGGGCACGCGACTTGTCCTAACGGAGCAAGGGGCTTTCTTCGACGGCATCGACTCGCCGTCGACACGCGAGCATGGCACCGGTGAACTGCTCGATGCGCTTGGAGCGGCGCTGCAGGCAGCGAATTGACGCCTCCAGCCGGCGGCCAGACATCATTCTCCAGGCGACAGTTCCCAGAACTGGTCGAGCCAGACATTGAGCCTGAGGAAGCCGGCGGCGCTGACGGCATAGACACGCCTGGTGCCCTCCGCCTTGGCGTTGACTAAGCCGGCGTCGAGCAGGACTTTCAGGTGCTGGGAAACGGCCGGGCGTGAAACGGGCAACCCGGCGGCCAATTCGTTCACCGTCTTGGGGCCACGCCGGAGCTCCTCCAACAGATAGCGCCGGTTGGGATCGGCTATCGCCACGAAGGCGTCGGAAAACATCATGCCTTATTTGTGAGGCAAAGTTTTCCAAATCTCAACTATCGGTTTCAACCTTTGTGCGCGGATCGAGCCGCAAGGCCTCCGGCGTCACCGCGCGGTCGGCCGGCTGCGTCTTGAAGGCGTCGCGGTTTTCGATCGGAACCGGGGCGCGGGCGCGGATGCGTAGCAGCGTATAGCCGGCAAGGGTAAGATGCGCGAGCGCGGTTGCGAGGAAGAGCCCTTCCGGCCGCAGCCAGCCCATCAGGGCGGCGGCTAGCAGCGGCCCGATCATGGTGCCGAAGCCGTAAAGCAGAAGCAGGCCGCCCGACACTTTTACGAAATCCTCCGCCCGCGCATGGTCGTTGGCATGCGCGACGGCGATCGAATAAAGCGTGTAGGCGAAGGCGCCGTAGGCGGCGGTCAGCACGATGACGAAGACGCCCGCATGCGGCTCGATCAGGAAGATCAGCACCGCGACCAGCGCCGCCCCGAAGGCGGCACCGGCGAGTACAAAGCGGCGGTCGGTGGTGTCGGAAAGCCGCCCCGCGGGAAGCTGCATGGCCGCGCCGGCGACGACCACAAGGCTCATCATCAGCGCGATCTCGGCGGTGGAGATGCCGATACGGGCGCCATAGACGGCGCCGAGCGTGCCCCAGGCGCCATTGGCGATGCCGATCAGAAGGCAGGCCACCGCCGACACCGGCGAATTGGCATAGAGGCCTTTGACGTCGAGCTTGACGTCTTGCAGCGGCTTGGGATGCGACTGTGTCGAGACGGCGGTCGGAATGAGCGACAGGCAGAACAGGATGCCGGTGATCATGAACAGCGAGGCCGATCTTACGTCGCCGCCGGCGACGATCATCTGTCCGCCCATGATGGAAGCGTAGGTGACCATCATATAGAGGCCGAAGACGGTGCCGCGGTTCTCGTTGGTGGCCTTCTCGTTCAGCCAGCTTTCGATGACCATGAAGGCGCCGGCCATGGTGAAGCCGGTGAAGGCGCGCAGCAGGATCCAGAAATACTCGTCGATGATGAGACCGGTGAGCAGCGCGATGATCGCCCCCGAGGCGGCGAAGGCGCCGAAGGCCCTGACATGGCCGGCGCGGCGCACGAGGCGCGGCGCGAAGAAGCAGCCGGTGACGAAGCCGCCGGCCCAGGCCGTGCCCATCAGGCCGAGCGAGGCGGTCGAGAACCCTTCAACCTGGCCGCGCAGCGGCAGCAGCAGGCCATGCAGGCCGGACGCAGCCAGCAGGAATGCGGTGCCGCGCAGCAGCGAGAGGATCGGTCGGTAGGTTGCGAACATGGGCTGATCCGGCTGGAAATTTCGGAGCGCAGGTCTGTTTGAGAGTACAGGTCTGGCAGTCGCTTTCAGGCTTTTCCGGGGCGGCCGGAAACGCCGGCCAGATTATCCGCGGCGAAACAGCGCCTCGGCAGCGGATTTGGTGGAGCCTTTGGCTGTCCGTTCGGCTTCCAGCCTGGCAATCTCTTCGCGCAGCAGGGCAATGCGCTCGGACAATTCGTCGACGGACAGCAGCGAGAGATCCTGGCCGATCTCATGCGGGCGCGGCTTCTTCCTGGGTTCGTCGTCGAAGATCGCCATCGTCGCTCCTCCCTCATTTGGCCATTTGCCTGATCTGGCAATCAGCATACATAGGGCAGGGGCGCCGATGCAAATAATCGGCTACGAACCGGCATAAGGAGACGGGAAGCCATGGCAAGCGGGCAGAAGATTCCGGCAAAGATGACGGCTGTCGCGATCTCGCAGCCGGGCGGCCCCAGGGTGCTGAAGCCGGAGACGCGCGACGTGCCCGCGCCTGGTCCCGGCGAGATCCTCATCCGCGTGCACGCCGCCGGCGTCAACCGGCCGGACGTGCAGCAGCGCAAGGGCGCCTACCCGCCGCCGCCGGGCGCCTCGGACCTGCCCGGTCTCGAGGCGGCCGGCGAAGTCGCTGCGCTCGGCGACGAGAGATCGCGCTGGCGCATCGGCGACCGGGTTTGCGCGCTGACGCCGGGCGGCGGCTATGCCGAATATGTCAAGGTCCATGCTGGCAGCGTGCTGCCGATCCCGGCCGGCTTCACCTATTCGGAAGCGGCCGCCGTGCCGGAGAACTATTTCACCGTCTGGCATAATGTGTTCGAGCGGGGCGGGCTGAAGAAAGGCGAAACCCTGCTCGTTCATGGCGGCTCATCCGGCATCGGCACCACCGCCATACAGCTGGCGTCGGCCTTCGGCGCTTATGTCGTCACCACCGCCGGCAGCAAGGAGAAGTGCGACGCCTGCCTGAAGCTCGGCGCCGACCGGGCGATCAATTATCGCGAGCAGGACTTCGTGGCCGAGGTCAAGGACGCAACCGGCGGCAAGGGCGCCGATGTCATCCTCGACATGGTGGGCGGCGACTATGTGGCGCGCAACTACGATGCCGCGGCGATCGAAGGGCGCATCGTCCAGATCGCGGTGCAGGCCGGCGCTGTCGCCAGCGCCGACTTCGCAAAGCTTATGGTCAAGCGCCTTGTCCATACCGGCTCGACGCTTCGTCCGCGTACCGTCGAATTCAAGGCGGCCATCGCGACCGCTCTCGAGGCCCAGGTCTGGCCGCTGCTCGGCACCCGCAAAGTCGCCCCGGTCATGGACATGATCTTCCCGCTGACGGAAGCCTGGCGGGCGCATGAGCGGATGGAGGAGGGCGAGCATATCGGCAAGATCGTGCTCGACGTCGGGTGAGGCGGATCGAAATTCAGGTGATGCCGGGCGGACCTGAATCTCGACACGACCCATCTGCGCGCATCGCCAGCGAGAAGTTCAATAAAGCTTAATGCTGCATTGCACAAAATGCATTGCCGCCATGCAAAAGCGTCCGTTCAATTTGTGGGCAAGGGTGCCTATTTACGCGGCATCGAAACAATTGACCCCACGAATGGAGGACTGACATGAACCCGATCCGCGCTTTCCGCAACTGGCGCCTGTACAACGAGACCGTGCGTGAGCTGAACCGGCTCAACGCTCGTCAGCTGAACGACCTCGGCATCAACCGCGCCGACATCGAGAAGATCGCCCGCCAGGCTCTTTGATTTCAAGCGCGACCCGGCCGCAAGGCCGGGGCGCTGCCTCGAAGCCAGAGCCGTCGCAGACGCTTGCTCGTCTCCGGTTCCGAACCCGCTGGACCTCGTCCAGCGGGTTTTGTCTTTTCAGGCTTGCCGCTTCGCGCGAGCCGCGCTTTGCCGGACTTTCCAAAAACATTGCGAAATCGTGACGGAGCGTTTATACAGGCCGCGAATTTCCCATTTTGGTGGCTCTAAAACCACCGCCCGCGCGGGAACGCGGGCGAACGAGAAGGATTTTTGATATGGCCAATACGCTGCTGATGCCCAAGGCGACCGCCGTCTGGCTGGTCGACAACACCGCGCTCTCCTTCGAGCAGATCGCGCAGTTCTGCGGGCTGCATCCGCTGGAGGTCAAGGCGATCGCCGACGGCGAGTCGGCACAAGGCATCAAGGGCATGGACCCGATCATGACCGGCCAGCTCACCCGCGACGAGATCGCGCGCGGCGAGAAGGATCCGAACCACCGGCTGAAGCTGTCCGACCCCAAGGTGCGGGTGCCGGAATCGAAGCGCAAGGGTCCCCGCTATACGCCGCTGTCGAAGCGCCAGGACCGGCCGAACGCCATCCTGTGGCTGGTGCGCAACCATCCCGAGTTGAAGGACGCCCAGATCGCCCGTCTCGTCGGCACGACCAAGTCGACGATCGAGCAGATCCGCGAGCGCAAGCACTGGAACTCGGCCAATCTGCAGCCGATGGACCCAGTGACGCTGGGTCTCACCTCCCAGATCGACCTCGACCTGGAAGTCAACCGCGCCTCGCGCGGCCGCGAGCAGGCACAGCCGGTTGCCGGCGACACGCTGCTGCCGGCTGCGCTGACCGAAAGGCTGACGCCGGCGCCGGAGAAGCCGAAGGACGAAGATGCCGAGCTCGACGCCAATGCCGTCTTCGCCAAGCTTTCGGCGCTGAAGTCGAAGGACAAGAAAGACGACGAGGAAGAGGAATAAGGGTCTCTAAACCCGACAAAAAAGCCCGCTTCGAGCGGGCTTTTTTGTCGGCGGGCGACTGGGGAGGATCAGGTCCGCGCCGCGCGGTCGGGCGCCATGCCATAGTCCTCGCTGCGCTCCACGGCGCGATAGAAGTCGGCGAGCTGCTTGCCGCGCTCCGGCTTGTAGATGCGGCCGGCGATGACTACCGAGGCGATGCGATCGATGCGGAAAGCGCGAAAATCGTCGCGCATCTCGCACCAGGCGACCAGGGTCCAGACCTTGCCCCAGAACCAGAGGCCCAGGGGCCGGATGTCGCGCGCGGTGCCGCGGCCGGCCTCGTCCGAGTAGTCTATGGTCAGCACCTGGCGCTTCTCGATGGCGCGTTCGATCAGGTCGATCGCTTCGCGCGCGGCATCGCTCACCACCCACATCGGCGTGTGGATCTCGGTGCGGGCAATGCGGTCCTTTTCAGTATCGGGCAGCACGGCGCCGATCTTGACCAGCGCCTCGTCGGCGGCCCTCGCCATAGCGGCGCCGCCGAAGGCGCGCACCATGCGGGCGCCGGCAACCAGCGCCACGATCTCGTCACGCGTGAACATCAGCGGCGGAAGGTCGAAGCCCTCCCTCATCATGTAACCGACACCCGCCTCGCCGTCGATCGGCACGCCGGTCGACTGCAGGTCGGCTATGTCGCGGTAGATGGTCCGCTCGGAAACCTCGAGCCAAGTGCCGAGCTTCTGTGCAGTGACCAATCGGCCCCCGCGCAAATGCTGCACTATCTGGAAAAGCCTGTCGGCGCGGCGCATCGATTTCTCCCCGAGGGTTTATGGCTTCAGCCCTTCGCGCTTGCGCTGCGCGGCGACGAATTGTGCACCGAAGGACATTCTGCCCGTCGTCGGTGTCTTCGCGTCGAGCACGCGCCAGAAGGGGGCGACATCGCTCAACGCCATGCCGCGCTCAAGATCTTCGTTGGCGGCTTCGGCGACAGTGCGCAAATGATAGCCGATGGTTAAAGGACATGTCACTTCGGCGCCGTGCTCGATGGCCAAAGCGGTGCGCAGCGCGCGCACATCCATCTCAACGCCTTCGTGGATCGAGCGGATGAAATCATCGACTTGCCGCGCCGTCGGCACCAGCATCGACTGGCCTTCGACGACGTCGCCGACAGTGCGTGGCGACGGCTTGATGCCGTTGATGCCTGGCGTGTTCAGCCTGTCGTTCCAGCTTTTCACCATGCGAAGGTCACTCTGATGGACGGACCGAAATCGTTGCTGTCAGGTTCTAGGCTGCTCCAACTACCGCATGCCTCCTGACAACATACTGTCAGGAGGCCGCGGCCTATCCACCAGACAACAGCCATTTTTTTCTGAAATCCAGCGTTTCAACCGACATTACATCTGGGCGCGACACAGTCACTATCCAAGTCGTGCGCCGAAAAATTTCAGTTCTTACGCACGCGGCCGTCATAAAGGTCCGGCCAACCGATGTCCTTGCGGATGTCCGCCGGCAAAGTGTTCAGGAAGCGCTGCGTGCGAATCTCATTCCGCACGGTGCGGATCTTGCCGACATAGTGCTGCACACTGCGCAGTAGCGTAAAACCGTTCATGACCAGGCTCCTCTTTTTCGATGGGAGCAGTATCTCACACCCCTCCTGACAGCAGTCTGTCAGGAGGTTGGCAGGTCGACGGAGCAGGTGCCAGAAAGGTTGGCGAAGCCCCGCGAAACCGCCTGTTTGTCAGGAGCGACGCGGCTGCCGGAAGCGCCAAGAACGGCTTTGACAGCCGCCGGCGATACTGGTCAAAGGCGGCATGACGAAACTCCTCGCCCTTGTCATCATCGGCATCATGCTGATCCAGATCATCAAGCCGCTCGGCTGGCCGGGGCTCAAGCGCCGCAGCGATTTCTGGAAGCTGGCGCTGCTTGCCATGGCCGCGATCTCGCTGGCGGCTGTGCTGGGTCACTGGGCGTGATGGGGATGTCGCCCAGCTAACTGGCGCATGTTTCGGCCGAGGTGAACGAGCTTGTCACTCGCAGCAGTCCGGCGGATCCCTGGTCCTGTCCTGGTATTCGTCGTGCAGGCGCACCCAGTCCATCAGGCCATGATAGGGGCCAGTCTCGTTGCGGCCTTTCGGCGTCATGTCGAGATAGTGGTAGGCGCCGATCAGCGCGTCGCCGCCGCGGGCGCGCGACATGAAGGTGAGGAAGATGTCGCCGTTTTCGTCGCGATAGAAGACGCTTGTGCCGGGCAGGTCCTTCGATCGCAGCGGGCGTTTCTCGAAATTGTAGATGGTGTCGCCGGCCGCGATCTGCCTTTCGGTGAAGGAGACCTGCATGTCGAAGTTGAAGTCGGACGCGTAGGACGACACCCAATCGAATTTCCAGCCCATGCGCTGCTTGTACGGCAGGAGCTCGGCCAGCGGCGCCCGCGAGATGACGGCCAGCGAGACGTCGTGGTGCTTGAGATGCTGGTCGGCGGCATCGATATGGTCGGCCAAGAACGAGCAGCCCTCGCAGCGGTGGTCGGAGCCCGGCGTCATCATGAAATGGTAGACGATCAGCTGGCTCTTGCCGGCGAACAGCTCGGCGAGACGCTTCGGTCCCCGTTCGCTTTCGAAGACATAATCCTTGCGGAGCTTGAGCCAGGGCAGTTGCCGCCGCTCGGCGGCGATGCAATCGCGCAACCGCGTCAGCTCCTTCTCGCGCTTGAGGTGTTTTCTATGCGCCTCGAACCAGTCCTCCCACGAAACCACGGCGTTTCGATGCATGACTACTATCTCCTGTCCCTCTCCTGCCAAGGACGTTCGACACGGGCGCGACCCGACATAAACCGCGTCGCGCTGAAACCGATTCAGGCGACGCGCTTTAAGTCCTTGTTTTTATGCATGTCGTTTTCCCAAAACCGGCGCACACTTTTGGGCGACATGCATCTGCCGCCGCTGTTTCGATGCATCAGGTAGGAACGCGGCCGGCAAAAAACAAAACCCGGGCCAATGGCCCGGGTTTTGGTACCTTGGGAAGCGAGGTGTCAGGCGGCCTTTTCCAGCGCCGGCCGCCATTTGCCGAGCGCCGCCAGATGGTTCATGTGGGCGCGGTGGATGAAGGCCGCCTGGCCGGCAGCGACATTCGACGCCTTGCCGCTCCAGGCCTTCTGCGCGGCCGCCTGCAAGGCGCGGCCATAGGAGAAGGAGAGCTTCCACGGATGCGGGCCGATGGCGTTGATGGCGTTGAGGTTGGCCGTCGCCTCCTCGTCGTCCTGGCCGCCGGAGAGGAAGGCAATGCCTGGCACCGCCACGGGCACGGTTTCGCGGAACAGTTTGATCGTCTTATCGGCGACTTCCTCGGGATTGTCCTTCTTGCCCGATTTCTTGCCGGAGATGACCATGTTGGGCTTGAGGATGGTGCCTTCCAGCACCACGCGCGCCGCATAGAGCTCGCCATAGAGCTTCAGCAGCGTCGCCCTGCTCACCTCATAGCAGGTATCGATCGAGTGGGCGCCGTCCATCAGCACTTCCGGCTCGACGATCGGCACGATGCCGGCCTCCTGGCAGAGCGCCGCGTAGCGGGCAAGCGCGTGCGCGTTGGAGCCGATCGAGGTCGCCGAAGGCACCTCCTTGGCGATGTCGATGTCGATCACCGCGCGCCATTTGGCGAAGCGGGCGCCGAGCTTGTAATACTCTGCCAACCGCTCGCGCAGGCCGTCGAGACCCTCGGTGATAGTGTCGCCGGGAAAGCCGGCGAGAGGCTTGGCGCCGAGGTCGACTTTGATGCCCGGAATGGCGCCGGAGGCTTTGATGATGTCGATCAGCGGCGTGCCGTCAGCAGCCTTCTGACGAATCGTCTCGTCATAAAGGATGACGCCGGAAATGTACTTGGTCATCGCCTCCTTGGCGCGAAACATCATCTCGCGATAGTCGCGCCGGCTGTCGGCGGTCGATTCGACGCCGATGACGTCGAAGCGCTTCTTGATGGTGCCGGAGCTCTCATCGGCGGCCAAAAGGCCCTTGCCATCGGCCACGATCGCGGCGGCAATGTCTTCGAGACGTTCGCTCATGGTGCTCTCCTTGACGATAATATTCCGCGCCTAGCAGAAGACTACCGCCAAAGGAATGACGCCGGAAAGCTCGAATCGATTGAAAAGTTTTCGAGCTGCGAACGTTCTCGCCGAATGTTGATATGCTAGCGTTTCAGCACCTCGACGCCGGGCAGCGGCTTGCCTTCCATCCACTCGAGGAAGGCGCCGCCGGCGGTCGAGACATAGGTGAACTCGTCGGCGACGCCGGCATGGTTGAGCGCCGCCACCGTGTCGCCGCCGCCGGCGACCGAAACCAGCTTGCCCTCCTTGGTGCGGGCCGCAGCGTGCTTCGCCGCGACCACCGTGGCATGGTCGAAGGGCTCGATCTCGAAGGCGCCGAGCGGGCCGTTCCACACCAGGGTCGCGGCACGGTCGATCCAGTCGGTGACGCTTTTGACGGTCTTTGCACCGACATCGAGGATCATGCCGTCGGCCGGCACGTCCGAGATGGCGACGGTTTCGCTCGCAGCACCCGCCTTGAATTCCTTCGCCACGACGCCGTCGGCAGGCAGGATGATGGCGCAGCCGGCTTCCGCCGCCTCGATCATGATCTGCTTGGCGGTGTCGGCCAGGTCATGCTCGCAGAGCGATCTGCCGACGTCGGTGCCGCGCGCGGCCAGGAAGGTGTTGGCCATGCCGCCGCCGATGACCAGCGCGTCGACCTTCTTCACCAGGTTCATCAACAGGTCGATCTTGGTCGAGACCTTGGCGCCGCCGACGATGGCGACCACGGGCCGCACCGGATTGCCGAGACCCTTTTCCAGCGCGTCGAGCTCGGCCTGCATGGTGCGGCCGGCATAGGCCGGCAGCCGGTGCGCCAGGCCTTCGGTCGACGCGTGCGCCCGGTGCGCGGCGGAAAAAGCGTCGTTGACGTAGATGTCGCCATTGGCGGCGAGCTTCTCGGTGAAGGCCGGCTCATTCTTCTCCTCGGCCTTGTGGAAGCGGGTGTTTTCCAAAAGCAGGACGTCGCCGTCCTTCATGGCGGCCACCGCTTCCGCCGCCTTGTCTCCGATGCAGTCGGCGGCGAAGCGGACCGGGCGGCCGAGCACTTGCGCCGTCGCGCGGGCGATCGGCTCCAGCGAGAATTCGGCCGAGGGGCCGTCCTTGGGACGGCCGAAATGCGCGAGCAGGATCACCTTGGCGCCCTTGCCGGAGAGCTCGGAAATGGTCGGCGCGATGCGCTCGATGCGCGTGGCGTCGGTCACCTTGCCGTCCGCTACCGGCACATTGAGGTCGACGCGCACCAGAACGCGCTTGCCGCTGACGGCGCCGATATCGTCGAGTGTCTTGAAGCCGGCCATGGTCGTTCCTTTCCGCGAAAACGCGGGGACCTTACCCGGCACCGGCGGCGATGCAAGGGCTGCATTGAAGCGCGCGCGCAAAAATGATGTCGTTGTGTGACGTCAGCTTTCGCTTGCCGCTTTTTGCGCCACAGGGTCGGGCGCCGGAGCGTCCTCGGCGGAGGGCACCACGACAGGCGCTTCTGCGGGTTTGCGCCAGTCGCGGATGAAGGCGGCGATGCGGTCGGCGATCTCGCCAGCGCTCAGGAAAACCGGCACCCGCGCCACCGGCGCGGTCGGCTCGAAGGACAGGCCAAGTCCGGTGATCCTGCCTTTCTCGTCGACATCGCGCACGATCAGCTCGATCGGGCCGATCATTACGCGGTCGGCATATTCAGCGTGGCCGCCGAGCCGCTCCGTGACAAGTGCTGCGACGGTGAGCTTCTGCTCGGCCTCGGTGAGGCCTGGCGCGTAGGCGGCTTCCAGCTCTCCCGCCAAGCGGGCCGGATCGACGGCGAAAGCGCCGAAGAAGTCCGCATCCTCGGGATCGACCACGGCGCGGCTGGCGAACAGCTTGTCGAGCAGGCGCGGATAGCGGTCCGGAACGAAGATGTAGACCTGGTCGCCCGCGGTCAGCCGGCCCATGTCCTGGAAACGCATGGAGCGGCCGTCGCGCAGCACCAGCGAAGGCCGCGCCCAGCGCGGAATGCGCTCGCCGCGCGCCACCGGGCTGCCGGGTGCCACGCGATAGGCGAGCAGCTCGTGATGCGCCGAGCCCGGCAGCTCGAGCTCGACCTTGTCGAGCGGCCCGAGGCGGGCCGGCACGATGAGGCCAAGGCGGCGGGCCAGCGGTCCGACGGTCCAGCCCTGCACCACCAGTGACACGAGCACGATGATGAAGGCGACGTTGAAGATGAGGCGGCCGTTCGCCAGCCCGCCGAGCAGCGGCGTGATGGCAAGCAGGATCGAGACGGCGCCGCGCAGGCCGACCCATGAGACGAAGGCGACCTCGGGACGCGGCAGGCGGAACGGGGTCAGGCAGAGCCAGACGGCCAAAGGCCGCGCCACGAAGATCAGGAAAAGGCCGAGCAGAATCGCCGGCACCATGATCGCCGGGAACTGCGACGGCGTGGCGAAAAGACCAAGGATCAGGAACATGATGATCTGCGCCAGCCACGACATGCCGTCCTGGAAGCGTTTCAGGATGGTGACGGCGCGAATGTCGGAATTGCCAGCGACGAGGCCGGCGAGATAGACGGCCAGGAAGCCGGAGCCGCCGACGGCGCCGGCCGCCGCGAACACCATCAGCGAGAGCGTCAGCACGAAGATCGGCAGCAGGCCGTGGTCGAGATTCAGCCGCTCGACGAGGCGCACGATGGCGAAGCCGCCGAGCACGCCGATGACGGCGCCAAGCCCCATATTGATGACGAAGCCGAGGGCAAGGTTGGTGGCGAGAACATCCGCTTGCGGATTTGTGTGGGCCGCAATGATCTCGACCAAAGTGATGGTCAGGAAAATGGCGATCGGATCGTTGGTGCCGGATTCGACCTCGAGCGTCGAACGTACGCGCTCGCGCAGGTGGATTTCGCCGGCGCGCAGCAGGAAGAACACGGCGGCGGCGTCGGTCGAGGCGACGGCGGCGCCGAGCAGCGAAGATTCCAGCCAGCTGAGGTTGAGCAGATAAAAGGCGGCAGCGCCGAAAATGCCGGTGGTGAGGATGACGCCGACGGTCGCCAGCGAAAGCGCCGGCCCGGCCGCCTGGCGCAAGGCGTTGAGCGGCGTGCCGAAGCCGGAATCGAACAGGATGATGGCTAGAGCCAGTGAGCCGGCAAAGTAAGCCAGCCGCGCATTGTCGAACTCGATGCCGAGGCCGTCGACGCCGGTGGCGAGCCCGATGCAGAGGAAGAGCAGCAGCAGGGGGGCGCCGAAGCGGAAGGCGATCAGGCTCGAAAACGCGGCGGCCACGACAAGCGCGGTGCCGACCAGCGTTACAAGATAGATCGCATGCTCCATCCGGAATCGCCCCTCACATCCCACGCATGACCCCGAAAATCGGGTTCGATTTTCGGAAAGGATCATGCGAAAAATCAAAGTGTTACAGCGTCCTTTGCGCGTCCGAATGGACGCGCGGCGCTGTAATCCTCCCGCTTTACGGCAGAGTGGGGCGAAGACATGACGAGTGCAAGGCGGCAGCGTGGTTTTTTGGCCCCGAATTGCCATGCGAACGGCTCAACGAAAAACGCCCGGCCGAAGCCGGGCGTCCTAAACCGTCAGAAGAGGCCTGCGATCAGGCGATGGTGTTGCCGAAGGCAACCGCCGTGTCGCCCATGCGGTTCGAGAAGCCCCACTCGTTGTCGTACCACGACAGCACCGAAACGAAGTTGCCGTCCATGACCTTGGTCTGGTCGAGCGCCGCGATCGAGGAGTGCGGATCGTGGTTGAAGTCGATCGAGACGTTCGGGTGATGGGTGACCGCCAGGATGCCCTTGAGCTTGCCCTTGGAGGCGGCGATCAGCGCTTCGTTGATCTCCTGCGCTGTGGTCGAGCGCTTGGCGATGAACTTGAAGTCGACGACCGAGACGTTCGGGGTCGGCACACGGATCGAGATGCCGTCGAGCTTGCCCTTGAGGTCGGGCAGCACGAGGCCGATCGCCTTGGCAGCACCCGTCGAGGTCGGGATCTGCGAGAGCGCCGCCGCGCGGGCGCGGTAGAGGTCCTTGTGCATGGTGTCCAGCGTCGGCTGGTCGCCGGTGTAGGAGTGGATCGTCGTCATCATGCCCTTCTCGATGCCGACGGTCTCGTGCAGGACGGCCGCAAGCGGCGCCAGGCAGTTGGTGGTGCAGGACGCGTTGGAGATGACAACGTGGTCCTTGGTCAGCTTGTCGTGGTTGATGCCGTAGACGACGGTGAGGTCGGCGCCTTCGGCCGGAGCCGAGACGATGACGCGCTTGGCGCCGGCGGTCAGATGCGCGGCGGCCTTGTCGCGGGCGGTGAAGATGCCGGTGCATTCGAGCGCGATGTCGATGCCGAGCTCCTTCCAGGGCAGCTGGGTCGGATCCTTGATGGCGGTGACCTTGAACTTCTCCTTGCCGACCGAGATCTGGTCGCCGTCGACCGTCACCTCGTGCGGGAAGCGGCCATGCACGCTGTCGTAGCGGAGCAGGTGCGCGTTGGTCTCGACCGGGCCGAGGTCGTTGACGGCGACGACGTCGATGTCCTTGCGGCCGGATTCATGGATCGCACGCAGGATGTTGCGGCCGATGCGGCCAAATCCGTTGATGGCAACTCTGACGGTCATTTTTCTCTCCCTGGGGCTGGAAAGCGGATGGGTCCGCAGCTTCATAGCGGCGGATGGCACAAGAATCCAGCCGCAGGAGCCCAGATTTAAATCGATTAGGTTGGTCCAGTCCGGCGAAACCCTTGAATGGCCTCCCCGGACCGGGCTTCCTGCTTCTATATGTCGCTCAAGGGCGCACAGCGGCTTTGGGCGACATGCAATGGCTCACTTGCCGTGCAGGCGTTCTTCCACCGCCTTCGCCGCGGCGTCCGCCGTGATGCCGAAATGCGGATAGAGCTGCTCGATCGAGCCGGAGGCGCCGAAGCCGTGCATGCCGACGAAGATGCCATCAGTGCCGATGAGATGGTCCCAGCCCTGCCGGATGCCCGCCTCGATGGCGACCTTCACCTTGGCGTTGCCGATGGTCCTGTTGCGATAGTCCTCGCTCTGCCGGTCGAACAGCTCGAAGCAGGGCACCGAGACGACGCGGGTTGGATGGCCGTGCTTCTCGAGCAGTTCGCGGGCGGCAAGCGCGATCTCGACCTCGGATCCGGTGGCAAAGATCGTCACCGCCGCCTCGCCATTTGCCGCGGCGAGCTCATAGGCGCCGGAGGCGCTGAGGTTCTTCTCGCTGAACTCGTTGCGCACGGTCGGCAGGTTCTGGCGGGTCAGCGCCAGCGTCGACGGCGTCCTTTCGGACTCCAGCGCCAACTGCCAGCATTCGGCGGTTTCGACCGCATCGGCCGGGCGGAACACATTGTGGTTCGGAATGGCGCGCAGCGCCGCCAGATGCTCGACCGGCTGGTGGGTCGGGCCGTCCTCGCCGAGGCCGATCGAGTCATGCGTCATGACGAAGATCGAGCGGATGCCCATCAGCGAGGCCAGGCGCATCGAGGGGCGGGCATAGTCGGAGAAGCACAGGAAGGTGCCGCCATAGGCGATGAGGCCGCCATGCAGCGTCAAGCCGTTTATCGCGGCCGCCATGCCGTGCTCGCGGATGCCGTAGTGGATATAGCGCTGGCCGTAGTCGTCCGGCGTGATGTTCTTGGTCTGGCTGGTCTTGGTGTTGTTGGAGCCGGTGAGGTCGGCCGAGCCGCCGATGGTTTCGGGAACCGCGCCGTTGATCACTTCCAGCGCCATCTCCGACGACTTGCGGGTCGCGACCTTCGGCTTATCGGCCGAGAGCTTCTTCTTGTAGTCGGCGATGACGGCATCGAAGTTGGACGGCAGCTTGCCGGCAATGCGGCGCTCGAACTCGCCCTGCAGGCTGGCGTCGGCCTTGGCAAGGCGGCCTTCCCAATCGGCGCGCGCCTTGGCGCCGCCGGTGCCGACCGCGCGCCAGGCCTCGAGGATGTCGGTCGGAATCTCGAAGGGCGGCGATTCCCAGTTGAAGAATTTGCGCGCGCCGGCGATTTCCTCGGCGCCGAGCGGCGAGCCATGCGCCTTGTTGGTGCCGGCCTTGGTCGGGGCGCCGAAGCCGATGGTCGTCTTGCAGGCGATCATCGTCGGCTTGTCGGAATGGCGTGCAGCTTCGATGGCATAGGCGATCGCTTCCGGATCGGTGCCGTCGATGTGGCTGGCGTTCCAGCCGCTGGCCTGGAAGCGGGCGACCTGGTCGGTGTTGTCGGCGAGCGAGACCGGGCCGTCGATCGAGATGTTGTTGTTGTCCCAGAAGACGATCAGCTTGTTGAGCTTGAGGTGACCGGCAAGCGCGATGGCTTCCTGGGAGACGCCTTCCATCAGGCAGCCGTCGCCGGCCAGCACATAGGTGTAGTGGTCAACGAGGGCGTTGCCGAAGGCGGCGTTCATGATGCGCTCGCCGAGCGCGAAGCCAACCGAATTGGCGAGACCCTGCCCGAGCGGGCCGGTGGTGGTCTCGATGCCGGCGGCATGGCCGTATTCGGGATGGCCGGCGGTCTTCGATCCGACCTGCCGGAAATTCTTGATCTGGTCGATCGTCATGTCCTCATAGCCGGTGAGGTACATGAGCGAGTAGAGCAGCATCGAGCCGTGGCCGGCCGACAGGATGAAGCGGTCGCGGTCGGCCCAATGCGGGGCCTTGGCGTCGAATTTCAGGAAGCGGGTGAACAGCACCGTGGCGATGTCGGCGCAGCCCATGGGCAGGCCGGGATGACCCGAATTCGCCTTTTCGACGGCGTCCATGGAGAGAAAACGGATCGCATTGGCCATCCGGTCATGTTGTTCACGCGAGGTCATGCTTCCTCCGGAAGTGGGTTGGAGCCTTAGGTGAGCCCTTGGGGGGGAGCCCTTGGAAAGGATGCCGCGACACATAGCAGGCGCGGCCTTTTAGTCAACAAATCCGGTCGGCTTTTGCCGGGCTTGTGAAGGGGTCGGGTGCGCTACATTAGCGTTAGCAGGGGACAGTCGCGAGAGCTTTATTGACGCGCGCTTCACCCGGCGCCTAATCTTTCCGACATAACGCGTTCTGAACGCGAGCGATTCGGTGACGGGCAGGGCATAGGACGAAGGCCATGACCGGGGAAGCGACCCTCAAAGAAGTCATCGCCAGGCTCGGCAAGGCCATGGAAGGGCTGGAAAACGCCGTGGCGGCGCGGCTCGAGCATGAGCGCGACTATTCGGAAGCCGAGGCCGAGGTGCAGCGCATGAATGCCGACCGCTCGCGGTTGGCGCAGGAGCTCGATAATTCCGAGGCCCGCGCCGAACGGCTGGAAGATGCCAACAAGGAAGTATCGCGCCGGCTGGTGACCGCCATGGAGACCATCCGCGCGGTACTGGACAGGTAAGCCAATGGCACAGGTGACGGTTTCGATCGACAGCAAGCAGTACCGGATGGCTTGCGACGAGGGCCAGGAAGAGCACCTGATCGACCTCGCCGAGCGCTTCGACCGCTATGTCGCGCATCTGAAGGATTCCTTCGGCGAGATTGGCGACCAGCGGCTGACCGTGATGGCCGGCATCATGGTGATGGACGAGCTCTCGGAGCTCAACAAGCGTGTCAAGGGCATGGAGAGCGAAGTGCTGACGCTGCGCAAGACGCGCGACGAGGCGCTGACCAAGGCCGACAAAAGCGACAGTGTGCTGACCACGGCGCTCGCGGCGCTTGCCCAGCGCATGGAAGATCTGGCGACGACGCTGTCGGTGAAGAAGGCTTAAAGCGCGCCCAGTCCGGACCCTAAAGCGCGTCGCGATCTTTCAGATTCGCTCCATGCGCTTCGGTTTTTGATTTTACGCATGTCTTTCTCCCGAAACCGGTTCCCACTTTCGGGAGACATGCGCTAGCGTCCATCGCGGAAATTCCTGCTGTCTTTTCCAGGAAAAGACGAAATTTTTCCGCCGCTTCGATCACGCTTGCAGACACAAGCCTTTTGAACCGGGCCGTCCGGCGGTATAGAAGGCTGAGCCGCCGCTGGGGTTGGCCCATGCCGGCGACATGTCACAGGGTAGGGAGCACGTCATGAGCCTTCGTATCAACGACATCGCGCCGGACTTCACGGCCGAGACCACGCAAGGGACGATCAATTTCCATCAGTGGATCGGTGACGGCTGGGCGGTGCTTTTCAGCCATCCAAAGAACTTCACGCCGGTCTGCACGACCGAGCTCGGCACGATGGCCGGGCTGGAAGGCGACTTCAAGAAGCGCAACGTCAAGATCATAGGCATTTCCGTCGACCCGGTATCGAGCCACGACAAGTGGCAGGCCGACATCAAGACCGCTACCGGCCAAACGGTGAATTACCCGCTGATCGGCGACAAGGACCTCAAGGTCGCCAAGCTTTACGAGATGCTGCCGGCGGGCGCCGGCGAGAGCTCGGAAGGCCGCACGCCGGCCGACAACGCCACCGTGCGCTCTGTCTACGTCATCGGCCCGGACAAGAAGATCAAGCTGGTGCTGACCTATCCGATGACCACGGGCCGCAACTTCGACGAGATCCTGCGTGTCATCGATTCCATCCAGCTGACGGCCAAGCACCAGGTGGCGACGCCGGCGAACTGGAAGCAGGGCGAGGATGTGATCATCACCGCCGCCGTCTCCAACGAGGACGCCATCAAGCGCTTCGGCGCCTACGAGACGGTGCTGCCGTATCTGCGCAAGACCAAGCAGCCGACGGCGTGAGCTTTCCTTCTCCCCGTTCACGGGGAGAAGGTGCCCGAAGGGCGGATGAGGGGCGGCGCGGCGCTTCGAAACGATCGCGCCAAATCCTCGGACTCAACCGCTGCTCGAAACGACAACCTCGCAGCCTCGGTGCTGCCTCTCATTGCCCTGCCCGTCCTCCGCAGCAGCTGCGCTGCAGCTGCGGAGGGTGGACCGGGCATTTCTCCCCGTATAGTGACGGGGAGAAAGGGCTGGTTCGCCGCTTTCGCCAATCGCCGACGTGAAAACAAAAAAAGGCGGCGCCGAAGCGCCGCCTTTTTATTTCAATCTCAAGCCTTTTAAGCCGCCGGCTGCGCCTCGATGGTGCGCAGTGCCTGGGCCTGGCGCTTGGCCGCGGCCTTGACCGCGTCCTGCACCTTCTCGAACGCGCGCACCTCGATCTGGCGCACGCGCTCGCGGCTGATGTCGAACTCGGCAGACAGCTCTTCCAGCGTCAGCGGCTCTTCGGCCAGGCGACGCGCCTCGAAGATGCGCCGCTCGCGATCGTTGAGCACCGACAGAGCGCCCGACAGCATTGAGCGCCGGTTTTCCAGTTCGTCCTGCTCGATCAGCATCTCTTCCTGGCTTTCGTGGTCGTCGACCAGCCAGTCCTGCCATTCGCCGGACTCGCCTTCGCTCGCCCTGATCGGGGCATTGAGCGAAGCGTCGCCCGACAGGCGGCGGTTCATCGACACCACCTCGGCCTCGGACACGTTGAGGCGTGTGGCGATCTCGGCGATCTGGTCGGGCTTCAAATCGCCGTCGTCGAGCGCCTGAATTCTGCCCTTAACCTTGCGCAGGTTGAAGAACAGGCGCTTCTGGTTGGCGGTGGTGCCCATCTTGACTAGGCTCCACGAGCGCAGGATGTATTCCTGGATCGAGGCCTTGATCCACCACATAGCGTAGGTGGCGAGCCGGAAACCACGCTCCGGTTCGAATTTCTTCACGGCCTGCATGAGGCCGACATTGCCTTCCGAGATCACCTCGCCGATCGGCAGGCCGTAGCCGCGATAGCCCATGGCGATCTTGGCCACGAGCCGCAAATGGCTGGTGACGAGCTTGTGCGCGGCGGAGGTGTCCTGATGCTCGGCATAACGCTTGGCGAGCATGTACTCTTCCTGCGGTTGAAGCATCGGAAAGCGACGGATTTCTTCCAGGTAACGGGCGAGACCGCCTTCACCGGAAACGATACTGGGTAGTGACTGGGCCATGATTGCGCCCCCTCTCTATTGGAGTGATGCCCCCGTAACGCGGCGGGCATGCGACGCGAATGCCAATCGGCTCATCCGCGGCAACTGCTGTATATAGGAACAAAACCAGAAAGGACAGGCATTTGTTCAACACGAAACAGTGTGTCACGCTGAAGTGAACAACGCCAGTCAGGTTTTTTGATGGCTGGTTTCAAGCGTCTTGATGGCGGCTCAGAGTTTGCGGAAACCGCCGACGAGTTGCTCCATGTCCCTCGGCATCGGCGCCTCGAACCTCATCGTTAGATGGGTAGCCGGATGGCGGAATTCAAGGAGCCAGGCGTGGAGCGCCTGCCGGGAAAATGCAGTGACCTCGCTTTTCAGCGGCTCCGGCAGCCGGTTGGCCTTGGTGCGGAAGGCCTGGCCGTAATCCGGATCGCCGATCACGGGATGGCCGATATGCGCCATATGAACCCTGATCTGATGCGTGCGGCCGGTCTCCAGCCGGCATTCGACCAGACTTGCCGTGGCGAAGGCCTTCTGCCCTTCGCCGAAGCGTTCGACCACGCTGAAATGGGTGACCGCATGGCGGGCGTCGTCGCGTTCTTCGGGAACCACCGCGCGGCGGACGCGGTCAGCGGCGCGGCCGAGCGCGGCGTCGACGGTGCCGCTCGGCCTATGCGGAATGCCCCAGACCAGCGCCAGATAGGCACGCTCGAGATCGCCGGTGCGGCCATGGTCGGCAAAGGCCTCCGACAGCGCCTTGTGGGCGCGGTCGGTCTTGGCCACCACCATAACACCGCTCGTCTCCTTGTCGAGGCGATGAACGATGCCCGGCCGCCTGACGCCGCCGATGCCGGAGAGGCTGTCGCCGCAGTGATGGATCAGCGCGTTGACCAGCGTGCCGGACCAGTTGCCGGCGCCGGGATGGACGACCAGACCCGCCGGCTTGTTGATGACGATCAACTCGTCGTCTTCGTAGAGGATATCGAGCGGGATCGCCTCGCCCTGCGGCTCGGCCGGTTCCGGTTCCGGCATGACGACCGAGACGTGCTCGCCGACCGCCATCTTGCGCTTGGCCTCCTCGACCGGCTTGCCGCCGATCGAGACCGCGCCTTGGCGGATCAGGGCCTGCACGCGGCTACGCGAGATATCGGGACCGAGCCTGGCGGCCAGCCATTGGTCGAGGCGCTGGCCGGCAGCATCGGCGCCTGCTTCCAGGACGACCGCTTCACGCTCGGTCAATTCATCCCCTATCAAATTCGGGGCCTCTTCGTTATGAGCGCTCATCGAAACCCGTTGCGGATTGTTTAGCCATGGCCCGGCCCATCGCCGAAGAAGATGAAGAGAAGCCGCTCGACCCCGCTGCCGAAAAGGTGCGCAGGAAGCTCATCCGCTTCATGATCGTCAATCTCGGCCTGCTGTTCCTCGCCCTTATGGTGGTGATCGGGGCGCTTGTCTACAAAGCCCGCAATGCGCCGGCTGCCGGATCGGCACCCGCCGGCGACGTCAAGGCTCCGGCCGGCGCGCCGCTCAGCGGCGACATCGTGTTGCCGGTCCGCGCCAGGGTGGTCAGCCAGTCGCTGTCCGGCAACCTGCTGTCGATCGATGCCGAGCTTGCCGACGGCAGCCGTTCCATCTTCGTCTACGACATTGCCGAGCGCCGCATGATCGGCCAGTTCCCAATCCGTAACAAATGAGCCCGCAACAAATGGGCGGCTTTGCCGAAAAACGCTGCATTGCGACGGTGGCGCTCGTCGTCGAAAACTATGACGAGGCGATCGCCTGGTATGTCGAGCGGCTCGGCTTCGTGCTGACCGACGATGTCGACCTCGGCGGCGGCAAGCGCTGGGTGACGGTCACGCCGGCAAATGGACAAGGCGCGCGGCTGTTGCTTGCGGAGGCTTCCGGCGAGACGCAGGCGAGCCGTATCGGCGACCAGACCGGCGGCCGGGTGTTTCTGTTCCTCGAAACGGACGACTTTGCGCGCGACCATCAGGCGATGCTGGCAAATGGCATCAAGTTCCGCGAGGCGCCGCGCTTTGAAGCCTACGGGACGGTGGCGGTGTTTGCCGATCTCTACGGCAATCTCTGGGACCTGATCGAGCCGAAACGGCAGGGTTGACCAGGGGCAGTCTGCAAAGTCCGGGAACAGTCCGAAACCCCAGTTGCTTTTTCCGAGCCGCCAGCCTATGTAGCCGGTTCTTGGGCGCGCCCATCGTCTAGCGGTCAGGACACCGCCCTCTCACGGCGGGAACAGGGGTTCGATTCCCCTTGGGCGTACCAAGCAATCAACAGCTTGGACCATTGGCATTCGATCTATTCCGGCAAGCCGAAAAGCGTTTGCGCGCCTGCTATTCCTCTGAGCGGATGACTGCCCATGGCGATCATCGGCTCGGTAGTTTCTGCCTCGAACACTGTCGACGCGAGCACCGTCCGTCCTAACGGCTTGCACAGCCCTTCGATGCGGCTAACAAGATTTACAGCCTTGCCGATCGCGGTGAAGTCCAACCTGCCGGCAGTGCCGATATTCCCCCAAAGTATCTCGCCGACATGCAGGCCAATGCCATATCCGAGCTCAGGGCCCCCATTGCGGCGGCGCGTTTGGTTGAGATGATCTATCCCGGCGCGCGTGGCCTTCACGGCGCGTACCGCCGCGTCACATGCGGCCCTTGCATCGCGCTCGCCAATCGGGAAAATCGCGAGGACGCCATCACCTATGAACTTGAGAACCTCGCCACCAAATGCGTGCACCGCGCCGGCGACGCAATCGAACCAGGCATCAAGTACCGATACGATCTCGTCTGCATCATGAACCTCGGATAGATCGGTGAAACCTCGAAGATCCGCGCACAGAAGCGCAGCCCGTATCGTTTCTCCCTTTACTCGACGAGAATGACCGTTGAGCACATGTGCTGCACTGCGCTTTCCCAAATATGCTTCGAGCAGTTCGCGTTTCGCAGACCGTTCTGCGAGCGCGGTCATCGGAGCCGCGGCAAACCGGGAGACTTGCCGCAGCAGCTCTGACTGCGCCTCATCCGGGGTGTGATCGAACGCCCACACCAAAGTCGGTGCGACACCGCCCGCTCCCTCGTCGAACACGATCGCCCGCGTCGTGCCAAGCCACTCTCGCAGCACGAGCCGGGGATCGGCATTCTGGCGGTCGGCGCCTATCCCCAAAGCCTGGACCACTTCATCGCTAGGCGCTCGCCAGAGCCAGATGCGGCGTGAAATAATCGGGTTGGGAGCATCCTGCGCCAGCGCGCTGGCAATGATCGGCAAGCCGTCTTCCATCAAATGCGTTGAGAGCTGCAATAGAAGTCGCCCACCGTCGCCAATATGCGCGGCGTCGTCCAGAAGGAATGAAAGCGAGTTCGCGAGAAGCATCGGTAGAAGGTCACTCGGCACCGGCTTTATGCTTACGCCTCGAACATCTTCTTGCAACTCCCCACATTCGCTTCAATCATGCACGGCATTTCGATGCGGATGTGACCTGGAGTGAGCAATGGCGGAATCGGTTTACACAGAGATTGAGGTCGCGGCGCCACAGGCGACCGTGTTCGCGCTTTTGACGGATCCGGACCAGATCGTGCGATGGATCGGGACCGAAGCGAATTTGGATGCAACCCCGGGCGGTCTGTTCCTCGTCAATGTCGGTGGTCGCCATATGGCGCGCGGTGAGTTCACCGAGGTGATCCCGGTCCACCGTCTTGCCTACAGTTTTGGCTGGGAAGACAACGAGACCGTGCCGCCCGGCTCCAGCCATGTCGAGATCGACCTGATCGCGAGGGATGCGGGGACACTGATCCGCTTCACGCACAGCGGACTGCCGAACGCAAAGGAGCGTGACAGCCATCGAAAGGGATGGGAGCACTACCTCTCAAGGCTGAAGATCACCGCCGATGGGGGACATGTCGATCCCGACGTGCCGATGGAGAACATGTGATTTTCATCGAAGGGTCGCGGATGTCCGTCAAAGCCTGGACCGACACTAAAGCTGCCAGCGACGGATCGTTTCGGCGAGCTCAGCGAACGCGTCGACAATTCCCGCGCCGCTCTTTGCGCTCACGAATCGAGACATGCGGGGGGATACCAGCAGGCCGGTAGCCTGGATCTTGAAGACGCCTGCGCGGAGCCCTTGAAGCACTAAAGCGCGTCGCATTGAAACGGATTCAGGCGACGCGCTTTAAGTCTTTGTTTTGATGCATGTCGTTGCCCCAGAACCGCTGCACACTTCCGGGCGACATGCATTAGCGCTTCTGGCGCAGCGCCTCGGATTGAATTAGCATCCGTGCATCAAAGCTCCGGCCGCATTCCTGCAGGATGCGGAATGCGGAGCGCAGGGGAGCGAAGCCGGGGCGGCGATCACGTGCCGAGCGCTGATCAAAATGCGACTGGGCATTTGAAACGTCCGGCGGCAAGGTGCGGGGTGTCCGGGAGGAGCCAGATGCAGAAACTACAATCGCAAGGCGTCCATCACATCACGCTGGTTGGTGCCAATCGCCAGACCTCGATCGATTTTTGGGAAGGCGTGCTTGGCATGCCCTTCATTTTCGAGCAGCCCAATCTCGACAAGGCGAGCGAAAGCCACCTCTATTTCGACCCCGGCGACGGCCGGCTGATCACGGTCTTCACCGACGAGAGCCGCAGCCCGGTCAAGCGGCGCACGCCGACCGATACGGGCTGCGTCCACCACATCGCGTTCTCGGTGTCGCGGGTGACCTTCCTGCAGGCGGTCGCCCGGCTCGACGAGCGCGCTATCAAGCACAGCGGCGTCAAGGATCGCGGCTTCATGGATTCGATCTATTTCGAGGATCCGCTCGGCCTTTTGATCGAGCTCGCCTCGTACCGCTTCGAGCCGCCGGCCGGTTTCACCCATGCGGACGTGCTGATGGCGGCGCACAAGATCCGCATCGCGCGCGGCGACTACAACATCGCCGAAGTGCACCTTGCCGACGCCATCCAGGCGCTGGTCGAACGATCGCGCGAAACATTGTCCGAGTACCGGGCGGCGAAGAATCCATACTGAACAGGTCAGAGGGAGGACCAACATGGCGAAGACAGCCACAAAAGAAGCCAAGAAGGTAACGGCCAAACCAGCAGCGAGGCCGGCGGCGAAAGCCGCGGCAAAGGCAACCACCGCCGCCAAGGGGGCGGCCAAGGTAGCCAAGCCGGCGAAGGCTATGGCAAAGGCCGCGCTCAAAGCTATGGCAAAGGCCGCGCCTAAAGCGAAGCCAGCCAAGAAAGGTGGCGTGAAACTCAGCATGCTGAGGCCGAGCGTCAACAACATGACGGTCAGGGTGTTCACGCGCGCGGCCGGGCTCGACCATTCCGAGACCGACGCCTGGGGCCTGACGCGCACGCCTGAATTCCTGGCGCGCAACCCGGCGCATCTGACGCCGATGATCGAGGACAAAGGTCTTCCCAGGGGCGTGCTCTGGGAGAGCTGCGCCATCATGCAGTATCTCGCCAACAAACACGGGCTCGATAAATTCTATCCGAAGGCACCGGCCAAGCGGGCAATGGTCGACAGCGCCATGTTCTACCTGGTCGGCACGCTCTATCCCTATGTGGCTAGAGCCACCTATCCGGCGCTCGGCTTTCCGCAATATGCCGGCGAGGTCGGCCACAGCGATGCCCATCCCGACAGGAAATCGGAGGCACAGAAGGCGGCTGCCGCGGCGATCGCCGAGCCGCTGGAGGTGTTTCACTCCTTCTTCAGGGACGGCAAGCCGTTCATCGGCGGTGCCAACCCGTCGATCGCCGATATCCGGCTGGCGGCGACGCTCGAGTTCCTGGCCGTCATCGATTACGCGCTGCCCAAATGGGCGAAGGACTACATGGCCGCGATCGAGAAGAAGCTCGGCAAGGCCTATGCGGAACCGGCCGGCGACGTGCGCGGCTACATCGCCCATGTGAAATCGCAGGCCGCGGCTTGAGAAACCCGCGGGATTAGGGATTCGTTAACCAAAGCCCTGTCTAGTGTCCAGGTCCTCGCTGCGACCACGGATGTACTGGCGCGATGCCGAGGCTAGGGAAAGGTCGGCTCGTTGCCGGCCTTTTGCTTTTCCGGCGACGGTCGTGCCGGCATCACGACAACATGATTTTGCCGGGGTCAGCCGGGTTGAAATCCTATTGTCATCCTCCTCGTTGATCGTACCATGTCGTCAAGCGAATGGGCGAATGGGCGAAAGCGAGGAGGATCAGCGATGAGAGGCATGGCAAGATATTCCGCGATTGTCGGCGCGCTGCTGGCGCTGCCCCTTCCGGCGAATGCCGCGTCGCTCAACACCATGAATGAGGTCGGCGCCGCCCTGCAGGCCTGCTGGACCCCGCCTGCCAATTCCGGAAATTCCTCGGTCACCTTGAGCTTCAGCTTCAAGCGCGACGGCACTCTGATCGGCCCGCCGAAGCCAACGGCCATCAAGGTCAGCGGCAATGACAAGGCGCGTCAGGCCTATGTCGACGCGGCGACCGCCGCCTTGCGCAATTGCCTGCCGCTCAGCTTCTCGCCGGACCTCGCCAAAGGGATTCCCGGAAAGGTTTTCACACTTCAGTTCAATTCGCCAAAAGATAACGCCAAAGCAGTTCAGCAATAGAATTGCCGAACGGCTCAATTTACCTTTGCGCAATTCCGAACCGGAAACAGTTATGCTTTTATAGGGAACCGCACTACGCCGCATTGCGCGGGCGCCGCGCATTTGCGTGCTTTTCCAGTTCCGGCATCTCGAAGACATAGTCGTTCCAGGCCGATTCCGGAATTTGCCCGGCCAGATAGCATTCCAGCAGCAGATTTTGCTCAGGTGTCAGATGCCTCGGCGCCCGCTCGTGATCCAGTCCAAGCGTATGGATCAGGTTCCTGGTCAGGCCAGAGACGGTGAAGTGAACAGACATCTTCAGTCTCCATAGCGTTGCGCTGATAACGTCAGGTCGCGGTCAAAGGTTTCATCAGCTGTCCGTGATTGCCGTCGGCAAGGCAGCTGCCCACGGGCATCGGCCGTGCGAAAAGTTTTTCGGCTACTGTCTCAATCTTGAAGTGAAAGCGTAATATTCGTTTTACAAGATCGAGCATAACACTCAGAATACAAAAGCAGTGCGAGGCGTATATCTTGCGAGTGTGATAAATAACTCATTTAGCCTAAGCTTATGTTCGTTTATGGCCTGGATCGAGTTTGAGGCGGGACGACAGTCAATGACAAGCCTGCGATTTCTCACGGTCCCTTTCTTGGCTGTTACTGTGTTGCTGGCAATCGCAACGGTTTCTTACGCAGACCCTTGCGGCGCGCTCAGAAGCCAGATGCTTGCCGGCGGCCGCGGCGCGGCCAGCCCTGAGCTTGCCCAGCTGCGGCGTCAGCTCGCTGCGATCCAGGGCATCGAGAGGCAGCGCCGCTGCACCGCCGGCAGCGCGATGGGCGGCTTCTTCAATGCCTGCGCCGACCTTGCCAGGAGCAGAGCCGAGGTGCAGCGCCGGATCGCCGGCATCGGCAATCCGGGCCGCGGCGATCTGCAGGCGAGATACGTCGCGCTGGGCTGCCAATCCGCGCGCAATCGGCAACCGGCGGGGCCGGCGCTCAAGCCGCAATCCTCCGGCACGACGTTCGGCAGCAATGCGATGCTGTTCTGCGTGCGCCTTTCGGACGGCTATTTCTTCCCGGCGCCGAATTCGCAATTCGCACGAGAAAACGACGTCAAGGACACGGTCGATCAGTGCCGCTATATTTGCGACGATCCAGGCGTCGACCTCTATACGCTGAGCGATCCGAACCTGGAGACCGATCAGATGGTCGCGGTCGAGACGCGCAAGCCATATACCGAGCTTCCAACCGCTTTCCGGTATCGCGACGACGCCCGCTTCAAGGGCTGCGATCTCAAGCGCTACTATCAGCGCGTGGCCGAGTTCAGGGCGCGCACGGTGACGCCGGGCAACATGCAAAACGCCATCATCCCGCTGCCGACGGCAAAGCCCGATCTCGGCACGGTTTCGGATATTCCATCGCCCGCGGACGCTGACGCCGAGGTCCATGCGGCCGCAGCCGATGCAGGCGCGGCGGAGGGCCAGACGCCGACCATGCTGGTCGGACCGCGGCGGGTGCGGGTGGTCGGCCCCGCCTTTTTCCCCGGCGGATTGATCCCGGCCGCAGCTTCGATCGCAATCGCCGGGGACTAGTCTAGTCGCACACGACGCGAAAGCGCTTGCCGGGCTCGCTGATATTGCGGCAGGCCAGCGCCTTCTCCGGGCCGGCAGACGCATCCTGCGGCTGCGCATCCGCCGGCGGCTTTGCCGGAGGCGGCTTCCGATATCTGCGCGGCGCCGATCTTGCCGCCTCGGGCGGCGCTGGAAAGACGCCGACGGCGACAGGCGGCGGGCTTAACTGCGCCTGCTGCGGAGGCTTGTCCCAGACACGCCTGACGTCGAGCTGCCGAGGAATGATCACCGTGCCGTCGTCGCTGCGCGCGCAGCCGCTTGCGGCAAGCAGCGCCGGGCACAGAACGAAAGTCAGCATTCGACCGAGCATCAGCAATACCCCCACGGACTTTATAGCCCGGTAGCGCTGGGTCCGCCAACGGACGGATTACCGCAGCAGGCATCGGACCAGCGTCTGATTTGACGCGCGTGGCTCTGAAACGGATCCATACGACACGCTTGTCTTTTGTTTTTGATGCATGTCGTTCCCCAAAACCGCTGCGCACTTTTGGGCGACAGGCATTAACGGCATTGGCTGTGTTCGGTTGCGAATCGTTAAGGTTAGCGGATCGTTAATGCTTGTCGGGCACATTCCGCCGACGAACCGGCGAGGGTTCGGCCTGGGGGTAGGAATGGCGGATACGGACGGGACTTTCGGGACGGGCGACGCGCGCGATTCCCAAAGGACGGTTGCGGGCGGCGAAACATTCGCCGGAGCACTCCAGGCGGCAGGGACTTCGGAAGCGCTCGCCAACCTTCGCTTGATGGTCGATTCGATGCCGATCGGCGTCATCGTCCTCGATGCCGATCTCAGGGCGGAGATCATCAACCGCGCCTTCTACGACTTCTGGAAGATCGATCCGCGTCGCGCCGCGGTCGGCTGCGATTTTCGCGATCTGATGGCGGCGAGCCGCGACGCCGACCCCTATGGCGACGACGAAGCGGAATGGCAGCGCCACATTGCCGGACGCGAGGCGGAAATCCGGGCAGGCGTCGCCGGCTCCAGGCAGTTGCCGCGCAATGACGGCCGCACGCTGATCGCGTCGCTGGCATCGCTTGCCGGCGGCAAAAGGCTGATCTCCTATGTCGACATCACCGACATGAAGCATCGCGAGACCGAGGCCGAGGACGCGCGCAAGAATCTTGCCACGGTGCTGGAGTCGCTGCCGGCCGGCGTCATCATCTACGACCGCGACGACCGCTTCGTCTTCGCCAACCGCAAGCTGCAGGACTCGCTGCCGGCCTTGAAACCGGCCTGGCAGCCGGGCCGCAGCTTCCGCGAGGCGCTCGCTCTCGGGCATTCCGTCGGCTATTTCCAGTCGAGCGGCGACCTCGAGATCGATAGTCTCTACAATGTCGATACCGAGCGCTGGCTCGACGCCATGCTCAAGCGTTACCGCCTGCCAAATTCGTCCTATGAGCGGCTCAATGCCGACCGACGCTGGTACCAGGTCTACGACATGCGCACCGATGACGGCTCGTTCATCGGCGTTCGTGTCGACATTACCGACCTCAAGACACGGGAGAAGGCGCTGCGCGACTCGATGCGCCAGATCGACCTTTACCGCCATGTCATGGACGAACTGCCGGTGGCGGCCTTCATCAAGGCCGAGGATCTCAGCATCGAATTCGTCAACAAGGCCTGGTGCGCGCTGACGGGCATCGCCAAGGAAGACGTCATCGGCAAGACGGACCGCCAGCTTTTCGGTTCCGCGGACGCCGAGAGCTACAGCCATGACGACACCGAGGTCGTGGCCACCGGCAATGGGCGCGAGGTCGAGGAACCCGTCACTCATCGCGACGGCACGGTGCGGCAATTGATGACACGCAAGAGCCGCCTCGTCGCTGTCGACGGATCGGTGCATCTGGTCGGCTCCAGCACCGACATCACCGACGTCAAGGCGCGCGAGCGGGCGCTCAAGGAAAGCATGAGCGAGAACGAGGTGTTCCGCAGCCTGATCGACAACGTGCCGGTGTCTATCTACGCCAAGCGCTCGGATCTGAGGCAATTCTACGTCAACAAGGGCTGGTGCGACCTCACCGGCTTCAGCAAGGAAGAGGCGATCGGCAAGACCGATGTCGAGATCTTCGGCGCGGACGGCGAAGCCTTCATCGCGGGGGACCTCGCGGTGCTGCGCACCGGCGAGACGCAGGAGATCGAGGAAACGGTGACGATGCCCGACGGCAGCGTGCGCCACCAGTTCGCGCGCAAGGGCGCGATGATCGCGTCCGACGGCTCGCTCTATCTGATCGGATCGACCACCGACATAACGGAACTGAAACAGCGCGAGGCCGACCTTAGCGAGGCGCGCCAGCGCGCCGTGCTCGCCGACCGCGCCAAGTCGGAGTTCCTCGCCAATATGAGCCATGAAATCCGCACGCCGATGAACGGCGTGCTCGGCATGGCCGAGCTGCTCGCCAAGTCGGACCTCGACCCGAAGCAGAAGACGTTCACCGACATCATCGTCAAATCGGGCAACGCGCTGCTCACCATCATCAACGACATCCTCGACTTCTCCAAGATCGACGCCGGCCAGCTGGTCCTCGATCCGGCGCCCTTCAATCTCGCCGAGGCGATCGAGGATGTGGCGACGCTGGTTTCGACGCGCGCCAAGGAGAAGGACCTCGAGCTCATCGTCCGCGTCCAGCCAGGGCTCGACGGGCAATTCGTCGGCGATGTCGGCCGCCTCAGGCAGATCGTCACCAATCTGCTCGGCAACGCGGTGAAATTCACCGACGAGGGCCACGTTCTGGTCGACGTCACCGGCGAGCGGGTTCCGGCGGGCACCAGGCTCACCATCTCGATCACCGATACGGGCATCGGCATTCCCGAGGGCAAGCTGAAGCTGGTGTTCGAGAAGTTCAGCCAGGTCGACACCTCCTCGACAAGGCGGCACGAAGGTACCGGGCTCGGACTTGCCATCACTTCGCGGCTGGTCGAGATGATGGGCGGCGAGATCGGCGTCGACAGCGCCGAGGGCAAGGGCTCGACCTTCTGGTTCACCGTCACGCTGCCGCGGGCTGAACAGGGCGGGCAGCGGATCATGCCGGTCGACGTCACCGGCGCGCGCGTGCTGATTGTCGACGACAATGCCGTCAACCGCTCGATCCTCAGCGAGCAGATGGCCTCGTGGACCTTCGATTCCTGCGCGGCGGAAAGCGGCGCCGAGGGACTGAAGGTGCTGATCGCCGCCGCCGCCTACGGCGTGCCTGTCGACTGCGTCGTGCTCGACTACCAGATGCCGGGCATGACCGGCGCCGAAATGGCACGCATCCTGCGCAACACCGCCGGCCTCGCGCACACGCCGATCATCATGCTGACCTCGGTCGACCAGTCGCTCGCCAGCGCAGCCTATCGCGATCTCGGCATCGATGCGCAGCTGATCAAGCCGGCGCGCTCCTCCATCCTTTTGGAGACGCTGGTCGCCACCATCCAGCGCCATCGCCACAGCACCGCGGCCACCCATCCGCCTTTGCCCGGCAGCGTCGGGATAGGGTCCAGCGCGCCGCGAGCGCCGATGGCGCAGGCAACGGCATCGGACCGCGTCCTGCTGCAGCCGCCGCCGGCGCGTGCCCGTCCGCGCCCGGCCGGCGTGGAGCGCGGGCTCGACATCCTCGTCGCCGAGGACAATGAGGTGAACCAGCTGGTGTTCACGCAAATCCTCGGCGAGACCGGCTATCATTTCGAGATCGTCGGCAATGGCCGCAAGGCGCTCGACGCCTTCGGCAAGCTCAATCCGCGCATGATCCTGATGGACGTATCGATGCCGGAGATGAGCGGGCTGGAGGCGACCGCGGCCATCCGCCTACTCGAAGCCGAGATGGGGACGCGTGTGCCGATCGTCGGCGTCACGGCGCACGCGCTGAAAGGGGACCGCGAACGCTGTCTGGAAGCCGGTATGGACGATTACCTGCCGAAGCCGATCAGCCCGAAGGCGCTACTCGAAAAGCTCGAAAGATGGCTCGGGTCTGACGCGGAAGCCCGGCGCAGCGCCGGCTAACAGACGGCTGTTAGCGGCGTCATTCACGGGCATCGTCCGCAGACCCGGCGCAGACGTATGGTGTGATCGCACCATATCAAAGCGAAAGCCGAGCCGGAACAATAGCGGCTGTCGATTCCGCCCTTCGGTTACGGGCGGGAGCAGCGACCGCCGGCAAGGAACAGCGTCGACTCTACCCCAACGGACCTGTTTTCGGCGATGGCTTTGCCATGATCCGCTCTGGCATTCGGGCAACGCGCTCTCGTCCGGATTTTATTTCCCGGCGGCCGAGATCCGGCCGCCGGGGTAATTTTTGATTCAAAAGTCAGACAAGTTGCTGATTCCCGCGGCAAACTTCGGCTGGCCGGCAAAGGCGGCCGCAGGCCTCGCCAGCTATCCCTGTTCAGACGTTACCGGGCTGACACGAAACTGTCATGCGACTGTAATAATCGAGGGCTATTGCGCTCCCGGGCGCCGATAGAACGGGTGCCGAAAGACCATATTCCGAACAGGAGCAGGCCACATGAGACATTTCATCCGCTCGGCGGCCGTTGCGATTGCAATGGCTGCGGCATCCACGCTTTCCATCTCCGCCGCTATGGCGGCCGATATCTCGGGCGCCGGCGCCACTTTCCCCTATCCGATCTATGCCAAGTGGGCCGACGCCTATAAGAAGGAGACCGGCACTGGTCTGAACTACCAGTCGATCGGCTCCGGCGGCGGCATCAAGCAGATCAAGGCCAAAACCGTGACCTTCGGCGCTTCCGATGCGCCGCTGAAGGGCGATGAACTCGAGTCCACCGGGCTGGCGCAGTTCCCGATGGTGATGGGCGGCATCGTTCCGGTCGTCAATCTCGAAGGCGTCAAGCCGGGCGAGCTCGTGCTCGACGGTCCGACGCTGGCCGACATCTTCATGGGCAAGATCACCAACTGGAACGACGCGGCGATCAAGAAGCTCAATCCCGACGCCAAGCTGCCCGACCAGGCGATCGCGGTCGTCCACCGTTCGGACGGCTCGGGCACCACGTTCAACTTCAGCTACTATCTGGGCGATGTCAGCGCCGACTGGAAGTCGAAGGTCGGCGTCGACAAGGCGCTCGAGTGGCCGGTGGGCATCGGCGCCAAGGGCAACGAAGGCGTCGCCAACAACGTCTCGCAGACCGGCGGCGCCATCGGCTATGTCGAATACGCCTATGCCAAGCAGAACAAGCTCACCTATACCGACCTGATCAACAAGGACGGCAAGAAGGTCGAGCCGACCGCTGCGGCGTTCTCGGCCGCCGCGGCCAATGCCGACTGGAGCTCGCAGCCGGGCTACGGCGTCATCCTGGCCAACCAGCCAGGTGCCGAATCCTGGCCGATGACCTCGGCCACCTGGATCCTCGTCTACAAGAAACCCGACGATGCGGCGGCCACCGGCGAAGCGCTGAAGTTCTTCGCCTGGTCCTACGCCAAGGGCGACGACATGGCTGCCGAGCTCGACTATGTTGCGATGCCCGACGCGGTCGTGAAGAGCGTCGAGGAAATGTGGGGCAAGGACATCGTCGACAGCAACGGCAAGCCGCTCTACTCCGGCATGTAATTCCTGCGGAATAAGGGGGGCGCCTCAGGCGCCCCCCCTGTCTCTTTCGAAATGCGAGGGGCTAGATGACTGCCGTTTCCGAAGCCGTGACCCCGTCCGCCATGCGGACCAGAGAAGCGACAGTGCGGCGCTTCGCCCTCACCGACACGATCTTCCGGACGGCCACGCGCCTTTCCGCCATCCTCGTGCTGGTCCTGCTGGGCGGCGTCGCGATCTCGCTGATCGCCGGCTCGTGGGAGGCGCTGTCGAAGTTCGGCTTCTCCTTCCTGACCACCGAATCCTGGAACCCGGTCACCGAGAATTTCGGCGCCCTGGCGCCGATCTACGGCACCATCGTCACCTCGGCCATTGCCATCCTGATCGCGGTTCCGATCGGCATCGGCATTGCCATTTTCCTCACCGAGCTGTGCCCGCGCCCGCTCAGGCGCCCGATCGGCATTGCGGTCGAGCTGCTCGCCGGCATTCCCTCGATCATCTACGGCATCTGGGGCCTGTTTGTCTTCGCGCCGTTCCTGCAGACGACGATCCAGCCCTTCATCATCAACGTTTTCCATGGCATACCGGGCCTCTCCAGCCTGTTTGCCGGTCCGCCCTACGGCATCGGCCTGCTGACGTCGTCGCTCATCCTCGCCATCATGGTGCTGCCTTTCATCACCTCGATCACCAAGGACGTGTTCGACACGGTGCCGGCGGTGCTGAAGGAATCGGCCTACGGCATCGGCTGCACGACCTGGGAAGTGACCCGGCGCGTGACCATCCCCTATACCCGCGTCGGCATCATGGGCGGGGTCATGCTCGGCCTCGGCCGCGCGCTCGGCGAGACGATGGCCGTCACCTTCGTCATCGGCAACGCGCATCGCATCAGCGCCTCGCTGTTCGCGCCGGGCACGACGATCTCGGCGACCATCGCCAACGAATTCACCGAAGCCGACGGCGATCTCTATACATCCTCGCTGGTGTCGCTCGGTCTGATCCTGTTCATCATCACCTTCATCATCCTCGCGCTCGCACGCTACATGCTATTGCGCATCGATAGCCGCACGGGAGCCTGACCGATGTCGACAGCCGCATCGCTCCACCAACGCCGCAAGCGCAAGAACGCCGTGATGATGGCGCTGTGCGTCATCGCGGCGGGCATCGGCCTCGCCTGGCTGGCGCTGATCCTCGGCGCGCTGCTCTACAAGGGGCTCTCCGGCGTCTCGCTTGCGGTGTTCACGGAAATGACGCCGCCGCCCGGCGACGCCGGCGGCCTGCTCAACGCCATCTACGGCAGCATCGTGATGACCATCATCGGCATCATCGTCGGCACGCCGATCGGCGTGCTCGCCGGAACCTACATGGCCGAATACGGGCGCTTCTCGCGTCTCACCACGGTGGTGCGTTTCATCAACGACATCCTGTTGTCGGCGCCGTCGATCATCGTCGGCCTGTTCGTCTATGAGCTGATGGTGCGGCCGATGGGCCACTTCTCGGCGATCGCCGGCGCGGTCGCGCTGTCGATACTGGTGATCCCCGTCGTGGTGCGCACCACCGAGGACATGCTCAACCTGGTGCCGAACGCGCTGCGCGAAGCCGGCACCGCCATCGGCGCGCCGCGCTGGGTGGTGATCCGTTCGGTCGCCTATCGCGCAGCACTTTCCGGCATCGTCACCGGCATTTTGCTGGCCATCGCCCGCATTTCCGGCGAGACGGCGCCGCTACTCTTCACCGCGCTCAACAACCAGTTCTGGTCGAGCAATCTCAACGCGCCGATGGCCAGCCTGCCGGTGACCATCTTCCAGTTTGCGCTCAGCCCCTATGAGGAATGGCAGCAGCTGGCCTGGACGGGCGCACTTATAATCACCCTGACGGTTCTCGGGCTGAGCATCTTCGCCCGCAGCCTTACCGGACGCAGAGAGGACAGATGAAACCGATGTTGTCCACCGACCTTAACGTAGCCGAGACGGCCGTCGAGAAGGCCAAGATCGAGGTTAAGAACCTCAACTTCTACTATGGCCAGTCGAAGGCGCTGAAGGACATCAACCTGTCGCTGCCCGAACGCAGCGTCACCGCCTTCATCGGGCCGTCGGGCTGCGGGAAGTCGACGCTGCTGCGCGTGCTGAACCGCATTTACGAGCTTTATCCGAAGCAGAACGCCGAAGGCCAGGTGCTGCTCGACGGCAAGAACATCCTCGACCGTTCGCAGGACCTCAACCTGCTAAGGACCAAGATCGGCATGGTGTTCCAGAAGCCGACGCCGTTCCCGATGTCGATCTACGAGAACATCGCCTTCGGCGTCAGGCTGTATGAGAAGATCAGCAAGGCCGAGATGGACAACCGCGTCGAGCAGGCGCTGAAGCGCGCCGCGCTCTGGACCGAGGTCAAGGACAAGCTCAACGCCAGCGGCCTCAGCCTCTCCGGCGGCCAGCAGCAGCGGCTCTGCATCGCCCGCACCGTGGCGGTGAAGCCGGAGGTCATCCTGCTCGACGAGCCGGCCTCGGCGCTCGATCCGCTGTCGACCGCCAAGATCGAGGAACTGATCGACGAGTTGCAGGCCGACTACACGATCGTGATCGTCACCCACAACATGCAGCAGGCGGCGCGCGTGTCGCGGCAGACGGCGTTCATGTATCTCGGCGAGCTGGTCGAGTTCGACCGGACCGAGAAGATCTTCACCTCGCCCCGCGAGAAGCGCACGCAGGACTACATCACCGGCCGCTTCGGCTGAGTTCATACGAGGACACCATCATGGCCCATACGGTCGCTTCCTTCGACGAGGACCTGAGGCAGATCAGCCAGCTCATCCGTGACATGGGCGATCTTGCCGGCTCCATGGTCGGCGCCTCGACCAAGGCGCTGCTCAATTCCGACAACGCGATGGCGCAGCGCGTGGTCTCCGACGACGCCATCATGGACGCGCGCCAGCGCGAGCTCGACGACCGCGCCATCACGCTGATCGCCAAGCGCCAGCCGATGGCCGACGACCTGCGCAGCGTGGTCGGCGCGATCCGCATGGCCGGCGACCTCGAGCGCATCGGCGATCTCGCCAAGAACATCGCCAAGCGGGTCGGCTCGGTCGGCGTCAGCGCTGCGCCACGCGACCTGTCGCACTCCATCGACTCGATGGCGCAGTTGGTGCTGATCCAGGTCCAGGGTGTCATCGAGGAGTACACGGCGGGCGACGCCACGGCGCTTGCCAAGCTCAGGAACGACGACGAGCGCATCGACGTCAAATACACATCCGTGTTCCGCGAGCTCCTGACCTACATGATGGAGGATCCGCGCAACATCACGGCCTGCACGCATCTCCTGTTCTGCGCCAAGAATCTGGAGCGCATCGGCGACCATGTCACCAACATCGCCGAGAACGCCTATTATGTGCTGACCGGCACCCAATTGCCCGCGAACCGTCCGAAGCAGGACGAGACGGCGATGTCGGCTCCGGCGGCGTGACAGCGAAGGTACCTGCCAAATGATCGCCCCACGCATCATGGTGGTGGAGGACGAGGAGCCGCTGGGGGTGCTGCTCCGCTATAACCTCGAATCCGAGGGCTACCAGGTCGAGGTGGTGACCCGCGGCGACGAGGCCGAGATCCGCCTGCAGGAGAACGTGCCCGACCTTCTGGTGCTCGACTGGATGGTGCCGGCGGTTTCCGGCATCGAGCTTTGCCGGCGCTTGAGGATGCGCCCGGAGACCGAGCGGCTGCCGATCATCATGCTGACCGCGCGCGGCGAGGAAAGCGACAGGGTGCGCGGCCTCTCGACGGGCGCCGATGACTACCTGGTCAAGCCGTTCTCGACGCCGGAATTCATGGCCAGGGTCAAGGCGCTGTTGCGCCGCGCCAAGCCGGAGGTGCTGTCCAGCGTGCTCAAGGTCGGCGACATCGTGCTCGACCGCGAATCGCACCGCGTCTACCGCAAGAAGAGCGAGATCAGGCTCGGCCCGACCGAGTTCCGGTTGCTCGAATTCATGATGCGGCATCCCGGCCGCGTGTTCTCGCGCAGCCAGCTGCTCGACAATGTCTGGGGCGAGACGATCTATATCGACGAGCGCACCGTGGACGTGCATGTCGGACGCCTGCGCAAGGCGGTCAACAACGGCCGTATGCCGGACGTGATCCGTACCATCCGTGGAGCCGGCTACGCGATCCGCGAGGATTGATCAGGCCACGTTCTTCCCGGCGGCGCCTGCTCGCGCCTGGACGCCCGGCGCGAAAATCTCCTGGTCGACGAAGCTCAGCGCGCGCATGGCGCAGCCTTCGCGGATCAGCGGCAATTCGTTCGGCTCGGTGTCGAAGGAGATCGATTTGGAGTGCTGGCCGCCGGCGGTCTGGGCGATGGCTTCCCGCAGCGCCGGCTCGATCAGGTCGAAAGCCGCCGCGCTGACGCCGACCATGGCGACCGGCGCCGGGTCGATCAGCGCGAACAGGCTGCCCAGCCCAAAGCCCAGCGCCTCGCCCGCCCGGCGATAGGCCTCGCGCTCCGGCCCGTCTTTTTCACGCGCCTTCGTGGCAAGAGCCCGCATGTCGGCATCGCCGACGTCGACCGGCTCGGCGTCCTCGCTCATCTTCATGGCGCTGCGCCAGATGGCGTAGTTGCCGGCATAGGCCTCGACGCAGCCGCGGCGCCCGCAGCGGCAGAGCGCGCCGCCGGGACGGTGGATCATGTGGCCGAACTCGCCGCCTGAGGAATGTGTGCCGGTGAACAACTCGCCTTTCAGCACCAGCCCCATGCCGATGCCGTGCGAGAGCAGGATGGCGATGAAATTGTCGCGATAGCGGTCGGGGTCGCGCCATTGCAGCGCCACCGCCATCATGTTGCAGTCGTTCTCCATGGTGGCGGGAATGCCGAATTCATGCTCCAGGATGTCGGCGAAAGGAATGTCGGTCAGCGGCGTGATCGGCGACCACAGCATGGCGCGGGCATGGGAATCGGTGATGCCCTGGATGCCCATGGCGATGCGGGCGACGCTGGCGACATCGAGATCGGGGTCTTCCAGCCGACGCCGGACGATCGCCGTGCATTCGCCGATCAGCTCGTCGCGCGGCATGGTGAGGGTGTCGAGGCGCCGTTGCTCCTCGGCGATGACCTGGCCGGCATAGTCGATGACGGCGACGGAGAGGAAATTCAGCGACAGCACCACCGTCACCACCGCGGCCGCCTCGGGGTTGAGGGCGAGGCCGACTTGCGGCCGGCCGCGCTTCAGCGACGCGGTCTCGCTCGGCTTGCTCTCGGCCAGGATGCCTTCATGGATGAGGTCCGCTGAGATCGCCGAAATCGTCGAGTGGCTGAGCCCGGTGGTCGCGGCGATTTCCGTGCGCGACGGCTGGCCGGCCCGGCGCACGGCCGAGAGCACCATGGCGCGGTTGCGCCGGCGCAGGTCGTCGTGGCGGATTCCGACCGACATCCTTTCCTTCCTCCCGGGCGTCGCGGCCTTCTCATCATGCCATGGGCCGTCGCCGACGTGCCAGGATACTGGCAGAAGCTGCCGGGGCTGTCATTATTTATTGCGGGTCTCGAAAAAAAGTCTGCGGCACCTCAAGAACCATCATAATCGCAGTTGACAGCGCTTCGGCGTTGGATCAGTGTTTTTTCGAGGCTCGAAAAAAAGCCTCTGTGTCCGGCCTTCGGGCCAGTCTGGGTCGCGCCGCAAGGCGGCGCAGGGAGGAAAATCATGAAGAGTTTCGCAGCCGCCATGCTGGCGGGTGTCGCCATGTCGCTGACGCTGGCGTCGGTCGCAGAGGCGAAGGACAAGGTGGTCGGGGTTTCGTGGTCGAATTTCCAGGAAGAGCGCTGGAAGACCGACGAAGCGGCGATGAAGAAGGCCATCGAGGCCGCCGGCGACAAATATATCTCGGCCGACGCGCAGTCCAATCCGGGCAAGCAGCTGACCGACGTCGAGAGCCTGATCTCGCAGGGCGCCAACGCGCTGATCATCCTGGCGCAGGACGCTTCCGCGATCGGCCCGGCGGTGCAGAAGGCGCTGGACGAAGGCATTCCGGTGGTCGGCTACGACCGCCTGATCGAGAACAAGGACGTGTTCTACCTGACCTTCGACAACAAGGAAGTCGGCCGCATGCAGGCCCGCGAGGTGTTCAAGGCCAAGCCCGAAGGCAACTATGTCTTCATCAAGGGCTCGGGCGCCGATCCGAATGCCGATTTTCTGTTCTCCGGCTCGATGGAAGTGCTGAAGGAGGCCATCGACAGCGGCAAGGTCAAGAATGTCGGCGAGGCCTATACCGACGGCTGGCTGCCCGCCAACGCGCAGAAGAACATGGAGCAGTTCCTGACCGCCAACGACAACAAGGTCGATGCCGTCGTGGCGGCCAATGACGGCACCGCCGGCGGCGTCGTCGCGGCGCTGACGGCTCAAGGCCTGGCCGGCACCGTTCCGGTCTCCGGCCAGGACGGCGATCACGCGGCGCTCAACCGCATCGCGCTCGGCACGCAGACGGTGTCGGTGTGGAAAGATGCGCGCGAGCTCGGCAAGAACGCCGCCGAGATCGCCTCGCAGCTCGCCGACGGCAAGAAGATGGGCGACATCGCCGGCGCCAAGGACTTCACGACGCCTGGCGGCAACACCGTCAAGTCGCTGTTCCTGACCCCGGTCGCGATCACCAAGGACAATCTCAACGTCGTCATCAACGCAGGCTGGATCAAGAAGGACGAGGTCTGCGCCGGCGTTGCCGCCGGCAGTGTCGCGGTCTGCAATTAAGCCGACCGACGTCTGTCCAAATCCTGACGCCGCGGCCCAAAGCCGCGGCGTTCCTCAAAATGGCTTTCCCGCTTCGAATGAGCCGGGGAAGACATTGGAGCAGCTCATTGTTCAGCAGGATAGTCGAACTGCTGCAGCCGTTTGTTTCCACGCAATTCCGGACGGGCTACACACTTTCCCTGGAATTGCTCTAGCATCGTGGTCCGGCATCCGCGCCAGACGGCAAGCCGGTGGGAGGAGATCATGACCGATACGACGTCTGATACGCCGGCCAACCCGGCCGCGGATCGCGCGCGGGCCTCCGAACTCAGCGCCGTCGGGCGCTTCCTCAAGGCGACCGAACTTGACACGCGTATGCTCGGCATGGTCGGCGCGCTTTTGATCATCTGGATCGGCCTGCACGTCATCTCGAGCCTGCGGCTCGGCGTCAATCCGCTCGATTTCGACAGCCGCACGTTCCTTACGCCGCGCAATCTCTGGAACCTCTCTGTGCAGACCTCGGCTGTGGCGATCATGGCCTCCGGCATGGTGCTGGTCATCGTCATGCGCAACATCGACCTCTCCGTCGGCTCGGCCGAAGGGCTGATCGGCATGGTGATGGGCTTTGCCCAGGTGCATTTCCTGGTGCGGATGGTCGGGCTCGAGCTCGGCAATCCGTGGATCTGGGTGCTGGCGCTGTTGATCGGCCTGGCGCTCGGGTTGCTGATCGGCGCCTTCCAGGGCTTCGTCATCGCCTATCTCGAAGTGCCGGCCTTCATCGTGACGCTGGGCGGGCTCCTGGTCTGGCGCGGCGCTGCCTGGTGGGTCACCAGCGGCCAGACGGTGGCGCCGCTCGATGCCACCTTCCAGCTCATGGGCGGCGGACCGGCCGGCTCGATCGGCGCCAGATGGAGCTGGGTCGTCGGCGTGGTCGCCTGCCTGGCGGTGGTGTTTGCGCTGTTCAACGGCCGGGTGCAGCGCAAGCGCTTCCGTTTCCCGCTGCGCCCAATCTGGGCCGAGACGCTGCTCGGCGCGGTCACCTGCGCGATCATCATGGGCGCGGTGTGGCTGGCCAATTCCTATCCTTGGCCGGTCGGCATCGTGAACCGTTACGCCGCCGCCAACAACATCACCGTTCCCGAAGGCGGCCTGTTCATCGCCCATGGCATCGCTATTCCCGTGCTGATGGCCGTCGCGGTCGGCCTGATCATGACCTTCATCACCAAGCGCACCCGCTTCGGCCGCTATGTCTTTGCCATCGGCGGCAATCCGGAGGCGGCGAACCTTGCCGGCATCAACACGCGCTGGATCACCATGAAGGTGTTCATGATCATGGGTGTGCTGGCGACGATCGCCGCGGCCATCTCGTCCGCCAGGCAGAATTCATCGACCAATGCGCTCGGCACGCTGGACGAGCTGCTGGTCATAGCCGCGGCGGTGATCGGCGGCACCTCGCTTGCCGGCGGTTCCGGAACCGTGCTCGGCGCCATGCTTGGCGCGCTTTTGATGCAATCGCTGCAGTCCGGCATGGTGCTGCTCGGCGTCGACTCGCCGCTGCAGAGCATCGTCGTCGGCGCGGTGCTGGTCATCGCGGTCTGGCTCGACACCATCTACCGCAAGCGCGTCTGATCAGGCAGGGAGGAGAAGGATCATGGCTGAGAAAACCGCTCCCGCGGACGTCCCGCTGGTCGACATGCGCAACATCTCGATCGCCTTCGGCGGCATTCGCGCCGTCGACGACGCATCCATCGATCTCTTCCCCGGCGAAGTGGTGGCGCTGCTTGGCCACAACGGCGCCGGCAAGTCGACGCTGATCAAGATCCTGTCCGGCGCCTACAAGCGCGATGCCGGGCAGATCTTCGTCAACGGCGAGGAGGCACCGATCTCCAACCCGCGCGACGCCAAGAAATACGGCATCGAGACGATCTACCAGACGCTGGCGCTTGCCGACAATGTCGACGCCGCCGCCAATCTGTTCCTCGGCCGCGAGCTGATGACCGCCTGGGGCACGCTCGACGACGTCGCCATGGAGGCCGAGGCGCGCAAGGTGATGGGCCGGCTCAATCCGCGCTTCCAGCGCTTCAAGGAGCCGGTGATCAAGCTGTCCGGCGGGCAAAGGCAGTCGGTGGCGATCGCCCGCGCGATCCTGTTCAACGCCCGCATCCTGATCATGGACGAACCGACCGCGGCCCTCGGTCCCCAGGAGACGGCCCAGGTCGGCGAGCTGGTGCGGCAGCTCAAGGCCGACGGCATCGGCATCTTCCTGATCAGCCACGACATCCACGACGTGTTCGAGCTGGCCGACCGGGTCTGCGTGATGAAGAACGGCCAAGTGGTGGGCACCGCCCGCACCAGCGACGTGACCCAGGACGAGGTGCTCGGCATGATCATTTTGGGCAAGTGCCCGCCGGGCGCGATTCCGGGTCCGGGAGCGCTGAAGATCGCGGCGTAAGCCAATAAGTTAGTTGGCTAATTTACGATTAGGTGATGTGCCAGTGGTCGTGATGGATTGGCCTCGCCATTGTGTTGGCACGGAGACTTGCCCATAAAGGTGGTCAATCATTGAGGGCCGCATCCAGCGTTGAAAAAGCTCTTTCCGATCGTCGCATTCATTGCCGTCTCGCTTATCAGCCTGACGATGGCGGGGTTCGCCTATTTCGCGACCCAGGAAGCGGCGCGCATCAAGTTCGAGGGAACGGCCGACGATGCGCTCAACCGCATCGAGAGCCGCATCGACCTGCATCTGTCGCTGTTGCGCTCGACGCAGGCGCTGTTCGATGCCCGCAACGGCGATATCACGCGCGGCGAGTTCAACGCCTTCTTCACCGCGCTCGATATCGACGACAATTTCGCCGGTCTGCGCGGCATCGGCTTCCTGAGGCTGGCCAAGACCGGCGACGAGGCTGCGGTCGAGCGCGACATCCTGCACGACCACGGTTCGGCGCATCCGATCTACCCGGCCACGACGCAGCAGCCATGGCGCACGCCCATCGTGCTTTTCGAACCGCTCGATACCTCCAGCCAGTCGGCCATCGGCTACGACATGTTCATAGATCCGGCGCGGCGAGCGGCGATCGAGAAGGCCATGGCCGACGACCGGCAGCACGCCAGCGGCCTTCTCCAACTCGGCCAGGGCGCCGGTGCGAAGCAGACATTCCCTGGATTCCTGGTTTTCGTGCGGCTGAACGTGGAAACGGCCCCGGACGTCATCAATGCCAGCCGCTCCTCGACCGCGGGCTTTCTCTATGCCGCCTTCCGCGCGCGCGATTTGTTCCAGGTGGCGCTCAGCAAGGCACCGCTGCTGCCGGTCAATGTCGAGATCTATGACGGCAAGCCTGGTGCCGACAATCTCCTGTTCCGTTCGGAGGCGCCGCCGGCAGAATCCCTGGGTGCGAAACTTGTGGCGCGCCGGGATATCGTTGTGGCCGGCCGACCTTGGACTGTTCTGTTTCGGCCGACGAGCGCTTTTTCGCTGCCTTCCTCGCGCGCCATTCCGGTGATGCTTGGGCTGTTCGGCCTGCTGCTGGCCGGGGCGATCGCCCTGGTGGCCCGTTATCAGGAGCGTGCCTATGAGGCGAAGTCGCTGCTGCATGAAGCGACGGAGAAGAGCCTGCTGGAAAAGGACCTGATCCTGCAGGAGATGAAGCACCGCATCAAGAATTCGATCACCAGGGTGCTGGCGATCGCGCGGCAGACTGCCTCCCACGCCACCGACGTGAAGGAGTTTTCGGCATCGTTCTCGGCGCGGCTGCAGGCGATGGCGGCTTCACAGGACATGCTGACACGCTCACGCTGGCAGAAGGCGGACCTTGGCGATCTCCTGCGCACCGAACTCGGGCAGGTATTCGGCAAGGAGCTCCCCGAAGGCATATTGTCGGGACCGGAGGTGCTGCTCGACGAGACGACGACGCAGGCGCTCGGCCTGACCTTCCACGAGCTTGCCACCAATGCGCTGAAATACGGCGAGGCCGGCAATTCTGTTGGTGCGTTAAAAGTCAGCTGGACGGTGGAGCGCGGCCGCGAGCGGACGCTGGTGCTCAATTGGCGCGAGACAGGGCGGGAAAGACTGGAAGCACCGGCAAAGACCGGCTTCGGCACCAAGCTGATCGATCTCAATGTCACACGGGAATTGCGCGGCACGATCAGGCGCGATTTTCAGGCCGACGGCCTGAAGGTGGAAATAAGGATTCCGCTGACAGGGTGAACGGATCGAAACCGTTCAGCGAGCGAGCGACCGTTCAAACACAAGAAATGGAGGCCGGCGGGCCGGCCTCCAGATCGACATTCTCACCAGACTACGCAATTCCGGACGGAAAAACCGTTACACACTTTTCCTGGAATTGCTCTGTCGGGGGATTAGTTGCAGCGGGCGGTGTAAATCCGGCCGCGATGATCGCGATACTGGCAATAGCCATTGCGCAGGTTGCGGACCAGCAGGCCGGATCCGGCGCCGACAGCCGCACCGACCAGCGCGCCCTTGCCGCCGCCGACCAAGCCGCCCACACCGGCGCCGATCAGGCCGCCGCCGACCACATCCTGCTCGGTCGTGGTGCAGCCGCTGACAGCGACCACGGCAACCATGGCAATGATCATCTTCCGCATTAAATTGCTCCTCACTTTTGTCCTCACTTTCGGCAGTGCCGTCCGCCATTTAGCACGAAAAAACGGGCTTTGCCTGCCCGATCTTATTGTTGCTGAAGAGAGTCTTTTTCGGGGCGCGCGCCGTTCGACGCGACAAGCATGCCGGAGACCTTGAGCGACGCGTCGAGCGAGCCGTCAGGACGCACGTTCCAGACGATCTGGTCGTAATCGTCCTCCAGTGCCGGATCGACGACAAGGCACTCGCCGACAACGTGCCGGGCCTGACCCTGGAGGTCGCCCAGGGCAAAGGGCCTTTCGGCGGTGCAAGCCTCAAAGGTCTCGAAGACGCTGACCGGCGCCGACAGTTCGCGGCATTCAGTCATGGTGTCCGAGCAGCCGATGACGAGGAGCAATGCGGCGATGTGTTCCACGGCAAACCCTCTCGCCGCAAAGAACGATTCTCGCGGCTCAAAAGTTCCTGCCGCTGGTGCCTCCGCGATGCCGCGAGCCCTTGGCAGCATCGGAGCGGTTCAGCTTTTCGTAGAATCGCTGATCCGCCCTAGCGCGTTTCTCCGTTTCACAGATACGGCGAACCGCTCTATTTCTTTGTTTTAACGCAATTTCGGACGGAAAACCGCTTCGCACTTTTCCTGGAATTGCTCTAGCTATTTGTTTTCCGCAATTCCGGGTGGAAAACCGCTTCGCACTTTTCCTGGAATTGCTTCAGGGCAGCCAGGAGCGCGACGGCGCCGAGGCGAAGCGACGGATGGGCGGAGCGAGGCGAGGGCGGCGCCTCGGCATCCTGGAAGCCGCTCATCGAAACGCGCGCGGCCTGCTCCAACCTGTTCATGTCGGCAACCATCATTTTAGTCCTCCCGAATCGCGTGCCAAATCGTTTGTGACTGGGCACGGCTGGGCGTTCCGGCGCACCTTCGCCGGAAACACAGAATCGGACTTTATGGTGAACAGCCGGTTAAGGGCCTTGCCGGCGAATGTCCGTGGCCCGAGGCTTGGCGGTCATTCCATCTCGAAATTGCCGCGCGGGATCGTGAGGCGATATTCGAGACGACCCTCGTCGATCTCGAGGCTGGCGGAGCCGTTCAGCGACGTCGGCACGACGCGTTCCAGAGCGACGCTGCCAAAGCGCTTTTCGTTGCGCCGGCCGGCGCCGATCCTCTCCGTCCATACCAGCAAAAGGCCAGGCGGGGCCCCGCTGCCGGCCGCCATCCTGGCGCTTACCTTGACCTGACCGTCAGGCCGCGACAGGGCGCCATAACTTACCGAATTCACGGCGAGCTCATGCATGGCCAGCCCGACATGCAGGGCGGCGTTTGGGTTGAGGTAAGGGTTTTCGCCATCGAAACGCAAACTGCGGCGCGGGTCGGCGCTGTAGCGGCCGACCTGGCCAGATACGAGCTCTTGAAGCGCTGCTCCCCGCCAATTGGAGGATGTCACCAGATCCTGAGACGAGGCGAGCGACTGAATGCGGCCGCGAAAACGCGTCAGAAAGTCGCCAAGCGTCTCCGAGTAGCGCCCGGTCTGTGTGGCGATGCTCTGGATGATGGCCAGAAGGTTCTTCGAGCGATGGCTGACCTCCCGCAGCAGCGTCTTCAGCGTCTGTTCGCGGCGTTTCTGCTCCGTCGTTTCGACCATGGTGGTGACGACGCCCTGGACCTCACCGGTATCGCTATGATCGGCATCGACCCAAATCTGGAACCAGCGCACGCCGTCATTCCCGGGAATGCCGACCTCGAGACGGTCCGCGTTGCCGGTTTCAACCGCCCTGCGTTTGGCCGCGCTTATGCGCTCGGCTTGTGCGGGGGCGAGCAAATCCTTGCCGTCGGCAGTCTCGGCCGCCCAGGGCGCGCGCATGTTGCGGGCCCAGACGGTCTTCATGTCGCGGTCCTGATAGAGGACTGAAATTCCGGCATTGTGAAGCGCGTGGAGCAGCGCGCGTCCCAGCTGCATCCCGCTCTCCGCCGGATGCATCGCGATCACCTCGTCGCCGCGCTTGCCCGTATCGTCCTTCTCTGATGCCTTGGAACGCATCCAATACTTCCCGCATCCAGGCTGACCGGCTTTACGACAGACGGCTGCTTCGGCCTTGACGTGCCGAGGCTGCGCGCAGCCTCAAAAACGGTCCGCCGGACGACGTCCTTTGGGGACACCGCCCGGCGGTGGCTGGAAACCGTTTGAGGGGTGCGGCTTCCAGTGTTCGACGCTCCACGCCTCAGGCTCGTCTGAAGAGGCCGGCGATGAGCGAAATCACCAGGAAGGCGAGGAAGATGAAGAACAATATCTGCGCGATGCCAGCCGATGTGCCGGCAATGCCGCCGAACCCAAGCGCGCCGGCGATGATCGCGACCACAAGAAAAACGAGCGCCCAGTACAGCATGATACGTCTCCTTCTAACGTCTTGAAAAACGTGGCTGGATGCCGTTTGTTCCACCATTTGCGGAAAAAGACGATCCCCCGGAAGCGCTTTCACAGGGTCAGACTCCGCAATGCGTCATGCGAGGCGGAAAGCCTCGCATGAAACCTCGATGATCGGACATTGGTGCGGTCAGGCCGCAGCCTTTGCCTGGCGGTCGAAGAAGAGCGCCTGGCTGATCAGAGCCTTGACCATATCGGGATTGAACGGCTTGGTCACCAGAAACGCCGGTTCCGGGCGCTCGCCGGTCAGCAGGCGTTCGGGGAAGGCGGTGATGAAGATCACCGGCACCGGCGTCGAGGACAGGATCTCGTTCACCGCCTCGATGCCCGAGCTGCCGTCGGCGAGCTGGATGTCGGCCAGGACCATTTTCGGACGTGTCTTGCCGAACGTGGCCACCGCTTCGGCGTGGGTGCGCGCGGTGCCGACAACGCGGTGGCCGAGGCTTTCGACCATCTCCTCGATGTCCATGGCAATCAGCGGCTCATCCTCGATGATCAGCACATCGGTCGCGACCTGGCGGGAAATCTCGCTGCTCGCCTGGGCGAGCAATTCGGAGAATTCCTGTTCGTCGGCATCGAGGATTTCCGCCGCCTCGTCCTCGCTGAAGCCTTCCACGGCGACCAGCAGGAACGCTTGCCGCGGTCGCGGCGCGATCGCATTCAGATTGGCGGCTGCTCGCTGTTCCCAAGCGGTCTGCGCATTCTCTTGCGGCACGCGGATGGCAATCGAGGTGAAGAGTCTGGCAAAAACCTTGTACAATGCGATCCGGTCGCTCGACGCCTTGGGGAAGACTTCGGTGTCGGCGATGATGGCCTCCAGCATGGCGGCGACCAATGCGTCACCGCTTTCCTGCGATCCCGAAACGGCGCGCGAGAAACGGCGAAGGAACGGCAGGTGAGGAGCGATGGTTGCGGATAGACTCATATTTGACGTCTCCCTCAGATGACGTTGTTGCACTTCACTAGGCCAGACGGGTCGCAAACCCCGGCGAACCAACGCCGGCTTTCCGAAAAAGTTCCCCCCGACATGGAACTAAATTAGGAAACGGGCGTTTCGGGCTTTCGGGATGGGCAACCCAGACAAGGGTGCCGCTTGCGTTATGGTGTTTGGTTCTAGAGCGGTTCGAGTGCTGGGAATTAGGGCAAATATGAAAGAAATGTCAAAGAATCCAACGACTGGCGCCTCGGGCAGGCACCGGAATGGGGGTGGCAATCCACTCGGACCAAACTCCGAAATCGCCCGCAAACTCAAACAATATTACGACGAGCTGGTCTCCGATCAGGTGCCGGATCGATTCGCTCAGTTGCTAAGCCAGCTGGAAAAGGCCGAGCCCGCCGAGAAAAAGGACTGAGGCATGGCGGCGGTCTCCCAGAGCTTCAAGACCGAGTTGCTCGGTGCGATACCGAGCCTGCGTGCCTTTGCGGTGTCGCTGACGCAGAATGCCGACAAGGCCGATGACCTCGTCCAGGAAACCCTGGTCAAGGCGTGGGACAAGCACGAGAGCTTTCAGCCGGGCACCAACCTCAAGGCCTGGCTGTTCACCATCCTGCGCAACGAATTCTATTCGCAGATGCGCAAGCGCGGCCGCGAGGTGCAGGACAGCGACGGCATCATGACCGCCAGGCTCGCCGTTCACCCTGCCCAGCATGGCCAGCTCGACCTCAAGGATTTTCGCGGCGCGCTGGAACAGCTGCCCGAGGATCAGCGCGAAGCCATCATCCTGATCGGCGCGTCCGGCTTCTCTTACGAAGAGGCGGCCGAGATTTGCGGCTGCGCGGTCGGCACGATCAAGAGCCGGGTCAGCCGGGCGCGCGCCAGGCTGCAGGATATCCTCAAGATCTCCGGTGAGGACGAATACGGCCCTGATGCGATTTCCGCGCAGGTGACGGGCTCAAACGCGGCCTGACGCCGACGTCCGGTTTCTTCTCGGGCCGCGACCTCGTCAAGCCGCTTTGGCGCGCCCGCAGGCCGTCGCCACGGCCTCGATCAGATCGTCTCCCGAGTACGGTTTTGCGACCAGCTGGACTTCCGGAAAGGAGCCCTCGATCTCTTCCGAGTCGGAATGACCGGAGGCAAAGACGAACGGAATGCCGGCGTTGCGCAATCGTGCGGCGAAGTCGAGCGTCGAGGCGCCGCCAAGCATCAGGTCGACGATGGCGGCGTCAAACCGTGACAACTCATCCCGCCGGTCGATTTCTGCCAGGTCGCGGACGATCGTGACGTCGGCCGCGCCATGGTCACGGCATAGCTGCTCGACATCCATTGCGATCAGGAATTCATCCTCGAGAACCAGAATACGCAATCCGTCTAGCAATGGGGGCACGTGTCGGCGACTCTCCTACAACGTCGCGTTCATGCGCGGTATTTGGCCCCGTGTCATTTAAAAAAGACATGACAGGCGATGCATTGCCGTGATCGGCGGAACCTCGATCCGCGTGGAGCGTTTCTATCCGCCCGATCGGGGCAGGGATTTCGAAGAGGGGTCGAAATGTCCGGCCAGAGCGCACGTTCTGTTACAACCCGCCAATACCCTTGCGACAAGTGTCCGCTTCGACCCTTGCCGACCTTTCGCGCGTTCGAAAAACAAGAGCTTCTGTTCGTCAGCACGTTCAAGAAAGGAGAGCTCGCCGTCGACAGGGGCGCAACCGTGTTGGTCGAAGGCAGCCACAGTGCGCATCTCTACACGATCCTTTCGGGCTGGGCGTTCCGCTATAAGCTATTGCCTGACGGGCGCCGGCAAATCCTGAACTATTCCATGCCTGGCGATCTCATCGGCCTGCAGGGCAGCCTGATGGGGGAAATGCAGCATTCCGTCGAGGCTTTGTCGCCGATGCTGCTTTGCGTCTTCGAACGCGAACAATTGCACGAGCTCTACCGCAATCATCCGGGGCTTGCCTATGACATCACCTGGATGGCGTCGCGCGAAGAGCGCATGCTGGACGAGAACCTGCTCAGCATCGGCCGGCGCACGGCGCTGGAACGCACCGCCTATCTCGTCGCCTTCATCTCCAGCCGGGCCCGCGGCGCCGGCCTCAACGGCAAGACGTCGGTGCAGATCCCGATCACGCAACAGCATATCGCCGATACGCTCGGCCTTTCGCTGGTGCACACCAACAAGACGATCCGCAAGCTGATCGACCGAAAGCTGATTGCGTGGCGCGACGGCGGTTGCGAGGTCATCGACCATGACGGGCTGAAGGACCTCGCCCGCTGGGAAGGCCTGGGTGAGGAGCGCCGGCCGCTGATCTGAAGGAAGTTGAGCCCACAGGATCGGAACCTTGGTACCGATCGGGCGTTGAAACCGAAGCAAACGCAAGGAGTTAGACGATGGCGACCGCCGCAGGCAAATCCGCGACAGATGCACCCACCACGGCCGATCTCGAGGCCGACATCCAGCAGTTGAAGGCCGATATCGAGAAACTCACCAAGCACCTCGCAAAGACCGGCGAGCACGGTTACGGAGCGGCGCGCCGCGCGGCCGGCGAAGGCGTCGAGCAGTTGCGCGCCCAGGGCGAGGCTGCGTTCGAAAGCGTGCGCGGCGGCGCTCAGGATATCGAGGCACAGCTCATAGCCAGCGTTCGCGAGAGGCCGGTGACGTCGCTGGCGATCGCGGCGGGCGTCGGCTTTCTGTTCGCGCTTCTTTCGCGCCGCTAGCCCGCAGATGGGGACGCTGGTTTCGCTGATTTCGGCCCTTGCTTCCGGCGAGGCGATGGCCGCGTTGCAAAGAACGCGGACGACGGCAATCCTCTACGGGCTTGCCGGTATTTTCGCCCTGTCCGGCGTCGGCTTCCTCGTCGGTGCGGCCTATATCTGGCTGGCGGCGCGCTACGGGGCATTGGCGACCAGCCTCGGCTTTGGCATCGGCTTCCTGGTGATCGCCGGGCTCATCCTCGCGATCCAGAAGTTGACCACCGGCAGGCGCGCGCGGCGGCAGGCGCGCCGGCGCAAGGCGGACATGACGGCGGTCGGCGTCACCGCGGCGCTTGCGCTGCTTCCGGCGCTTGCGAAGAGCAAGGGCGGCCTGGGTGCCGTTCTTGCGCCCGCGGCTGCACTCGTCGCCTACGCCATCTACCGCGAGAATGTGAAGCCCGGGCCCGAAGATCCGGATTCCGGCAAGGCGCCTTAGAGCAGTTCAGCGTTAGGTAGAACGCCGAATTACTCTAACTATTTGTTTTTACGCAATTGCTCCAGGCCTCGTCACTTCAACAGCGGCTCGCTCGGCATCGATATCTGGGCAAAGACGCCATCTGGGCGATATTCGTGGGTCACCTCGCTGTCGATAACCTTGGCAAGGCTGCGCCGGATCAGTATGGAACCGAAACCATGGCGATCGGGAGGCTCGACTTCAGGTCCGCCGCTCTCGCGCCAGGTCAGCACCAGCCGTCTCGCGCCCTTTCGACCCTTCGTCTTCCACCCCAGATCGACTTTTCCGGACGGAACCGAGAGCGATCCGTATCTCAGCGCGTTGCTGGCCAGCTCATGCAGGATCAACCCGAGCCCAACGGCCTGATCCGGTGAAAGCAGGAGGTCGGGGCCGGAAATCGTTATCCGGGACTGGGCTCCGGCGTCGAAGACCCTCGCCTCGATCCTCGCCAGCTCGGCGATCCCAATGCCGCGCCATTCGCGGTCCGACAGCAGGCTGTGGGCGGCGCCAAGCGCCTGCAGTCTGGCGCTGAAGGCTTCGAGAAACTCGCTTGGCTGGTTGGCATGGCGAACGGTCTGTGTCGCCAGGGCTTGCACCGTCGCCAGCGTGTTCTTGACGCGATGGTTCAGCTCGCGAAGCAGCAGACGCTGGCGCTCGTCGCCAAGCTTGCGTTCGGTGATGTCGTAGTTGACACCGAAGATAAGCGTCGGCCTGCCGTCGCCGTCGCGCTCGATGACGCGCCCGCGTGTTGCGATCCAGCGGATGGGATGAAGGCCTTTGACCCGATATTCGCCAAAATAGTCGTCGCTGCCACTCAGCGCGTCGCGGAAGCGCGTCTCGGTCTGATAGACATCGCGGGGATCGATGGCGCGCAGGATATCCCTTGCCTTCAACCGGTTTGACGGCGGCAGGTTGAAGAGCTCGGCCAAAAGCGCGTCGCAGTCGATCATGTCGGTGCGGATGTCCCAGGCCCAACTCGCCAGCGAGGCGGCGTCGAGCGCGATCGCGCGGCGCTTCTCCTCGCGCGCCAACTCCGCCTGGGCGATGGCACCGTTGCGCGTGGCATCCTTGAGCAGGAACAGGCTGGCGGCGAGCTTGGCCAGGGTTTTCAACTGTTCGACCTTCTCGGCGGCCGGAAACGCCCTCGGCTCCCGGTCGAGCACGCAAAGCGTGCCGACCCTGGCGCCAGCCACGGTCATCGGCGCGCCGGCGTAAAAGCGGACATGTTCTCCGCCGACGACCAGCGGATTGCCGGCGAAGCGCGGATCGAGCGTGGCGTCGGTCACCACCATGGGATCGTCGCCGGCGGCGATGGCATGGGCGCAGAAGGAGATGTCGGTCGGCGTTTCCTTCCCGTCGAAACCCAGCCGCGACTTGAACCACTGGCGATCGGTATCGACCAGCGTGACCATCGCGATCGGCGCTTCGAGGATTGCGGCCGCAAGGCCGCCGATGCGGTCGAAGTCGGGATCGTTGGCCGTGTCCATGACATCGAGGCCGTGCAGCACGGCGAGCCGATCCGCATCCTCGACGAAGCGGCTGACATCGGCCGTCAACTTGGCTGTCTTGCTACCCACCTATCCCCCATGCGCAACGCGCCGCGACAAGCCCGATCGTTGCCGAACCTCGCCGTCGGTAACGGAACCTTCGCGCAAAGGGCCCGTTACCCGACCATGCCGTGACCGAAGCGCCCGCCGCCACGCAACACGGAGGCCAATATGACCAAGATCGTTCCTGAAGACAAAGCCCGCCAGGGGCATTGGGGTTGGCACGCGCTCAGGATCCTCATCGCCGGGCTGTTGCTGGCCTTCATTGCCTGGGCCGCGGTCGAGATCTATGGCGAGATGATCAAGAGCCCGACGACCAGTGAACAGACCGTGCCTCAGGCGCCGGCGACTGGGCCGGCAACTGGGCAGAAACCCACGCAAGGCGGCTGACTGCTCCATCACGCCGCCTTTGCCTGCGCGTAGCTTGCCGGAACCAATACATTCAACGCGCTGGGATGAATCTCGATCACCGTCTCGCGCTCCAGCCCGAACAACTCGCCATCCATGACCGCGCTGAACTTCTTTGTCGATGAATGGATTTTGAGGATAGCCTTGTCGGCCTGGTGGATTTCGACATGTTGGCTGTCGCGCCACCGGCCGCGCAGCATGGCGAGGAACAGTTTCACCAGATCGCGGCGCCTGCGCGCGACGCTGACATAGATGCCGAGCACGCCGCCCGTCGGATCGTCCGCATAAGGCAGATGGCCTTCGCCGAACAGATTGTTGCTGATGCTGATGCCGGTGGCGCGGGTGACGATCTCCGCCTGGCCGATGGTCAAGGTCACCTTGAGGGTGTGCGGGTTCTTGATCGTTGCCCATGCGGCGCGAACCGAAGCTCGCATCTTTCCCAGCCGGGAGCCGAACTCCATATTCTCCCGAAGCTGCACCATCCTGGCATGCATGCCGATTGAAAACTGATGCACGAAGGGCTGGCCGTTGGCGCTTGCCATGTCGACGGCCGTCACCTCGCCATCGGCCAAGGATTTCAACGCCGCATCCAGCGTCTGCGGAATGCCAAGACCGCGCGCGAAGAGATTCATCGTGCCGGCCGGCAGTATGGCCAAGGCCTTCTTCTTGTTCATGAGGAGGGATGCCGCCGTGGAAATCGTGCCGTCGCCGCCTCCGGCGATCACGACATCGACGTTCCGCCTCGTTACGGCCCTTTCCAGAGCAGCGGCGATTTTGTGGCCGGCAACAATGTCGACCTGCACCGAATGGCCTGCCGCTTCCAGCGTCTGGCGCAGGCGGCCGGCAAAGGCTGAAACATCGGTCGTGCGCAGCGTGCCGCCGTCCTGGTTCAGCACCGCAGCAAACCGCATGTCCCGCTCCATCTTTTCCATTCTTGGGCCGAAGACGAGCCCCAGCCGCAAGCTGAAACGGAAGGCCAGCCGAAAAGTTCCGCGCGCGGCAGCAATCGCTGGTTGAGCGCCATCCATGTGGTTGGAACATCCCCCTACTCACGACGTTGTGAAGCTGTGGAATAGTGCCGCGTCCGACCTGGGAAAGAGACCGGATGCGGCGTGCACGAAATCAGGCAGGAGGAGAAACGATCATGATCCGCACTCTTTTTGCGACGACCGCGCTTGCAACACTGGTTGCAACCGGGGCCCTCGCCCAGACGGCAACGCCGGCACAGCCGCCTGCCGCCGAAAACCCCGCTCCCGTGATCCGCGCGGAAGGCTCCCTGATGACCAACATCATCGGCGAATCCGTCTATAACGGCACCGGCAATGACGCCCAGGATATCGGCAAGGTCGACGACGTCGTCTTCGACGCAAGCGGCAAGGCCAAGTCCGCAATCATCGGCGTCGGCGGCTTCCTTGGCGTCGGAACCAAGGACGTGGCCTTCGACTACGGCAAACTCGAATGGGCCGAGAAGAACGGTGACCGCTGGCTGGTGGCCAAGACGACTAAGGACGAGCTGAATGCTCAGCCTGCGTTCGACCGCAAGCCATACGATCCCGCCCCGGCGCAACCGGCGGATGCTACGCAGCCTGCAACCACTGGAACGGCGCAGGCGCCCGCGCAGCCGGCTGAACCGGTGAAGAAGGCGGAAGGCAATCTCGCCACCAATATCATGGGCGAGTCGGTCTATAATGGCACCGCCGACGATGCCCAGAAGATCGGCGACGTGAATGACATCGTGCTTGCCAAGGACGGCAAGGCAGAGTCGCTCGTCATTGGCGTTGGCGGGTTCCTTGGCATCGGTGAAAAGAACGTCACCTATGACTTCGCCAAGGCAAAGTGGGCGGAAAAGAACGGCGATCGCTGGCTGGTGGCCGAGACGACGAAGGAAGAGCTGCAGGCGCAGCCGGATTTCAACCGCAAGGCTTACGACCCGGCACCGGCGCCGGCCACCGCAGCTTCGAACAATGCTCCGGCGACCACCACGCCTGCCGTAGCAGAGTCTGACACCACGGCCGGCAAGGAGGCCAAGCCAGCCCAAACTGCGCAGGCAACCACCGAGACCAAGCCTGCGGACTCCGGCACGTCGGCCACCGACACGACCAAAACAGCTTCGATCGACAAATCGACGCTGACCGAAATGCCGATGGACAATATCCGGGGCGACGATCTGAAGGGCGCCACCGTCTATGGCGCCAACGACGCCAAGATCGGCACAATCGGCGATGTCGTGCTGAAGGACAACAAGCCGGACGCCGTGATCGTCGACGTTGGCGGCTTCCTCGGCATCGGCGCCAAGGAAGTGGCGGTCGGCATGGACAAGCTCAAATTCATGACCGACAAGGACGGCAAGAAATATCTCTACACCAACTTCACCAAGGAGCAGCTGCAGGCGCAGGCGGCCTATGACAAAGGCACCTATGCCGAGAAGCGCGACCAGCAGCGGATGATTCTGAAGTAAGGGAATAGGGCAGTAGGGCAGTAGGGCAGTAGGGCGGCGCGTTCCGGACATACTGCCCTATTGCCTTACTGCCCTACTGCCCTTGCCACGTGTCCGACGACACCATCCTCCGTCAGTTCCGCCAGCGCCAGTGACTGGTCGAGATGCCTGGCGCGCCAGGCGAGCATCTTTTCGGCAAACTCCAGCCGCACCGGCAGATAGGCGGGGTCGTGCGCGACGTTGCTCAGTTCATCGGGATCCTTCGCGAGAGCGAACAGTAGCGGCGGCAGGCCGCCGCCGAAATGGACATATTTGAAGTCCTCCGTGCGGAGGACGGCCAGGTTGCAATCGCGCGAGCCGATGCCGAAGTGACGCTCGGCTTCGCTATCGGCGACCGAGCGGAAATCGAACTCCCAATGCGCGGCGTCACGCCAGTCGCCTGGCCGGTCACCGTCGAGCCACGGCATCAGCGACCTGCCGTCGAGATGCCGCTGCGGCGCAGCGCCGATCAGGTCGACCAGGGTCGGAAAGATGTCGACGGCTTCGGTGAAGCGGTCAACCGATGCGCCGGCAGTTGTTCCGCGGCTGGGGTCGCGGATGATCAGCGGAATGTGGTAGCTGGCGTCGAAGAAGCCGCCTTTGCCCAGCATGAAATGGTCGCCCATCATCTCGGCATGGTCGGAGGTGAGCACGATCACGGTGTTGTCCCAGGCGTCCGCCGCCTTCAGCGCTTGCCAGACGCGGCCGAGCTGGGCGTCGAGCTCGGAGATCATGCCGTAATAGATCGCGCGGATGCGACGGAAGTTTTCCTCGCTCCAGTCCGGCACCTTGCCCTCGATGCCGGGAATGAACTTTGTCCGCTTCTGCCGGCCGAGATCGTAGGCGAGATAGGGATGGCTTTCAGCCTCGGCCTGCCAGTTTGCGGCGCGCTGGAAAGCGGGGCCGTCAGCCGGGTCGTACATGGTGTTGTAGGGCTCCGGCACGATGAAAGGCGGGTGCGGGCTGATGAAGGAGATGTGGGCGAACCATGGCACGACCTGCTCCTGCTCGCCAAGCCAGCGGATGAACTCGCCGGCCAGGAAGGCGGTCGGCGTCTGGTCTTTCGAATAGACGGGCGGCGCGTTGGTCACGTCGCCACCGACCTTGCCTGGCCCGACTGCCGGACGATGGATGTCAGGGCTGCCCGCGCCGGCGTCGATGCCTTGCGCTTGGAGCCAGGACAGCCACTGTTTCTGATGCTCGGGCAGGGCCTGCCGAACGGTGAAGCCGGGCAGCACGCCCTCATAACTGCGCAGCCGCGGATCGTCGGCCGAGAGCTGGCGCGGATCAGGCGCGACATCGGTGTAGCCGAACAGCGTCGGGTCGTAGCCTGCCGCGCGCGCGGAAAGCGCGATGTTTCCGTGGCGGGCATCGAGCGGTGAGCCGTTGCGGCAGACGCGGTTGTTCATCTGGTAGAGGCCGGTATAGAGGCAGGCGCGGGCCGGCGAGCAAGGTGCGGCCCCGCCAAAGTGGCGCCGGAATAGCACACCCTCGGCGGCCAGCGCGTCGGCGTTGGGCGTTTTCACCACCGGATGGCCGGCCACCGACAGGCAATCGCCACGCCACTGGTCGCAAGTGATGAGGAGAACATTCGGGCGGCTCAATCGGTTGTCCAAAATGGTTCCACTCCAGAAGGCGTGCGGCACATGGAACCGAAATCCGTCGGCGTTGCAAGCCAGGCAATTTCATCGATCGGTGAACATGAGTCATCCAATCGTTCACTTTTATGACACAGTCTATTCTGTGTTTGCCCGCTTTGCCATCGTCGGGGCTATCCTCATATTGGCGTGGACAGCGGCAAGGGCCGCAGCAAGGATAGGGAAGGAGCATGATCATGCTCAATCAGATCAAAGGCCTGCATCACGTCACCTCGATGGCGAGCGATGCGCGCCGGAACAACGAATTCTTCACAAGGAAGCTCGGCCTGCGCCGGGTCAAGAAGACCGTCAATTTCGACGCGCCTGACGTCTATCACCTCTACTACGCCGATGAGTTCGGCACGCCGGGCTCGGTGATGACCTATTTCCCGTTCCCCGACATCGGCAAGGGCCGGCACGGGGTGGGCGAGGTCGGCACCACGGTCTTTTCCGTGCCCGAGGGCACGCTCGGCTATTGGGAAAAACGCTTCGCCGACGAGAGCGTGGGCAACGTTGCCCGCTCGACAAGCTTTGGCGAGAAGCGGCTCACCTTCACTGGCCCCGACGGCGACAGTTTTGCGCTCGTCGAGGACAAGGCCGACAGCAGAGCGCCCTGGGTAAAGGGCGGGGTGCCCGGCGACGAGGCGATCCGCGGCTTCCACTCGGTCGCGCTCAGGCTGAAGGACGGCGGCGCCACCGAGGAGCTGCTGAAGTTCATGGGCTATGAGGAAGTCGACAAGTCCGGCAACATCCGCCGGCTCGCGATCAAGAACGGCAACGGTGCCGACGTCGTCGACATCGAGTCGCTGCCCGGTGCCGGCTTCGCCAATCTCGGCGCCGGCTCGGTGCACCACGTCGCCTTCGCGGTCGAGGACCGCGCCAAGCAGCTCGAGGTGCGCAAGGCGCTGGTCGACACGGGCTACGGCGTGACGCCGGTCATCGATCGCGATTACTTCTGGGCGATCTATTTCCGCACGCCGGGCGGCGTGCTGTTCGAGGTATCCACCAACGAGCCGGGCTTCAACCGCGACGAGGACACCGCGCATCTGGGCGAAGCGCTGAAGCTGCCGACGCAGCATCAGCATCTGAGGCCCTATCTCGAACAGCACCTGCAGAAGCTGGAAGACTGACGCCATGAGCAAGGACGCCTATATCCACAAAGTGCTGCCCGGTTCGCCGGGCGGCCCACTGCTGTTCGTCTTCCACGGAACCGGGGCCGACGAGAACCAGCTCCTGTCCTTCGGCCGCGAGCTCGTGCCGCAAGCGACGATCGTGTCTCCTCGCGGCGACGTGTCCGAACAGGGCGCTGCCCGCTTCTTCCGCCGCACCGGCGAGGGCATCTACGACATGGACGACCTTGCGCGGGCGACGGCCAAGATGGCGGGCTTCGTCAAGGCGCATGTCGAGGCGGAAAAACCCTCGGCGGTGTTCGGCCTCGGCTATTCCAACGGCGCCAACATCCTGGCTTCAGTGGTGTTCGCGGAGCCAGGCCTGTTCAATGCCACGACGCTGATGCATCCGCTGATCCCGTTCGAGCCGGAGGTGCAGGGCAGCCTTGCCGGCCGCCACATCCTGATCACGGCCGGCAGGCGCGATCCGATCTGCCCGCCGACCCTGACGGCGCGGCTGGAAGCCTATTTGCGCGCCGACGGGGCCGATGTCACAGTGGAATGGCACGACGGCGGGCACGAGGTGCGGCCGAATGAAATCGAAGCGGCGCGGCGGCTATTCGCATCCGCGCCCGCCGGCGAAGGAGACAAGAACAATGGCTGACCAACTGCCCGAGATTGAACTGGAAGACCGCGGCTCCAAGGGGCGCTACGTGCTGCGCGGTCCCGGCGGCGCCGAGGCCGAGATGACCTTCACCAAGGTCGGCGAGCATCAGCTGATCATCGATCACACCGAGGTGCCGGATGTCTTCCGCGGCCAGGGCGCCGGGCTTTGGCTCGTCACCCGTGCCGTCGAGGACGCACGCGCCGCCGGCAAGAAGATCATCCCGCTCTGTCCCTTCGCCAACGCGCAATTCCGCCGCCATCCGGAATGGGCGGATGTATTGAAGCGGTAAGCGCGGCGTTCCTTTCTCCCACAAGGGGAGAAAGGAAAAAGCCACCCAGCCACAAACGCGAACACGCCACTGGCATTTGCGCAGTTCGGCCATCTTGCCTAAGTAGACAGATCAGCCGCGGATTCTCCCGCCCCCGATCTGCCACCTCAAAAGCGAATGGCCTGATGACCGAACCCGACCTCATTCCCGTTTTCGACGGCCACAACGACACGCTGCTCAGGCTTTACCAGTCGAAGGAAGCGGACGTCGAAAGGCTGTTCATCGAGGGCACGCCGGGCGGCCATATCGACCTGCCGCGCGCCAAAAAGGGCGGCTTTGCCGGCGGTATGTTCGCGATCTTCCCACCGCCGATCGAAAAGACCAAGCGCAGCGCCGTGCCGCCGGCGCCGAGCGACAACGAGCCCTTGCCGCCAGAACTGCCGCGCGCGGAGGCGATCACGTCGACCATCGGCATGGCCTCGATCCTGTTTCGGCTGGAGCGCGCCGGCGCGCTGACTGTGTGCCGCAGCGCCGGCGACGTGCGCGAGGCGATGGCGAAGGGTTCGATCGCGGCGGTCTTCCACATCGAGGGCGTCGAGGCGATCGATCCCGAGCTTGCCATGCTCGACGTGCTTCATGCCGCCGGCTTGCGTTCGCTGGGCATCGTCTGGAGCCGTCCAAATGCTTTCGGCAATGGCGTGCCGTTCCGCTTTCCCTCGTCGCCCGATACCGGGCCGGGGCTGACCGACGCCGGCAAGGCGCTGGTCAAGGCATGCAATCAGCTCAGGATGATGATCGACCTCTCGCATCTCAACGAGAAGGGATTTCGCGATGTCGCCGCGCTCAGCGATGCGCCGCTGGTCGCGACACACTCCAACGTCCACGCGATCTGCGGCCATTCGCGCAACCTGACCGACTGGCAGCTTGGCGCGATCCGCGAAACGGGCGGCATGGTCGGCCTGAACTTCGCCACCGGCTTCCTGCGCGAGGACGGCCGCATGAATGCCGATACCGGCCTCGACATCATGGTGCGTCATATCGATTCGCTCTTGCAGGCGCTGGGCGAGGACGGCGTCGGGCTCGGCTCCGACTTCGATGGCGCGATGATCCCGGCCGTCATCGGTGACGTCGCCGGCCTGCCCAAGCTGATCGACGCGCTCGCCGCGCGCGGCTTCGGGCGCGCGCTGATCGAGAAGATCGCCTATCGCAATTGGCTGAGTGTTCTGGAAAGGACCATCGGCTAGCCTACTCATGTGAAAGGGACAATCCTGGACGTTCGGGATTGGGGGCTAGAAGGCCCTTTTACGTCGTCATGTATGGACGGCCCCTCTTGCCCAAGAGGGGCCGTCCATACATGACGACTGCAGACGAAGCCCTAGGCACCCATACGCGTCAGCCATTCCTTGCCGACGCCGCGGTCGCGGATGATCGGCAGGGGATCCTCATGGTCGAGCCGGGCGCAGATGCGGTAGACCTCGAGCGTCTCGGCGTTTATCTCGCCGCGCTTGAAGAAGAACATCGCCGCCGCATAGCGGGTGCGGCCGGACCACATCCCGCCGAGCGGCGTGTTGACCAGCTGCCACTGCTCGGCAGCTTCCGCCTCCGCGTCCAGGTGCTCGCTTGCCATGTCAGAAATCCGCCGGCGGGTTGGCGGTGCGGCGGTCGAGCTTGATGAAGGGCCGCGGCACAACCTTCGCCCGCTTCATCAGCTTCTGGTACTGCAGCTCGCGCATGGCGTAGATCTCGACCCAGAGGTCGTCGACGATCGTGTCGCCATAGGGCCGCTGCAAAGAGGCGATGGCGATGTTGCGCTTGGCCATGGGCGACCACATCGCCGCGCTCACCAGTCCGACTTCCTGGCTTTTGCGGTAATAGACGATGGCGTGCTCGGCCGGGATGTTGCCTTCGATCTCCAGCCCGACCAGCACGTGGCGCAGCTTGCGCTTGGCCCTCGCCTCGAGGATGGCGCGGCGGCCGTTGAAGTGACCCTTGTCCGGATCGACCATGAAGCCGAGGCCGATCTCGTCGGGCATGCGCAGGCGGTCGGCGCGGATGGCGTGCTCGGACGTGGTGAAGTCGGCATTGGCGACGATCAGCCCGGCTTCGAGCCGGGCGCGGTTCAGCGCCTTGTAGCCGATGGCGCGGATGCCGCGCAGCTCGCCCGCCGCCATCAACCGGTCCCACAGGCTCAGCGCCTTGTCCGCCGGTACGAAAAGCTCGTAGCCGAGATCGCCGGTGAAGCCGGTGCGCGAGATGGTGAGGGTTCCGCCGTCATGCGCGAACTCGGCGAGGTCGAAGACCTTCAGCCGTTCGACGCCAGCGAAGCCCGCATCGCGCAGGATGGCGAAGGCGGTCGGTCCCTGCAGCGCCAGTCCGGCGACGGCCTCGGTCTCTTCCTCGACGCTCACCTCGTAGCCGATCGCGCTGTCGAGCAGCCAAGGCAGATGCCGCTCCTGCGAGCAGAGCCGAAAGCGCGTCGGCGACAGCCGGAACAGCGTGCCGTCGTCGAGGACAAAACCTTCGTCGTCGCACCAGGCGGTGTAGTGGACGCGGCCGGGTTTGAGCTTGGGCACGTCGCGCAGCGTGACACGGTCGAGATAGGCTTCGGCGTCCGGACCCTCGATCCGGTATTTCGTCATCGGCGAGATGTCGAACAACGCCGCCTGGCTGCGGATAGCGAAATATTCGAGCTCCTCGTCCCATAGCGAGTGCGGGGCGCGGTAGCCGGCCCAGTTGTACCAGTCGTTTGTCAGCGCCAGCGCGTCGATGCGCGGCTGGAAGGGTGTGCCCAGCCGAAGCGTGCGGAAGTGGGATTGGGCGGCGAGGCGGGCTGTTGACGGCTTGATCGTGGGATGATGGTTCATAGCGCCGTAGAGCTCGGCTTTGGCGGTTTGCGACCTCATCGTCACCCCCTCATCGCGATGATGCGGCGCGCGGCGTTGAGGCCGGGCGCGCCGGAGACGCCGCCGCCCGGATGCGAGCCGGCGCCGGCAAGGAACAGTCCTTCGAGCGGCGTGTCGTAGCCCGACCAGCCGGAGACCGGCCGCGACATCAGCATCTGGTCGGCCTGCAGCTCGCCATGGTGCCAATGGCCGCCGGGTATGCGGTAGCGCGCCTCGATGTCGGCCGGCGTCAAAAGCTCGGCGTGGCGCACCGTCAAGCCGATGCCCGGCGCATAGGCTTCGAGCTGCGTCATGATTGCGTTCAGAAATTGCGGCTTGCCGGCGGTCCAGCCCTGTTTCAGCGCATAGGGCGCGTATTGCACCACCGCCGAGAGCACGCAGGCGCCGGAAGGCACGAGCGAGGAATCGACAAGGCTGGGCAGCGTGATCTCCATCACCGGCTCAGGTGAGAACTCGCCATATTTCGACGGGTTGAAGGCGCGCTCGACATGGTCGGGCGAAGGGGCGATGACCAGCCGGCCCTTGTGGCCGGCGGCATCGACGCCCGTAAATTGCGGCGGCCGGTCGAGCGCCAGATGGAGCTTCGCCGCATCGCCCTTCATGCGGATGTTCTTCACCTTGCGCACGAAACCGGTATCGACTTCGCGCGGGCCGACGAGATCGAGGATCGTGGTCGCCGGGTTGATGGCGGAGACGACGGTTCTTGCCCGCAATGTTTCGCCGCCCCGCGTGACGACGCCGACGGCGCGGCCTTTCTCGACGATGACCTTGGCGGCCGGCGATGCCGCGTGGATCGTAACCCCTGCCTTTTCCGCCGCCGAGTGAATAGCGGCTACGACGGCGCCCATGCCGCCTTTCGGCTGTATCTGCGCGCCGGCGAGGCCGCCGATCTCACCGGCCAGCCGGTAGTAGAGGCCGAGCAGCGAGGTCGGTGAACGCGGCCCGAGATGGCTGCCGAGCGTCGCGTCGAAGGCAAGCAGGCCCTTCAGCCTGTCGTCGGAAAGCTGCTCATCGAGCAGGTCGTAGACATTCATCAGGAGCACGCGCAGGAAGTCGCGCATGTCTTCCCTGCCGAGCCTCTTCAGCGCCAGCGCGGTCTGGCCGAGCCCGGTCATTTCGGCGAGCGATATGCCGGCAAGGTCCGGCGGCCGGCGCGACAGGAAAGGTTTAAGCACCCCGGCGTAACGCAGCAGCTGCGCGCGCAGCGCCTTCCAGGCGGACTGTTCGGAAGGGCTTGCGCCCGTCAGCACCTCGCCATAGGCGCCGTGCAGCACCAGCGGACCGTCCTTAGACAAAGCGACCGACGGCACGAAATCGCCGCGCTCGACCGTCAGCCCATGCCGCTCCAGCTCCAGCGTCCTCACCACATCGGGATGCAGGCGGTTGAGCAGATGGGCGACCGCGGAGACGCGGAAGCCAGGCGCGCATTCCTCGGTGCGCGCTGCGCCGCCAACCTCGTTGCCGGCCTCGAGCAGCAGCACCTTGCGTCCCGATTTCGCCAGCGTGGCGGCGGCGACAAGGCCATTGTGGCCGCCGCCGATGACGATGGCGTCCCAGTTCACTTCAGATGACGTCATGGGCCGGGCTCATATGCAGGATTGGCTTGGCAAGGTCGCGCAGGATCTCGGCGGCGGCGTTGCGTCCGGGCGCGCCCATGACGCCGCCGCCAGGATGGGTGGAGGAGCCGCACATATAGAGCCCGCCGACGGGCGAGCGGTATTGCGAGTAGCCTGGCACCGGGCGGTTGAAGAGCAACTGGTCGAAGGTGAGCTCGCCCTGAAAGATGTTGCCTTCAGTGAGGCCGACCTCTGCCTCGATCTCGCGCGGCGTGCGCACTTCCATATGGACGATGCGGTCGCGGAAGCCGGGTGAGTAGTCGGTGATCTGCGCGATCACGCTTTCGGCGAAGCCGTCGCGATCGGCGTCGGTCCAGTCCGCCCCCCCGATCTTGGGCGGCGCGTATTGCACGAAGCAGCTCATGAAATGTTTTCCCGGCGGCGCCATGGTCGGGTCGAGCGTGGTCGGGATCACCATGTCGAGGAAGGGGTCGGCCGACCAGCGCCCGGCCTTCCAGTCGTCATAGGCGCGCTCCATGCGCTCGATGGAATCGGTGAAATGCATGTCGGCGCGATAGACCGGCGAATCCTTGGGCAAGGCCGGGAATTCGGGAAGCGAATCGAGTGCGATGTTGACCTTGCCGGACGAGCCGCGGATCTTGAAGTTCCTGACGCGGCGCAGGAAGATATCGGGCAGCTCCTTTTCCTCGACCAGCTTCAGGAAGGTCCGCTTTACGTCGGCGTTGGAGATGACGAGCTTGGCGTAGACCTCTTCGCCGCCGGCGAGCACGACGCCTCTCGCCTTGCCGTTCCTGATCAGCACATGGTCGACCGCGGCGCCGGTGCGGATGGTGCCGCCCGAGGCGCTGAAGGAGGCGGCCAGCGCCTTGGTGACGGCGCCCATGCCGCCGCGCGCATAGCCCCAGGCGCCGACCGAACCGTCGACCTCGCCCATATAGTGGTGGAGGAGCACATAGGCCGTGCCGGGCGACATCGGCCCGAGCGCGGTGCCGATGATGCCGGAGAGTGCGAAGTTCGCCTTGATGACGTCGGTCTCGAAATATTCGTCGAGGAAATCGGAGATCGACATCGTCCAGAAGCGCAGTGTCAGCGCCATTTCCTGGGCGGAGAGACCGGCGAATTTCTTGCCGAGATAAAGCAGTTCGCCGAGGTCGCGCGGCTTGAGGCTGGTGGGGTCGGGCGCGGTGCGCATCAAAAGCGGCTGGATGAACCGGCACTGCCTGGTGACGTCGCGCGAATAGCGGTCATAGGCCTCGGCGTCGCGCTTGGAGAAGCGGGCGAACTCGCGGCGGTGCGCGTCATGATCGCGGTAGTTGGCGAGATAGTCGCCGTCGCGCGTGAACACCGCGCCGCCTTCGTAGGAGATCACTTGCAGGCCGAAGCGCGGCAGTTCCAGGTCACGCATGATCTCAGGCCGGAACAGCGAGCAGACATAGGAGCAGTTGGAGTAGAGGAAGCCCGGCGTCAGCTCGCGGCTGGTGGCGGCGCCGCCGACCCAGTCGTTCTTCTCCACCACCAGCACGTCGAGCCCGGCGCGCTGCAGATAGCAGGCGTTGACCAGCCCGTTGTGGCCACCGCCGATGACGATCGCGTCCCACGTCTTCATGCGCGCTCACCCTCCGTTCGCCGGCCTTCTTTTTTGCGTGATCTTGGCCCTGGTTGCCCGAATTTGGCACGGCTAACAGTTTATTGTCCAGCCATTTTGAATGAATGTTCAACAAATGGTGTTGCGTTTTTCCGTTGATGCGCTACGCTTTGCTAGCATTCTGGATTGGGCCACTTCGGCTTTTGGGGCTAAAGATCCGATGATCGAAACGGCTGACGCCGAGCCGGAATATGACGATACCGCCATCCGCTTCCTCGCGGCGCTCTGGGGCGACGGCTATCTGTCGCCGGGCGGTCCGGCAGAAGTCGACCGCGTGGTCGAAGGTCTGTCGCTCAAGGGCAAGACGATCCTCGATATCGGCTGCGGCGCCGGCGGCATCACGCTGCATCTGGCGGTGCGGCACGGCGCGGCGCATGCCACCGGCTTCGATGTCGAAAAGCCGGTGATCGAGGCGGCGAGGCGAAGGGCGGCCATGCGCGGTCTCCAAGACCGCGTCCGCTTCGTCCAGGCGCCGCCGGGACCACTGCCGTTCACGGATGCTGCCTTCGATGTCGTCTTCTCGAAGGACGCGCTGCTTCATGTGGCCGACAAAGACGCGTTGTTCGCCGAGATTTTCCGCGTGCTGAGGCCGGGCGGCGTCTTCGCCGCGTCGAACTGGATGATCGCGCATGACGGCGAGCCGTCTCCGGAGATGAAGGCTTATACAGCGGCGGAAGGCTTGTCGTTCGCAATGGCCTCGCCGGCGCGCTACGCCGAGGCGATGCGGCGCGCCGGCTTCTCGGACATTGCCGTTCGCGACCGCAATCCATGGTACCGCGAGGTCGCGCGGGAAGAACTCGCACGCCTCAAGGGGCCACTCTATGAGCCGGTCGCCGCCGCGGTCGGCGCGGCCTATTTCGACAAGAACATCGGGACCTGGGAGGCGATGCAGAAGGTGCTTGACAGTGGGGAGCACCGCCCCACTCATCTGCGCGGTTGGAAGCCGGTTGGATAGCCGGCAATGCTGGAGACCGTCACACCCATGAAGACTGTAGAGTCCAGGGACAACGCTTCCGAACCGGCGCGAAAAGCAGACGCGGAGAAGCGCGGGCGCAAGGCGTCGAAAGAGGTCAGGCAGCTCCAGCTGATCGAAGCGACGATCGATTCGCTCGCCAAGCGCGGCTATGCGGAGACGACGATGGCCGATGTCGCCGACGGCGCCGGGTTGTCGCGCGGCATCGTCAACTTCCATTTCGAGAGCAAGGAAAAGTTGCTCGTCGCCACGCTGCAGTACATGTATGACGAGTATTCGGCGCATTGGCGCGCCGCCTTGCAGAAGGCCGGTGACGATCCGGCCCGGCAGCTGCAAGCGCTGGTGTGGGCCGACTTCGACCGCTCGATCTGCAACAAGCGCAAGCTCGCCGCCTGGTGCGCCTTCTGGGGCGAGGCCAAGTCGCGGCCGACCTACCAGGCGCTGAGCAGTTCGCGCGACGCTTACTACCAGCAGGTCTTCGTCGACCTCTGTGCGACGCTGAAGCAAAGCGGCGGCTACGCCTATGAGCCTCAGGTCATGGCCCTGGCGCTTAGCGCCATGCTCGAGGGCCTGTGGCTGCGGCTGATGATGGGGACGGAGGACACCACGCGCGAAACGGCGCTGCAGGCGGCCAACGCCTTTTTGGCGGCCGCCTTCCCAAAACATTACGGTTAGCAACAGCCGGCCGCCAATACCGGCATGAAACAAGACCGGCAAGACCAAAAGAGGATGGAACAGCATGAAGAAACTCAGCCGACGCCTCACGTTGACATTGGCGCTCACCGGCGCGCTGGCGGCCTTGGCGGCGGCGTTCGCCGTCGCCGCCGACAAGGAGCTGATCGTGTTCGACTGGTCCGGCTATGAGGATCCGAGCTTCCATCCGAAATATGTCGAGAAGGACGGCGACTCGCCGACCTTCGCCTTCTTCGGCGACGAGGACGAGGCATTCGAAAAGATCCGCTCCGGCTTCAAGGCCGACCTCGGCCATCCCTGCTCGCAGAGCGTGGTGAAGTGGCGCGAGGCGGGGCTGCTGCAGCCGCTCGACACCTCGAAGATCGCCGGCTGGAAGGATCTCAATCCCGGCATCATGGCGATGAAGGATCTTGCCACGACATCCGACGGCAAGGCCTGGTTCATGCCGTGGGACTGGGGCGACACGCAGCTCACCTACAATTCCGACAAGATCGCCGAGAAGGACGTGCAGTCGCTGAAGGCCTTCGCCGATCCGAAGTACAAGGGCAGGGTCTCGATCGGCGACAATGTCGACGACGCCTATGCCCTGGCCAGCCTCGCCATCGGACTCAAGGACTGGACCAAGATGACGGACGAGCAGTTCAAGCAGGCGTCCGACTTCCTGCGCCAGGTGCACAAGAACGTGCGCTCCTACTGGACCGACACCACCGACATCGTGCAGCTGTTGAGCGGCGGCGAGGTTGATCTCGCCTGGGCCTGGAACGACGCCACGGTGCAGTCGGTCGCGGCCGGCGTGCCGATCAAATCCAGGAAGGACACCGACGAGGGCATGTCGACCTGGGTGTGCGGCTATGTGCTGTTCAAGGACGCGCCAGGCAACGTCGACAAGGCCTATGATTACCTCAACGCCGTCAATGATCCGGAAGTCGCCAAGGTGCTGGTCAAGGATTGGGGCTACGGCCAGGCCAACGCCAAGGGCATGGCCGGCGTCGACCAGGCGGTGCTTAAGGAAAAGGGCTACGACAATGTGGAAAAGTGGGTCGACAAGACGCTGTTCCAGCAACCGCTGCCTTCCGAGCTCAAGCTGAAGATGATCGCCGAGTTCGAGAAGATCAAAGCCGGCTATTGAGCTTTGCTTCAATGCCCGCATGCTCCGCAGCGAAGCGGAGCGGGTGGGCTCGTCAAAGCTTCTGAATTCTCTTAACTTCCAGCGATGCGTTTGCGACGGGGGAGTTCTCGCGCCATGACATCCATGCTTCGCCGCCTTGCCTTGGCTGCCGTCGTCACCATCGGCGCCGGCGCCGCCTTTGCGCTTGCCGAGGGCGGCGGCGACCTCGTGGTTTTCGACTGGTCGGGCTACGAAGATCCGCTGCTGCATCCGGCCTATACCGCCAAATACGGGGCCGAGCCGAGCTTCTCCTTCTTCGGCGACGAGGACGAAGCCTTCGAGAAGATGCGCGCCGGTTTCAAGGCCGACATCGCCCATCCCTGCTCGCAGAGTGTTGTGAAGTGGCGCGAGGCCGGCCTGCTGCAGCCGCTCGACACTTCCAGGATTGCCGGCTGGAAGGATCTCAATCCGGGCATCATGGCGATGAAGGACCTCGCCACCACCGCCGACGGCAAGGCCTGGTTCATGCCTTTCGACTGGGGCAACACCTCGCTGCTTTATCGCACCGACAAGGTGACGGCGGACGAGGCGCAGTCGCTGAAAATCTTCGCCGATCCCAAGTTCAAGGGCCGCGTCACCATCGGCGACAATGTCGACGATGCCTATGCGCTGGCGAGCCTCGTCATCGGGCTGAAGGACTGGACCAAGATGACCGACGAGCAGTTCAGCCAAGCTTCCGCCTTCCTGCGCGACGTGCACAAGAACATCCGCTTCTACTGGACCGACGACACCGACCTCAACCAGGCCTTCACCGGCAACGAGGTCGATCTGGTCTGGGGCTGGAACGAGACCTATGTGACGCTGAAAGGGCAAGGACTGCCGATCGAGATGAACCGCAACACGAGGGAAGGCCTGTCGACCTGGGTGTGCGGCTATGTGCTGATGAAGGACGCGCCGGGCAAGCTCGACCAGGCCTACTATTTCCTCAACGCCGTCAACGCGCCCGATGTTTCGGAGTATATGGTGAAGACCTTCGGATACGGCCACGGCAACAGCGCCGGCATGGCGGCGATGGACCAGAAGCTGCTCACCGAACGCGGCTTCGACAATCTCGACAAGTTCCTCGACAAGACGCTGTTCCAGCAGCCGGTGGCGCCCGAGCTCAAGCAGCGGATGGTCGCCGAGTTCGAGAAGATCAAGGCCGGCTATTGAGCAGCAGAACCGAAACGACCGATGTTGCCATCATCGGCGCCGGCTTCACCGGCCTGTCCGCCGCGCTCGAACTGAAGCGCGCCGGGATCGATTTCCTTGTCCTGGAAGCGCGCGATCGTGTCGGCGGGCGCGTGGAGGCCGTGCGAAACGGACTCGGCGAGCTGGTCGACAGCGGCGGCCAGTTCCTGTGCGAAGACATGCCCGAGGTGATGGCGCTGGCGAAGGCGCGCGGCAAGACATTCGTCGAGACCTATGTCGAGGGCGAGTTCATCACCCATCCGCGTATGTCGGCTTCGAGGGGCGAGCTCATGTATCACGCCTCGATGGCGATCCGCGACCGCATGAACAGTATCGAGCCGGACGATCCGGCGATCGCCGGCTTGAGCGTCGCCGACTGGCTCGAACGCCAGGAAGACCCGGCGGATGCCAAGGCGGGCTTTCGCTCGTTGATCGAGGGCCTGTGGTGCCTGGCGTTGGATAAGGTGCCGCTCTGGCACCTGATCGACAACGACCGGCGCATCACCAACGAGGTGCCGGAGCTGCAGTACTCATTGCGCGAAACCATGCAGTCGCTCGCCGACGATCTGGCGGGCTATCTCGGCGACCGGCTGCGGCTCAGTCAGCCGGCGACGCGCGTCGAGCATGCGCGCGAGGGCGTTCGTGTCGCCACGGCAAGCGGCACTATCGAAGCGCGCGCGGTGCTGATTGCGCTGCCACCGGCGACAGCTGCCAAGCTTGACTTCGCGCCTGCCCTGCCGCCCGCCCTGGCGAAGGCATTGGGCGTCTGGGAGAGCGGTGCGGTGATCAAGATCCTGGTGCGCTACGAGAAGCCATTCTGGCGCGAGCGGGGTTTGAGCGGCATGGTTATGTGGCGCGATCTGCCGGGGCTGTTTGCCTGCGACGCCAGCAAGGATGCGGGGCACGCCGCGCTCACCGTCTTCGTCGGCGGGCCGCGTGCATTGCGCTGGCGTGAGTTGGGCGAGGCGGCATTGCGTGCGGAGGTGACGGCGAGGCTTGTCGACGCGCTCGGCCCGGACGCGGCCGACATGCTCGATTTCAATCAGCGCGACTGGACGCACGACCGCTGGAGCGGCGGTGCCTACAGCGATCTCATCGTCGACGTGACGGCGAGGAACGCCGAGCGCATCATCCTTGCCGGCGCGCTGCCCGTCCATTTCGCCGCTTCGGAACTGTCGCCGTCATTTCCGGGCTATGTCGAGGGTGCGATCGTGGCCGGCCGCATCGCTGCCCGGAAGATTCAGTCCGCCATCGCGACAAGGGCCTCGGGATCGTAGGCGAGGCGGATCGGCGCGCCGACGGGAATGTCGTCGGCGCCGAAATCATTGGTCTCGGTCACCGAGAGCGGCTTTTCCAGTCCTGGGATCTCGACGATCAGATGCGTGATCTCGCCGAAATAGTGGCGCTCGACCACCTTGCCGGCGACCTCGAACTTCGCCGTCGCATTGTCCCACAGCACGCGCAGCCGCTCCGGGCGGATGCCGAGCGTGGCTACGCCGCCATTGCGCGCGAAGGCCTTCGGCTTGTCGGTCTTGACACGGCCGAAGCCGAGCGTGTCGAGCACCAGCGACGCGCCGTTCTCCTCGACGATCTCGGCCTTGACGAAGTTCATGCCGCCGAGGAAATCGGCTACCTGGCGGTTGACCGGGCGCTGGTAGATCTCCTTCGGCGAGGCGACCTGCGCGATGCGGCCGCCGAACATCACGGCGATGCGGTCCGACATGGCCAAAGCCTCATACTGGTCGTGCGTGACCAGCACGAAGGTGATGCCGACCGCCTGCTGCAGCCGGCGCAGCTCGACCTGCATCTGCTCGCGCAGCTTCTTGTCGAGCGCCGAGAGCGGCTCGTCGAGGAGCAGCACCTTGGGTCGCATCACCAGCGCGCGGGCGAGCGCCACGCGCTGGCGCTGGCCGCCGGAGAGCTCGGTGGCGCGGCGCTTGCCGAGGCCGGTCAGCGACACCTGCGCCAGCGCCTCCTCGACCCGGCGCTTTTCCTCGCCGCCCTGCAGCTTCAGACGCTTCAGGCCGTAAGCGACATTCTGCTCCACATTCAGGTGCGGGAAGATTGCATAGCTCTGGAACACCATGTTGGTCGGCCGCCGGTTGGCGGGAATGCCGTCCATCGGCTGACCGTCCACGGCGATCGAGCCGCTGGTCGGCGTGTCGAAGCCGGCGATCATGCGCAGCAGCGTGGTCTTGCCGCAGCCGGAAGGACCAAGCAGCGAGAAGAACTCGCCCTCGCGGATGCTGAGCGATGCATCGTCCAGCGCCTTGAAGGCGCCGTAGCTGCGCGTGACCTCGCGGATCTCGATCATGGTGCGATCTGATTGGGTGCGCTCCGATTGGACCCGCTCAAGCATAGAGGCCTCCCTCGTTCTGGGTGCGTCTCGCCGCGCGGCGGCGCAGGATTTCGGCAACGGCCATCAGCACGAAGGACGCCACCAGCAGCAAGGTGCCGAGCGCCAGCACGCCGGGGAGTTTTGCCGCGAAGCGCAACTGCCCCCAGATGTAGATCGGCAGCGTCGCCTCGGTGCCGGTCAGGAAGAAAGCGATGATGAATTCGTCGAGCGAGATGGTGAAGCAGACGAGCAGGCTGGAGATGATCGCCGGCGCGACCATTGGCAGCGTCACGCGCCGGAAGGTGCCGAAGGCGCTCTCGCCGAGATCGGCGGAAGCCTCCTCCAGGCTGCGATCAAAGCCTTCGAAACCGGAGGTCAGCACCGTCATCGAATAGGGGATGCAGACCAGCACATGACCGAGCACGACGGTGAACAGCGACAGGCTCAAGCCAAGCTGCAGCATGACGAGCAGCATCGAGATGGCGACGATCACCTCGGGCAGCACCAGCGGCGCCATGATCAGCCCATTGATGGTGCGTCGGCCGGGATAGCGGTAGCGGGTGATCGAGCGGGCAGCGAGGATGCCGAGCACGGTCGACAGGATCGAGGCCGAGACACCGACAGCCAAGCTGTTCCAAGTCGCGTCGATCAGCGCCGGCGTGCGCGGCAGGTCCTCATACCAATGGAGCGTGACGCCGGAGAGCGGGAATTTCGGCGTTGCTGCCGTATTGATCGAAAAGATCGGCAGGAAGATCACCGGCAAATAGAGGAAAAGGATGTAGAGCGCGGCGTAACTCGACAGCCATCCCGGCAGGAAACGTCTGATCGCCGTCATCGCGCCAGCCTCTGCAGCGCCCGGATGACCAGCACCGTGGCGCCGGCCATCAGCGAGACGATGACCATGGTGGTGACCGAGAGCGCAGCACCCAGCGGCCAGTTCGACGCCTTGCCGAACTGCGCCTGGATGGCGTTGGCGATCATGACGCCGTCCTTGCCGCCGACCAGCTTCGGCGTGACATAGTCGCCGACGGTCGGGATCATCACGATGAGCGCGGCCGAAATCACACCCGGCGCTGACAGCGGCAACGTCACGCGGAGGAAGGAGCGCAGCGGCCCGTCGCCGAGATCGGTCGCCGCTTCGACCAGCGTGCGGTCGACCTTCTCCAGCGAGACGAAGATCGGCAGGATGGCGAAGGTCGCCCAGGCATGTGTGAGCGTGATGATGACGGCGCTGGAATTGTAGAGCAGCGCCGTCGACGGCTCGTCGATGATGCCCAGCCCCATCAGGCCGGAATTCAGCACGCCGTTATAGCCGAGGATCACCTTCCACGACATCACGCGCAAAAGGTAGCTGGTCCAGAACGGGATGGTGATGAGGAACAGCCACAGGCTCTTGTGGCGGCCGCCGTGGAAGGAAATGAAATAGGCGATCGGGTAGGCGAGAGCCACAGTGAGCAGGCTGACCGTCAGCGAGATGTAGAGCGAGCGCCAGAGCAGGTCGCGGTAGATCGGCTCGGTCAGCGCGATCCGGTAGTTCTCCAGCGTGAAGGTGTGGTCGATGGTGAGGTAGTCCTGCGTCCAGAAGGAATGGGCGATGACGACCAGGATCGGCAGGACGAGAAGGATAAGCGCGTAGAGGAAGGTCGGGCTTATCAGCGCAAAGCCTTGGGCGGCTTCCGATTGCAGAAGGGGACTTCGTCTGGCTCCCGCCATGGTGAGCGGGGGCGACCCTTCCGCCGCCGCCGTCATTGCAGCGCTCCGGGCGTGATTGCGGTTGCTGGCTCGGACTGTCCCGCCATTCGGCCTTCCCATTAACCGGCGCCGTGTTCCCAAATTCTTATGCCTGGAGCGATCGCGCCCTAGCTTGCCGGCTTTCTTTCATCATGAGCGCATCCGCCGATTGAAATCAAGCGCTATTTCTGTAATATTGATTGAACGGACATTCAAAATGAAGTGAAGAAAGGCGGAATTTCCGCGGCATTCCGCTTCGTTTCGTGTCTAGGAAACACTCCGCAACTGGACGATGCGAGGCTAACATGGCGGCTCAAAGCAAGATTAAGGCAAGCGAAATCATCGAGCCCGGCGACGACGACGCGGTCGAGCTCGCCAAGCGCCATCTCGTCCAGCCTTGGCCCTACGCGGGCTCGGTCGGCGCGGAGGCGCGCGCGCTGATCGGCGAGGGCGACGGCATCTACATCACCGACGCTTCCGGCAAGCGGCTGATCGACGGCCCGGCCGGCATGTGGTGCATCAATGTCGGCCACCGCCGCGAGGCGCTGGCAAGGGTGATGTACGACCAGGCGATGGCGCTCTCCTACAACACGCCGTGGTACACGATGAACGCGCCTTCGGCCGAGCTTGCCCGGCGCATTGCGGACGCCGCGCCGGGCGACCTCAGCCATACCTTCTTCACCACAGGCGGCTCGTCGGCGGTGGAGACGGCGCTGCGCTTCATGCAGTTCTACAACAACGTGCGCGGCCGCCCGGAGAAGAAGCTGATCCTCAGCCGCGGCGGCGCCTATCACGGTTCGACCTACCTGTCGGCCTCGCTCAACGGCCGCCCGCGCGACCGCGACTGGATGGACGGCGCCGACGAACTGGTGGTGAAGCTGTCATCGCCCAACCCGTTCCGGCGGCCGCAAGGCATGAGCGTTCCCGCCTTCACCGATTTCCTCGTCGATCAGTTCGGCGACACCGTTGCGCGCGTCGGCGCAGACCGGATCGGCGCCTTTGTCGGCGAGCCGGTGCAGGCTTCGGGCGGCGTTGTCGTGCCGCCGGATGGCTATCTCAACCGCATCCGCGAGATCTGCCGCGAGAATGACATCCTCTACGTCTCGGACGAGGTGGTGACCGGCTTCGGGCGGCTCGGCCACGTCTTTGCTTCAGGCGACGTGTTCGGCATCGACCCGGATATGATCACCTTCGCCAAGGGCGTCACCTCGGGCTATTTCCCGCTCGGCGGTGTCATCATCTCGGAGCGGCTGCTGGAACTGTTGCGACGCTCCAATCATCCCGACGCGCTGTTCGGGCACGGCCTCACCTACACGAGCCATCCGATCGGCTGCGCCGTCGCGCTGAAAAACCTCGACCTACTGGAAGATGGCGTGCTTCAGCATGCACGCGAGATCGCGCCCTATTTCCAGGCGCGGCTGAAGACGCTCGAGGAATTGCCGCTCGTCGGCGAGGTGCGCGGCGTTGGCCTGATGGCTTGCGTCGAATGCGTCGCCGACCGCGAGAGCAAGGATCCGCTGCAGCTCGATAAGGATGTGGGCAAGCGCATCGACGCGCATTGCCACGAGCTCGGCCTTTTGGTGCGGCCGCTCATCAACATGTGCGTGATGTCGCCCCCGCTGATCATCAGTCGCGAGCAGGTCGACGACATGGTGGCAATCCTGCGCGAGGGGATTTCGCGGACGATGGATGATCTCAGGAAGGAAGGCGTGTGGCGGGGGTGATTAGCCTTCCTTCTCCCCGTTCTACCGGGAGAAGGTGCCCGAAGGGCGGATGAGGGGCGGCGCCGGCGTTTGGTGACTGGCCGTGCCACCTAATTCGAAAAGCGATCGTCTTTGAAGTGATAATCTCGCCAGCTCGGCGCTGCCCCTCACCTGCCTGCCGGCATCCTCTCCCCGTGCAACGGGGAGAAGGAAGGCTCTATCCCCTCGACCTCAGCGCGTCGTTCAGCCCCCACATGTCCTTCTCCTCGGGCGCCGTCTCGAGGTTGAGCACCGGGACCTGACTGCGCAGATGGTCGTGGTGGGTGCGCACGCCGTATTCGAGATCGGAAAGATAAAAGCCCCCGAAGGCTTCCGACAGCATGGATTCGTTCGACCACACCGAAAGCTGCACATCCTCGTTCATGGTGTCGCGGTCGATACGGTAGGCGAGGTAGCGCGCCGCCGCCTGCTTTCTTGTCTCGCCCTTGTAGCGGTAGATCGCGCCGCGCAGCAGCGTCTCGCCGGTCGACAGCGGGAACTCCTGATAGAACTGCACCGATTCCGGCATGATCGACAGCGCGTTGTTGGGGAAGATGCCGTAGTAGATCCAGGCCTTGCGCAAATGCTCCGGCAGATGCGTCGGCTCGGGCGCTATTTTGATGTACTGGCCGACGCTCCAGCGCCGCCCGGCATGCGGGTTGTAGGTGGCAAAGGACCGCGACACGCCGTTGATGAAGGGCTCGTCGAAATAGGTCGCGCCGTAAAGGTCCTGCAGCGCCGGATGCGCCATGGCGACGTGATAGCCTTCATTGTCGACGTCGCGCACCGACTTCCAGTTGACCGGCGATTTCTGCGTCCAGGTGCCCCAGGACGGCACCATGTCGGCAACGCGGTAGTTGGCGATCTCGGCCTCGATCGGCTTCAAGAGCTCGGCCACCGAAGGCTGCGGGCCGCCGTTGCGGAAGCGGATGAAGATGAAGCCCATCCAGATTTCCAGGTCGAGCGGCATCAGGCCGAACTCGGTCTTGTCGAGCTCGGGGAAAGAGCGCGGACGTGCCGCGCCACGCAGCGTGCCGTCGAGATTGTAGACCCAGCCGTGGAACGGGCAGACCAGCGCGTTCTTGCAGGTGCCCTGGCTGTCGGCGACGACGCGGCTGCCGCGGTGGCGGCACATATTGTTGAAGGCGCGCACGACGCCGTCCTTGCCGCGCACGATCAGCGCGCGCTCGCCGATGACGTCCATAGTCAGATAATCGCCCGCATTCGGAACGTCGGAGACGTGGCCGGCGATCTGCCAGTGATTGCGGAAGACATATTCCTTCTCGAGCTCGAGCAGCGCGTTGGAGTGATAACTCCACCCCGGCAAGCCCCGCCGGTCCCAATCGTTGGGGATCGCCACGTCACGGAGGTGCGGGTTCATAAAAGCGCTCTTCTTTTTGTTGAATACTCATTCAATAAAATCATATTTTGCATTGAAATGCAACGAGTTGTGGAAGTATGGAAATTCTGCGGCGGCGGCTTTGAGGTCGCCCAAGCCAGAAAAATCCCGGAAAATCCGAGCCTTAACCAAGGATGTAAAACAGCGGTTCCGGCTGCGGATTCGGGCGTTGCGATAGGTCCGTTTCGGCGCGCCTTGCGCATCGGATGATCGCGACAGCCACGCCAATTCGGCGGCTGTGTGAGGTCGCTTACAGTTCGCTGCGTCGGATAGGCGCATGAACCTTCGCTGGCGGGCAAGCAGGGATGGAAGGCTGGCGATCCAAATCCCTGTTTCAATCCTGTTACACGGGCAATCGCGCCCTACCATTCGGCTGTTACGCGGCGCGATTAAGTTCGTTTCATGGGAAAAGGAAAGATAACGAAGGGAGCAGCCGATGTTTGCGAAAGTCCAGACCGTTGACGCGAGTCGCCACGCATATGGCCCGGAGCGCAATGATCGCCGGCCGAAGCTGGCGCTGCGCCAGCGCGCCAGCGACCATCCGATGGCGATGTTCATGCTGATCGGCGCCTGCGCTTTCGCCAGCATGGTGCTGGCACCTGTCTCCGGCCCCGCTTTCGCTTCGCTCAATCCGCCGGCCAATGTGGTGCAGGGCGCCTCGACGACCCTCAAAACGGCGCGGCTGCCGGAGCCGGCAATCGACTTTGCCTGCAAGGGTCAGAACTGGGGCGCCGAAAACGCCGAATGCCTGCGCGCCATTGCCGAACAGGCCGGCCAGCACCGGGCCCGCGCGGTGCGCATGATCGCCAATGCCGCGCCGCTCACCAACACGCCGAACGTCTTTTAGAGTTCCCCTGAGCGCACCCTCCGCGCTCCAGTCAGGCTCCCGTCGCAAGTCGATCGGGAGCCTCTTTTTTGGCGGCTGGAACCCAGCCCGTCAGATGTGCGCCCCGCTGTCGACCGCGGCAAGCTCGGCAATCGCTGCGAGCACGCCGCGGACGTCGAGCGTCGAGAACGGCTTTTCCAGGATATGCGGGCGCTGCGGCGGCGGCAGCGCCTCGATCTCCGCCTTGGCGCCGATCAGGTCGCCGGTGACCAGAACGAAGCGCTGCGCCAGACCCGGACGTTCGGCCAGCAGCTCGCGGTAGATGGATATGCCGCTGGTGCCAGGCATGCGCAGGTCGGAAAAGACGATGTCCGGCGGCATATGCCCGCTCAGCACGTCGCCGGCCGACGTCCAGCTTGCGACGACGCGCGACTTGACGCCCATCAGCTCCAGTATGTCTGAGAGCGAGGCGGCGACGTCGGGCTCGTCGTCGATGATCAGTGCGTGGCGCAGCCCGCTCGAACGGACCGGTCCTTCGCCGGCCTTGGCGGCGCCGGCGACGATCGCCGGCAGTTGGACGACGAAGCGCGCGCCGTGCGGCTCAACCTCCTCGAACCAGATGTTGCCGTTGTGGCGCTCGACGATCGACTTGGAGATCGACAGGCCGATGCCGGTGCCGACACCGACCGGCTTGGTGGTGAAATAGGATTCGAAGATGCGCGAGCGGATCGCCTCGGGAATGCCTGGACCATTGTCCTCGACGGAGAAGCCGGGATTGCCGCGGTCGCTGCGGAAGGTCCGCACCTTGATGCGCCGCTCGGCGGTGATGCCGGCCAGCGCGTGCTGGCTGTTGATGAGGAAGTTGGCCGCGACCTGCGTGACATGGTCGGCATCCGCCATGGCAAGCAGCGGGCCGTTGGCGAAATCGGTGTCGATGATGATGCCGCTGGAGCGCGCGCCATAGGCGGTGACCTCGAGCGCGGCGCGCATCACCTGGTTGAGGTCAGTCTCGGCCTGCTCGGTCGGATGCAGGCGCACCATCGACAGGAAGCTCTTGACGATGCGGCCGCAGCGCTCGGCGGCGGCGCGCACCTTTTCGGCGCGCACCTTGGTCTGCGGATCGGTCGCGAATTCATGCAGCAGCGTCGACTGAGCCACCACCACCGCCAGCGGATTGTTGAGCTCGTGCGAGACGCCGGCGAGCAACGAGCCCATCGCCGCCATCTTCTCGTTCTGGTGCAGCTTCTCGCGCTGGCGGTTGATCTCTTCCTCGGCGCGCAGCTTTTCGCGCAGGTCGCGGATCGAGCCGAAGAAAAGCCGGCGGTCGGCGACCCGCATCTCGGTCGCGGTCAATTCGATCGGAAAGATCTCGCCGGCCGCGTTCTGGGTTACCGTCTCCAGCCGCTGGCCGACCATCGGAGCGCCTCGGCCGGCCATGTATTCGGCGCCGGACGCATAGCCCTTGCGGTAGTAGTGCGGCACGATGGTGTCGAGCAGATCCTTGCCGAGAATGTCGCTGCGCTGGAAGCCGAACATCTTCTCGGCGGCCGGATTGAATTCGATGATCGAGCCGGACTCGTCGATAACGACGATGGCGTCGAGCGAGGCCTGCAGCATGGTGCGGCGGATGACCTCGCTGGCATGCGCCTCGGAAGGCGAGTGCTCGATGGCGTCGCCGATGGCTAAAGCGATGATGTGGAGCGTCGCCTCTTCCTCGTCGGTCCATTCGCGTTCGGCCACGCAGTCGTTGACGGCCAGCGTGCCCCAGAGATGGCCGTGGGCGAAGACGGACACGGAAAGGAAGGACTTGATGCTCTGCTTCTCGAAATCGGCCCGCAGGAAGCCCTCGAGGTTGCGCGTGTGGCCGGCGAAGACCTTGCCCTGGCGCTCATCCTCCTGCAGCCGCTCCAGCAGCCGATCGGAGTTGATGATCGACTGCATGATCACCGTCGGCGATGCGAGCTCGCCGCCGAAGGCTGGGTCGATCCAGTAGGCGGCCACGGACTGGGCGAAGCCCTCGCCCGGCAATTCGCGCAGACGAAAAAGAATGCCGCGCTGGCAATCCATCGAGCGGGACAGCGTCTCCAGTATGCCGTCCATCTCTCGCTGCCAGTCGCCCGCCTCGCGCAGGCGGCGGACGACATGGACGGCCGCCATCGCGGCGCCCTGACGGGAACCCTGCATATCGGTGCGTGCTGCCTCAGCAGTCATGGTCGGCCGTCATTCGAGCCAGTGCGTGTCGTTCAATTGCTTTCGCCGGTCGGCAGCGAGAAGATATAGCCTTCGCCGCGCACCGTACGCAGGAATTTCGGGTTGGCCGGATCGGCTTCGATCTTCTTCCTGAGACGCATGATGCGGATGTCGACCGCGCGCGACGATTCGGGATCTTCCACGAAGCCGATCGCTTCCGAGATCGCCGCCCGCGTCAAAAGGCGGTTGGCGCGGGTGAGGAAAACCTCCAGAACGTCGAACTCGCTCTTTGCCATCTCGATGACCGCGCCATTGGCGCCGGTGACGAGCCTGCCGTCGAAATCGGCCTGGAAGCCGCCAAAATTCATGAAGCGGCGGGCGCCGGCCTCGATCTTGGCAGCCTGCGGCGCTGCCGGCTGCGGCACGCGGCGCAACACGCTACGGACCCTCGCCAGCACTTCGCGCAATTCATAGGGCTTGACGATGTAATCGTCGGCGCCAAGCTCCAGCCCGACGATGCGGTCGAGCGCGGTGCCGGCGGCGGTGGCATAGATGATGCCGATCTGGGTCTTGGAGCGCAGCCAGCGGCCGAGCGACAGGCCGTCCTCGCCGGGCATGGCGATGTCGAGGATGGCGAGGTGGAAGGATTGCGCCTCGAGCAGGCTGCGCGCCGCCGCGGCGTTCTCGGCCGTGGCGACGTCATAGCCGTTGGCGCCGAGATATTCGGCAACCGCCTCCCTCAGATCCGGCTCGTCCTCGACGACGATGATGCGCGCCTTCACAATGGTCTCGCTCCCGCTTTCAGCGGAAAGTAGATTGGGTATAAACATGATGTCCAGCGCTCATCTCGAGTTGTCTGTGGCGGAGTGGAAAAAATGGCAGCACGATCCGTCGTCGCGCTTGTGTCCGTAGCCGAAGTGGTAGCCGGCGACCTTGCCGACCATCTCGATCGGCGCGGGCACGACGTACGCCAGGCGCGACAGCCGTGGGAGGCGGAGTCGCTGCTTTCGGCCGGGGGCATCGATGTGGCGGTCGTCGGCGACGACGTGACCCAAGCCGAAAGCCGGGAGTTGCTCAAGCGCTATGGCGGCGAGGGCGGTCCCGATTTCGTCCTGATTTGCCGGCCACGCGATCTCGTCGACAAGGTGCTGGCGCTGGAGCTCGGCGCCGCCGACGTGATCGAAAGCCCGCTCAACGTCCGGGAGCTCGCGGCGCGCATCGGCGGCCTGTTGATGCGGCGCGGCCGCAACACCCAGGAACTGATCGTGCTGGAGAACGCCACCGTCGACTTGAGGTCGGCCATGGTCATGCATCGCTCCGGCGCCGAGGATCAGTTGTCGCCGGGGCAGGTGGCGCTGCTCAGGCTGTTCCTGGCGAGCCCGCGAAAGGTGCTGACGCGCGACGACATCATCGCCGCCGCGCCTGCCGAGAACGCCGACGCTTTCGACCGCTCGATCGATTCGCGCATTGTAAGGCTGCGCCGCAAGCTCGATACCGAGACCATCACTACGATCAGGGGCTCCGGCTATCGCTTCGATCCGCCGACGCCGCGCACCGACTGACTCGAGGGCGGCCAAGGTATCGCTCTGATCCGGCACCGGATTCCCCAAAACCGCCTTGCGCTCTTGCGCCCGATGCGATTTCGAGCTTGGCATCGGATTCTCCAAAACCGATTGTCATTTTTGGGTCCGATGCCAGTGCTTAACGCACCACAAGGACCGAGGGGCCCGATGGCATGTCGGCGTTGGCGGTGATCTCGGCGTGGGCGCGCTCCTTGAGGAGCACCGTTGCAAGCGCGGCAAAGCCAAGCAGGCCTTGAGCGTAGAGCAGTGCGGACAGCACCGAGGCTGCAAGCTTCGTCTTCATGTCTTTGATCCCCAAATTCGATAGTCGTCGGTACTTCAGGAAACTCCCGAAGCGCCCGCGCCGCTGACGGAGCCCCCCGCTGCGGCGCGGGCCTTCGGTCCTCTCGGCAGCAAGTAGCCGGAGGGGCCGCGCGTCCTCATCAGTCGAAGGCCGACCCGCCAGAGGGCCTTCAGCCGGTTGACGCGCAGGCTGGAAACAATCCAGACCGTGGCGATGACCAGCGCAGTGTGCAGCGTCGAAACCTCGCCGGAATTCATCGCGCCAAGCGTCGTCACAGGGTTGCCGGCGACTGAGCCGGCGCCACCGAGGATGACCGCCGCGACGCTTATCCTGAGAAGCCAGGAGCGTAGGTTCGATTTCCTGCCCATTTTCGTTTGCTGATGTCTGTTCCCGTTGCATCGATATTGCCGCCGGCCTGTATCCGCATCATGCCGCGCACGCCGCGTTTTGTTGCAACTTGGTTTCGAGATCGGCGAAATAGCTTTCGTATCAGAGGCATACGCGCTTTCGTTTTCGGCATCCGCTTGATTTCTCGTTAACTATACGCCCGTCCACGAGCCGATTCCGTTGGGTGGCTCCGTTAATTTCGAGAAACGGATTCGAAACAGAAACGAGCACCAAGCGAAATAAGCTTGAAACAGGTGCCCACGATAAGACGGCCCATCGAAATTGAAGCCGGCCGGGACCGGACAAAAAGAGGGATCGTCATGCATACCGCCATTTCAGCCAAGCTCATCAACATTGCCGCCGCCGCGCTGACCGGTGCTGCACTGCTTTTCGCTAGCAATGCCGCCCACGCCAATCAGATCGTCGCCCGGGTTTCGCTGTCGCAGCAGATCATGGAAGTCACGGTCGACGGCCGGCCGACCTTCACCTGGAAGGTATCGACGGGCGACAGGGCGCACATCACACCGACGGGATCGTTCAAGCCGACGCGCATGCACGAGATGTGGTATTCGAAGAAATACGACAACGCGCCGATGCCGCATTCGGTGTTCTTCAGCGGCGGCTATGCCGTGCACGCGACCTATGCCATCAATCGCCTTGGCCGGCCTGCCTCGCATGGCTGCGTGCGGCTGCATCCCGATGCGGCGGCCGATTTCTACCAGCTCGTCGAGGCCTTCGGTCCCACCAACACCAGCATCGTCATCGTCAAGTAACGACTGGGTCAAGTAGCAGGCAGGTTGCCGCCTTCGGCTCAATGCGCCGAAGCTGTGGGGCGACCGCCAAAAAAAGAGGCCGGGATTTTCCCGGCCTCTTTTTTGGAGCGAATAGGGAGTAGCGAATAGCGAGTAGGGGATTGAAGCCCCGTAGCGCGAACGCCGTTCCATCGCTATTCGCTACTCGCTATTCCCTATTCGCTATTGCCTCAGTTCAGGTCGGCAGCGCCGGCATCAGCTTCGGATCCGGCTTCTCGGCAAGGTGCGGCAGATCCTTGCTGGCGATGAAGGTGTAGAACATGGGCACGACGAACAGCGTGAACATCGTGCCGACCAGGATGCCGGTGAAGATGACGAGGCCCATCGAGTAACGGGCCGCGGCGCCGGCGCCGCTGGAGATGATCAGCGGCACGACGCCGAGCGCCATCGCCGCCGTCGTCATCAGGATCGGCCGCAGGCGCACCTTGGCCGAGGCGATGATGGCGTCGTGCCGCCGCATGCCATGGATCTCTCGCTGCTGATTGGCGAATTCCACCAAAAGGATGCCGTGCTTGGTGATGAGGCCGATCAGCGTGATCAGTCCGACCTGCGTATAGATGTTGAGTGTGCCCAGGCCGATGTTGAGCGGCACGATGGCGCCGAAGATCGAGAGCGGCACCGCCATCATGATGATCAGCGGATCGCGGAAGCTCTCGAACTGCGCGGCCAGCACCAGGTAGATGACGATCACGGCGGCGGTGAAGGCGATCAGGATGGTGTTGCCCTGCTCCTTTTCCTGCCGCGACTGGCCAGAATAGTCGATGAAGAAGGTGTCGGGCAGCGTTTCCCTGGCAAGATCCTCCAGCACTTTCAGCCCGTCGCCGGTGGTGACGCCCGGCAGCGGCAGGGCCGAGATCGTCGAGGAATTCAACTGGTTGAACTGCTCGATCGCAGCCGGCGAGGCGTTGGTCGAAATCTTCACCACCGCTGACAGCGGCACCATCTTGCCGTCGACGCTGCGCACGAAATATTCGCCCAACTTCTCCGGATTGTCGCGGAACTCCTTCGGCACCTGCGGGATGATGTCGTAGCTGTTGGAGTCGCGGTCGAACTGCGCCACCTCGGCGCCGCCGACAAGCAAAGTCAGCGTATTGCCGATATCGGCGATCGGCAGGTTCAGCGCCGCCGCGCGCTCGCGGTCGATGGTCACCGTCACCTGTGGCGCGTCATAGGCCATCGAGTTCTGCACGACGATGAAGCGGCCGGAAGCTTGCGCCTTGTTCTTGATCTTCTCCGCTTCGTCGAAGACCTCGGAGGGGTCACCGGTCGAACGCACCACCATGGAGATGGGCAGGCCGCCGCCGGAACCGGGCAATGTGGGCGGCGCGAAGATGAAAGCCTCGACGCCCGCCACCTTGGCTAGGCGGCCGGTGATATCGGCCTGGATCTGCTTCGAGCTGCGTTGACGCTCGGCCCAGTCCTTGAAAGCAAAGCCGACAAAGGCGCTGTTGGTCGAGCCACCGAAGGCGACGGCGGAGAACTGCGCCCTAGTCTCCGGGATATCCTTCACCAGGCCGAGGATCTGGTTGACGTAGGTCTCGGTATAGTCCGACGTCGCGTAGCGTGGCGCGGTCACGATCGAGAGCAGGAAGCCTTGATCCTCTTCCGGCGCCAGCTCGCTCGAGGTCTTCGTGAACATGAAGCCGGTAAGGGCGACCAAGGCGACGACGATGATCAGCGTCACCGGCCGGTTTCTGAGCGAGGCGGTGACCGCACGCTCGTAAACACGCTCGACGCGGCTGAACGTGCCGTCGACGATGCGCTGGAAGCGGCCATGCGCGCCGGCCTTCAGGAGGCGCGCCGACATCATCGGCGTAATGGTGACGGCGATCAGGCCTGACAGCACCACGGAGCCGGCCAGCGTGACCGCGAACTCACGGAACAACGCGCCGGTCAGACCGCCGGTGAAGGCTAGCGGCGCGAACACGGCGGCGAGCGTGATGGTCATGGCGACGATGGCCGAGAAGATCTCGCGCATGCCGTTGAAGGCAGCCTGCATCGGCGACATGTGGTCTTCCTCCATGTGGCGGTGGATGTTCTCCACCACCACGATGGCGTCGTCGACGACGAGCCCGATCGCCAGCACCATGGCGAGCAGCGACAAGAGGTTGATCGAGTAGCCGATCGAAAACAGGATGAAGCAGACACCGATCAGCGACAGCGGGATGGTGACGATCGGCATCATCACCGAGCGGAACGAGCCGAGGAACAAGAGGATGACCACGATGACGATGGCAACCGCCTCGCCGATGGTCTTGAACACCTCTTCGATCGAGGCGCTGATCTGCTCGGTGGAATCGTAGACGACCTCGATCGTCATGCCTTTCGGCAGCGTCTCCTGAATCACCGGCACGAGCTTGGTGACCGCCGCTGCCGTCGTCAGTGGGTTGGCCGCCGGCGTCGGGAAGATAGCAAGGAAGGTGCCGGGCTTGCCGTTGAAGCTCACCCTGGTGTCGGTGCTTGCCGCGCCGAGCTCGACGCGCGCCACGTCACGCAGGCGCACCACCTGGCCGTCCGTCGAGCGGATCGGCAGTTGGGAGAAAGCCTCCGGCGTCTGCAAGGTCGAGTGCACGGTGATCGAGGAGACCACATACTCGTTCTGGGTGTTGCCGGGCGCGGACAGGAAGTTGGAGTTGTTGATCGCGGTCAGCACGTCGGCGGCGGTCGCGCCGCGGGCGGCAAGCCTGACCGGGTCGATCCAGACGCGCATCGAATATTCCTCGGCGCCGAAGATCTGCACATCGGCGACGCCTTCCACCGTCGAAATGCGGGGCCGCACGACACGCTCGATGTACTCGGTGAGCTGCTCCTTCGTCATGTTCGGATTCTGCATCGAGATGTACATCATCGCGAACTGCTGGCCGGTGCCCTTGACGATCACCGGGTCCTTGGACGCATCCGGCAAAGTGCCGCGCACGCCCTGAACCTTGGACAGCACTTCGGTCAGCGCCACGTCGGGATTGGAGCCGAGCTTCATCTGCACGGTCACGGTGCTCGAAGACGGACGGCTCGACGAGGTCACGTAATCGATGTTTTCCGTCGAGGCGACGGCGCGCGCGATCGGCGCGGAGATGAAGCCCTGGATCAGGTCGGCGCTGGCGCCGGGATAGGCGGTGGTGATGGTGATCGCCGTCTCGTCCACCTTCGGATATTGACGGATCGACAGGTTGAAGATGGCCTGGAATCCCAGGAGCAGGATCATGCAGGCCAGCACCGTCGACAGGACGGGCCGGCGAATGAAGATATCGGAAAAGCTCATTGCTGAACCTGCTCGTTCGCCGATTTGCTGGGATCAATGGTGTTGTCGACGGCAACGGACATGCCGTTGAAGAGCCGGTTCTGGCCGGCGGTGACGACCTGATCGCCAGCCTTCAAGCCCTCGGTGATCTCGACCATGCCGTTGTTGCGGCGACCGAGCTTGACGAACACCTGCGACAGAACGAGCGCCGGCTGCTGCCCGGCCTCGGCAGGCTTGGCGGTGTCGGCTACGGTCTTGTCGGCAGGCTTCGCGGCGTTATCGGCAGCCTTTGCCGTATCGGAGGCCGGCTTCGAGGCATCGACTTGCGGCTTGGCGGCGTCGCCGGCGGGCTTCTCCGCGCCGGCTTTCCCGTCTTCCGGTTTCGCCGGCGCAGCGGCGCCGGCATCGGCGGGCTTGGCCGGCACCACCACGAAGACATAGTCGCCGTAAAGGCTTGACGTCACCGCGGTCTGCGGCACTGAGATGACGTTGTTTTCCTGCGGCAGCTCGACGCGGATCTGCACGAACTGGCCAGGCGTAAGCTTGCCCTCCGGGTTGGCGACCTCGCCGCGGATCGACACCAGCCGGCTCGCCGGGTCGATCTTGGGGTCGATGCCGCGAATGGAGCCGGCAAAGGGCATGTCGGCAACGTTGCCGCCGATCCGCACCGTCTGGCCGATCTTCAACAGCGGCAGCTGCTGCTCGGGCACCGTGAAGTCGACCCGCATCGTGTCCAGGTCCTGGATCGTCACAACCGAGTTTCCGGGCGCCAGATATTGGCCGATGTCGATCTTGGGAATGCCGACCGTGCCGCCGAAGGGCGCGGACAATTGCTTCTGGTCGAGCACTGCCTGCAGCTTGTTCACCTGCGCGGCCGAGGCGTCTGCCGCAGCACGCGCAGCATCAAGCGTCGCGTCCGTGCCGACGCCACGCCGCTGCAATTCGATCGCGCGGGTCAGCGCCGCCTGATCCGACGCGGCCTGCGCCTTCTGCGCCACCAGATCGGCCTTCTCGACGGCATCGTCGAGCTGCAGGAGCACGGCGTCGGCCGCGACCTTCTGGTTGGCGTGGAAGAGGATGTCCTTGACGATGCCGGCTGTCTCGACGGTCAGATCGACGCCGCGCACGGCGTTGACGGTGCCGATCGCCTCGACGCCAGGCGTCCAGTTCGCGGGCTTCGCAACGACGGTCGAGACTGTCGCGGCCGGGGGTTTCATAGTGGCGAAAAACTGCTTGATCGCACTATCGCGAAACAGGTTGAAACCGACAACGCCGGCGCACACCACGGCGAGCAGCAGCAGAATTCCGGTGATGATAAAGAAGCGCTTCACGGACAGTCCCCTCGAGCCGGCAACCGGCAAAACGTCGATCTCGGGACACATATCGATGATGAATCCCGATTTCAAATTTCGGGCGCTTTACTGTACCGTCTGGACGGTCTTGTCAATTCCGCATAAGCTCATCATAAGCTAATGTAAGGGAGGCGTGATGAAAGCTCGCAGGGCAAATTCGCGCGACAGGATACTAGCCGCGGCCGCCGACGTGGCGCGCGAGGCGGGTCCGGGAAGCCTGTCGCTCGACGCCGTCGCCAACCGGGCAGGCGTGTCGAAGGGCGGCCTGCTCTACAATTTCCCGACCAAGGCCAAGCTGATGCAGGGGCTGGTCGAAAACTACCTCAACGAGTTTGAGCAGGACCTCGAAGCGCGCGTTGCCGAAACCGGTCATGAGAACGCGCTTTCGGCCTATATCCGGCTCTCGGCCGACGATTGCGAGGAGCCGCAGCCTTCGGCATCGTGGATCTTCTCGGCGATCGCCGAGGATCCGGACTTCCTGACGCCGATAACAGCGTTCAAGCGGCAGCTCTTCGAACGGCTGAAAGGGGAGACGGACGACCTCGGCTCGCTGCTGGTCTGTTTCCTCGCCATCGAAGGACTGCGCAGCATGAATCTCTTCGATTCCGACGTGCTCTCGCAGGAGGAGCGCAAGCTCCTGGTTTCCTCGCTTCTAAAGATAGCCGGATAGGTTGTAGGGCGTCACACCAGCTTCATCCTGGGGACGTAGCGTTCCGCTCGGTTCTTTGCTGCAATGCAAAAGGAGTGGGACAATGGTGGACGTAGTTTCCAGTGAGGCGGGGATCCCGAGACCGGATCATCCCCTAGAGCAATCGGGCGGCGCCAAGTGGTTCCTGCCGGCCTTCGGCGTGTTGGTTCTGGCCGGCCTCATCTATGTCGGCTATGCGCTGAGCCAGGACCTGGCGATCGCCAAGACGGTGCCGTGGATCCTGCTCGGCATCGCACTTCTGATCGCGCTCGGCTTCGAATTCGTCAACGGTTTCCACGACACCGCCAACGCGGTGGCCACCGTCATCTACACCCGCTCCCTGCCGGCCGAATTCGCCGTCATGTGGTCGGGCGTCTTCAACTTCCTCGGCGTGTTGACCTCGAGCGGCGCGGTGGCGTTCGGCATCCTGTCGCTCCTGCCGGTCGAGCTCATCCTGCAGGTCGGCTCGTCCTCCGGCTTTGCCATGGTGTTCGCCCTGCTGGTCGCGGCGATCCTGTGGAACCTGGGCACCTGGTTCCTCGGCCTGCCGGCGTCCAGCTCGCATACGATGGTCGGCTCGATCATCGGCGTCGGCCTCGCCAACCAGTTCATGGCGCCGGCCGGAAGCGCCACCAGCGGCGTCGAGTGGGGACAGGCGACGAATGTCGGCATGTCGCTGCTTGTTTCGCCACTCGTCGGCTTCTTCGCCGCTGCCATCCTGCTCTATGCGATGAAGCTTCTGGTGCGCAATCCGGCGCTCTATGAGGCGCCGAAGGGCAACACGCCGCCGCCGTGGTGGATCCGCGCGCTGCTGATCTTCACCTGCACTGGCGTCAGCTTCGCGCACGGCTCGAACGACGGACAGAAGGGGATGGGCTTGATCATGCTGATCCTGATCGGCGTGGTGCCGACCGCTTATGCGCTCAACCGCACGCCGGACATCAACTATCTCGAGGCCTATAAGTCCGCCTCGGTTTCCGTCGAGCAGGCGCTGGGCAAATACGCAAAGCCGGGCGTCACCGTCGCCGACCCCAAGGCCACGGTCCAAGAGGCTGTGCGCAGTAAGTCGTGGAACGATCAGACGACTGTGGCGCTGCAGACCTACATCCACAACACGACCGCCGGGCTGCAGCCCTACGCTACCGTCGAAAAGGTACCGACCGACCTGGTCAGCAACGCCCGCAACGACATCTATCTGATCGGCGAAGCACTGAAGCTGATCGACAAGAAGAAGCTGCTGCCGATGCAGGACGCCGACCTGAAGGCGGTCACCGACTATCATAAGGCGGTCGACAACGCGACCAAGTTCATCCCGCTGTGGGTGAAGATCGCCGTGGCGCTGGCGCTCGGCCTCGGCACCATGGTCGGCTGGAAACGCATCGTCGTCACGGTTGGCGAGAAGATCGGCAAGAGCCACCTGACCTACGGCCAGGGCGCCGCCGCGGAGCTGGTCGCGATGATCACGATCGGCATGGCCGACCGTCTCGGCCTGCCGGTGTCGACCACCCACGTTCTGTCGTCCGGCGTTGCCGGCACGATGGCTGCGAACGGCTCCGGCCTGCAGTGGGCGACCGTGCGCAACCTTTTGCTGGCCTGGGTGCTGACGCTGCCCTGCTCGATCGCGCTGGCCTTCGTGCTCTTCGTGATCCTCCGCCAGGTGTTCTGAGCGGCAGGTCGTGCATTGACAACAATAGCGGCGGCGCCGGCTTCGGCGCCGTCACAGTTTCGGGCATGTCCATGAGTGGCGGCCATGAATGACGCATCGCATCTGACACTGCTTGCCTGGGACGATAGCCGGCATCATGCGCCCGGGCTGGTCTGGGCCTATCGCGGCACCGCCGACGCAGCGCCACAGCCGATCGCTCCGAAAGACATCGAGGCCGCGCTCGCCGAGCCGGATGGTTGGGTGTGGCTGCATGTCGACCTCATCGACCAGCGCGCGCATTCCTGGATCAGCCATGCCTGCGCGCTGCCGCAATCGGCGCATGCAATCCTCGAAGGCCATGAAGACAGCATGGCGCTGGCGCATGAGAAGGGCGTCGTGCACGGCATCGCCGCCGATCTGCACGGCGAGATCGGACGCCGATCAACCACCATCGGCAGGCTGCATTTCGCCGTGACCGACCGGCTGCTGGTGACCGGCCGCCGCCATTCGCTGGCTGCCGTCGAGGAAGTGCACAACACACTGTCGGAGGGTTTTGCGCCGGCAACGGCATTCGAGCTGTTCAGCGCGATCGTGCTCGCCTTTTGCAAGAGCGCAAGCGAGCGGCTGGCCGCGGCGACCAAGCAACTGGACGATGTCGAGGATCATCTCGTCACCGAGCGGCTTGCCGACGAACGGCGGCGGATCAAGGACGTACGCCGGCTCACGGTCTCGCTGCACCGGCCGATCTCGGCGCAGGCGGCGCTGTTTCAGGACGAGAACCGTGCCGGCTGGGAGCTGTCGGCAGGCGCGCATGAGATACTGGGTAGCCTGTCGGCGCGCCTCAAAAGGCTCGACCGCGAAGTCGTCATGGTCAACGACCGCGCGAGGCTGCTGCAGGAAGAGGTCGCGGCCGAGCTCGCGGATGAATCGAACCGTAGCCTGAAAGCGCTGGCGGTGATGAGCGCGCTGCTTCTGCCGGGAACGCTGATCGTCGGCATTTTTGGCATGAACACCGCCGAGCTGCCGCTGACGCATACGCATGGCGGCTTCCTGCTGGCGCTGCTGCTCGTGGTAGCGGCGACCGGCCTGTTCTACTGGCTGCTGTTGAGAGCCGGCGCCGATCTCAAATTCTAGACTAGGGTCTTTGAGCTCGAAGGCTCCAGGTGCCGCGACGCGGCCCGGATCGTCGTCGCCGTCAGTCGGTGGCGCAGCTGGCGCAGCGACAACACGTGCAGCAGGATTGAGCTTGGCACCACGAAAGCAGGGGTCAGCACACCCGGATAATCGCCAGCGCCGATGCTCTGCACATCCGGAACGATCAACTGCCACGGGCCGGGCGAGGTAATCATGCCCATGGTGATCGCGACAGCGAAGTCGGCAAGGCCGAGGATGTTCCAGAGAGTTGCCGTCCTCCGGCCCTCGTCTGTGCCGGTCGCCACAGCGATCGCCGCCGGCAACGCGAACAGTCCTGTCAGCATGTCGCCGATGCCTGCCGGCACTGCGAACACGCCGGGCAGCGCACCATGCAGCCACGCCGCGAGAGCCCAGCTGCCGAATACGCGGTAGAGCTGAACCGCGACGAGCCAGCTCGCCGGCATCGCATCGAGCACCTGCCCGATCCGCTTAGAGAACAGCAACAGCGGCGCGCCGATGATCACCGGCAGGAAGATCGCCGATGGCAACACCGGTAAAGACGTGGTGTCCGGGTGGAAGACGCCATTGATCGCGGCGCTCCAGGCGACGGTGAACCACAGCGTGTCCGGGATCATGATCGCCAACCAGGTCGCGCGGCGTTGACCTGGCGTCAGGCTCGTATGTTCGAGGCCGAGCCACAATCCGAGCGCGATGAGGCCGTGGGCGGCGAGCTGGTGGGCCGTGGTCGGAACGCCGCTGGCCGGGATCGTCGGCCAACGATAGATCAAGAGTAGCCACAGCGCTGTGAGCGGCGCAAACCAGAGCAGGCCGCGCCAGGCGTCGCGCGACGGAACGATAGCGGAGGAAGCAGCTTCGACGGTCATCGGGGCACTCCATTGAGCCCAGCGCATTTTGCTGGCTCAGAAGTAGGCCCGCTCTCCGCGAGCGGCTATCCGCGATAATGTTTATGGGCTATGAAGAAGAGCTTCACAGTCCACAGAGTGTGCTTGATGCCGTGGGGGTGTTTCTAGGCGCCCTGTAACACAGTTTTCGCCGAGTTTGCCGCGGAAAACAGGGTGACTTCACGAGGGACGCGCCGATGCGGCGTTCGTGATGCGCACGATGCGCAGCGTCCTTGTCCCGAGATTGCTCCGCTGGTGGGGGACGCAAGTATCAGGTCGGGTCTTCCCGATGCAGGTCGTGGATGGCGACGCCCTCGGCATTGGTCGGCAGCATCAGCCACTTTTTGTGGCGCAGCGTGCGCTCGGTGTCCTCGAGGCCCATCTCCCAGTGCTCGCGCATCGAGGTGCCCGAGAATTCATAGTCCTTAGCGTGGCCCTCATAGCCTTTGTGCTGGTAGATCAGGTGGACGATGTTGACCATGCCGGCGTCGGAATAGTCGGCGATCAGCTCCCTCTCGCCGTCCTTGAGCTGCTCCGGCGGAACGCGTTTCAGCGCATCGAGCAGCTTCATCTTGAGCGCATGGATGCGCTGGAAATTGTCGGTGTTCTGACGCGTGCGGCTCGAATACATGATGTCCTTGTGGCGCGACAGCACGTCGGCCATGCCACGCGGCAGCACGCCGCGGGCGCTGAACAGATCGACCTGGAACACCAGCGACGAACGGTCTTCCTCCTGGTCGAGCAGGTATTGCAGCGGTGTGTTGGAGACGATGCCGCCGTCCCAGTAATACTCGCCCTCGATGCGGATCGAGGGGAAGGCCGGCGGCAGCGCGCCGCTCGCCATGATGTGCTCCGGCCCGATGCGCACCTTGTCGGTGTCGAAATAGACGAAGTTGCCGGTCCTGACATTGACCGCGCCGACGCTGAGCCGCTTCTTGCCGTCGTTGAGCACGTCGAAGTCGATCAGGCTCTCCAGCGTGTCCTTCAGCTCGGCGGTGTCGTAGAAGCTGTTGGCGCCTTCCGCGCCGGGCGGCTGGAACCACGGGCTCGGGTTGCGCGGCTTGAAGAAGCCGGGCTGGCCCATGGTCATCGTCATCCACGACGAGGTGCGGTTGCGGATGTCGCGATAGATGTCGCCTTCGGGCGTATAGGCCCAGATCTTGCGGCCGGAAATCGTCTGCCAGAACTGCTCCAGCCGCTGCAGGCGCCGGCTCGGCTCGTTGCCGGCGATGATCGAGGCGTTGATCGCGCCGATCGAAACGCCGGAGAGCCAGGTCGGCTCGCAGCCGGCGTCGGAAAGCGCCTGATAGACACCTGCCTGATAGGCGCCCAGCGCGCCGCCGCCCTGGAACACAAGGGCGATGCGGTCGTATTGCGCGGAGATTTCATGAATGGTGGCGGCGGCCACGTTGTTGCGGGTGCGTTCAAGCACGGGCCTTCTCCGGCTGTATTGCGTTCGCTGCGGACCGGCCGGCGAGATAGTCGTGCACGACCTCGCCAAGCCCAAGCGTCAGATCGGCGGTGAAGTGGACGGCCGACACGACCTCGAGCACCGGCAGTTTCGCCACATCGGCCATGACATGGGGCCGAAGGTCGAGCGCGGCCGGCGCCGTCCAGGCTTCCTTCAGCGTCACATCGGTCAGGTAGTGGCGCACCAGCTCGCAAATGCGCGGGCTGCCGTCGACATGCGGGATGATCTTGATCAGGAAATTGGGCGCGGCGAGCGAGGCGAGCACGGAATCGTGGTCGGCTTCGCGGTGCTTGTAGCCCATCGTGCCGGTGGCGCACAGAACGCTGCCATAGTGCAGCGTCCCCACCACAACTTCGCCCTCATGCACGATCTTGGGGCTGGCGAGCTTCTTGGGGAAACCCCAGAGCTCGCGGCCGCCGGCGATCGGCGCGTCGTCGTCGAGATACATGGAATGGACATAGCCACCATGCTGGCCGCCGAAGCGCACGGGGATGACCTGGCCGGTCTCGGTATAGTCGCCGAAGCCGGTCGAATCCGGCATGCGGATGAACTCATACTTGACCAGCGGCTCATCGATCTCCAGCGGCTTCGGCACTATCGCCTCCAGCGCCTCGCGCGTCGTGCGATAGGTGATGATGATGTATTCGCGGTCGAAGAAGCGATAGGGGCCGGGCGGGAAGGACGGGTTGGTGAGCGGCATCGCATAGGCGTGCTTCACGACATCGGCGATTTCCATGCTGCTGCCCCAGTGCTTTTGAAGAATGTCCCCGCGCGAATGCGCTGGCAAATATGTTGCACGGCAGCATGACAGTGCCGTGTCAGCCGCACTCGGCGCGTCATCGAGCCGGCAAACAGCGCTGTCGTGCTGTAATCGAGCCGACACATGGCCATGGCATTGTCATGTTGCGTCGCACAAACTATCAGCCTCATAGTTCCTCCCTCCTCTTGCGAGATCTCCCATGGGTTCCCTGTCTTCGAAGAATGCGCTCGTCACCGGCTCGACCAGCGGCATCGGCCTTGCAATCGCCCGCGCCTTTGCCGCCGAGGGAGCCAACGTCACCATCAACGGCCTGGGCGACGCCGCGGCGATCGAGCAGGAGCGTGCCCGCATCGAGAAGGATTTCGGCGTAAAATGCCGCTATTCGGGCGCCAACATGATGGACGGCCCCGCGGTCGCCGCCATGATCCATGAGGCCGAAGAGGCGTTCGGCAGCCTCGACATACTGGTCAACAATGCCGGCATCCAGCATGTCGCGCCGATCGACGAATTTCCCGACGACAAGTGGGAAGCGATCATCCGCATCAACCTGCTTGCCGCCTTCTATGCCATCAAGGCGGCGCTGCCGGGCATGAAGCGGCGCAAATGGGGCCGCATCATCAACACGGCCTCGGCGCACGCGCTGGTCGCCTCGCCGTTCAAGTCGGCCTATGTCGCGGCCAAGCACGGCATTGCCGGCCTGACCAAGACGGTGGCGCTGGAAGTCGCGCAAGACGGCATCACCGTCAACGCGATCGCCCCCGGCTATGTCTGGACGCCGCTGGTCGAGAAGCAGATCCCCGATACGATGAAGGCGCGCGCCATGACCGAGGAGCAGGTCAAGCACGACGTGCTGCTTGCCGCGCAGCCGACCAAGGAGTTCGTCACTGTCGAAGAGCTTGCGGCGCTAACCTTGTTCCTATGCTCGGATGCCGCCAAGCAGATGACCGGCACGACTTTGCCGATGGATGGCGGCTGGACGGCGCAGTAGGCGCGCTTCCCTGAGCAGTTCATCGTTTCACGGAAACGCTGAACTGCTCTAACTATCTATTTTTTACGCAATTCCGGACGGAAAACCGTTACACACTTTTCCTGGAATTGCTCTAAAGGGGGCGCTGTCGCAGCGTAAGGCTTAACTCGCGGTGCTTCGTACTATCCTTCCCCTGGCGCAGTCCTTGCCGGTCCCCATGGCTATTGAAGTCGCCCGTAATGGCTCAGGACGAGGCCGACGGCTCCAAGCAGCACATCGTTTTCGGTGTGCTTGCCGATGATTATTCGCGTGCGCCTGTCGGGGGCGACGTCCCGCGCCTTGATTAGGGTGTGCCGTTCATAGGCTGCAATGAGTGGCGTAAGCAGGATGTCGCCGGCGAGCGCCATGCGTCCTCCGATGATGATGAGGGGCGGGTTCAGAACGGATCCGATCATGCCCAGGCCGCGGCCCGCCATTTCGGCCGTATCCTCGATCATGCGCAATGCTCCGACATCCCCCTGCTCGGCCATGCGGATCACGTCGTCCATCGTGACGCGCCGGCCCGTCACGCGCGCGATCTGCTCCAACGGCCGGTTGAAGCTGGCGTAGAGTTCCAGGCAGCCTCGATTGCCGCAGCGGCAAAGATCGCCCGATGGATCGATGCTCATGTGACCGAATTCGCCCGCGCCGCCGGCAATTCCGGTCACGACGCGTCCGTGCTGGACGATCGCGCCGCCGACCCCGAGGTCGATCTTGAACAGGACAAAGTCCTCGTAACCGACGGCGGCGCCCCACATCATCTCGGCAATGGCGGCGCAGTTGCTTTCATTGGCTGCGAAGATCGGCTGCTCCAGCACCGGCCCAAAGACATGTCGGATGTTGACGCCAGCCCAAGTGGGAACGATGCTGGCCCGCTGGACGAAGCCTTCGGGGCTGACCGGTCCCGACACAGAAACCCCGACACCCAGGAGGCCGGACGCAGACAAGCTGTTCTCCTCGTAGCATTGTGCGATCGCCGCCTTGGTGAGCTTTGCCGCCCGGTCCGGAGGATAATCCAGGCCGAGGGGGATAGTTTTTTCAGAAATGAATGAATGCGAGACGTCGGCCACAGCGACCCGAATCTCGTCGAGACTAAGATGAACGCCAACGCAGGTGCCGGCTTCAGGATTGAGCATCAGCGTCGCCGGCGGCCGGCCGACGCCTTTGGCCGTTTCGTCAGCCGCCGCCAGTTCCACCACGACCCCTGACTTCTTCAGACCAGTCAAAGCCGTCGAGACGGTCGAGCGGGCCAAGCCGGTGAGCCGGGCGATCTGCGCGGCGGAAATGGCGCCGCGCTGGCTGAGACAGCGGACAATCAGACTTTCAGGCGTGCCCGGAGGTTGACCGTCCAGCAGCGATCTGAGGAGGCTTTTTGTCATTTTCGTCTTAAAACTCCTTGACTGCCGATCGTATTTGATCATTCTAGAAAAAACTAGAGACCTTCTGCGATGCGCGGACGGTCTTGACGAAACGGTCGTGATGAACCGTGCTGAAATCAAATGGGAGTGAGACGATGAGATATCTGAGGGCGAGCCTTGTCGCTACGGCGGCATTTGCCTTTCTTGCAAACACAGCACTCGCCGAGCCGAAGACCAATCTGCTCCACCAATGGGCCACAGGATCGGACGCGCAGGCTATCGCCAAGCTTGGCGAGATGTTCGAGGCAAAGGGCGGAAAATGGCAGCAGACCTCGATCGCCGGCCATACCGCCAACACGCTTGCCAAGCTGCGCGCCGACGTGATCGCAGGCAATGCTCCGCCGGCGGTTCAGCTCAAGGGTCCCGAGATCGCTGAATGGAACAAGACCGGCATGACCGCCGATCTGGATGATCTCGCGAAGACGGAGAACTGGGAGAAGGTGGTGGCGCCGGAATTGCTGCCGGTGATGAAGCCGAGCGGCAAGTGGGTGGCGGCACCCATGAACATCCACCGCATCAACTGGATATGGGCATCGCCAAAAGTCATGCAGGCCGCCGGCGTGACCGAGGTTCCGAAGACCTGGGCGGAATTCAATGCAGCCTGCGACAAGATCGTGGCCACCGGCAAGATCTGCATCGCGCACTCGACCGCCGACTGGACCGATTCCACCGTCTTCGAAGTCGTCGTCTACGGCCAGGACCTCGACCTCTATCGCAAAGCCTTCGTCGAAGGCAACGTAGACGCCATGCGCAGCGACGGCATGGTCAAGGCCTTCGAGCAATTCCGCATCATGACGTCCAAGTACATGGACCCCGGCATGAACGGCCGCGACTGGGATTCGATGTCGGCTCTGGTCGGCCGTGGCGAGGCGGCGTTCCACATCATGGGCGACTGGACGATCGGCCTGCTTACCGCCGCCGGCTTCAAGGAGGGCACGGATTATGTCTGCGCCCAGGCGCCGACCGACTGGGGCAAGCCCGGCTTCATCCTGAACTCCGATTCCGTCGTGTTCTTCCAGCAGAAGGATCCCGACTATGTGGAGGGCCAGAAGCTGCTCGCCAGCACCATCCTGTCGCCGGAGTTCCAGACCGTCTTCAACCAGGCCAAGGGCTCGATCCCGGCGCGCCTCGACGTCGATCTGTCGAAGGGCTTCAATCCCTGCCAGCAGAAGTCCCAGAAGGACCTGCAGGCCTCGATCGAGGCGGGCACGCTGGTCCGCTCAATGGCCCACAACATGACCATCCCGCAAAAGGTCCGCGGCGCCATCATGGATACGATCACAGAATTCGTCGCGACGCCGGACATGTCCGCCAAGGATGCGGCCAACGCCATGGCCGACGCCGCCGAAGCGCAGGAATGACGTGCGGAGGGCGCCGGCGCGACATCGCGCCGGCGCCCGGCCGGCAGGAAGCCCAATGTCCATCCACGACCTTTCCGTTCCGATAGCCGTGCCGGCCCGCTCGTGGCGGGATCGTCTGGGATCGATCGTGCCGATCCTCGTGCTCGCCCCCTCGCTCGCGGCGAGCTTCGTCTATGTCTTCGTGTTCACGGGCTGGACGCTCTATCTGTCGCTGTCAGACTCGACACTTTTGCCGAGCTACGGCTTTGCGGGCCTCGACAACTACGTATCGCTCTGGTCCAACCGGCGCTGGAACATCGCCTACACCAACCTTTTCCTCTTCAGCGGCTTCTACATCGTGGGCTCCATGGCGGTCGGGCTGCTGCTGGCCATCCTGATCGACCAGCGCGTGCGCGGCGAGGCGGTGTGGCGGACGATCTTCCTCTACCCGCTGGCGGTTTCCTTCATCGTCACCGGCACCGTCTGGAGCTGGCTCTACAATCCGGTCGACGGCATCCAGGCGCTGGTGCGCGGGCTGGGCTGGAGCGAATTCAGCTTCGCGCTCACCAGCGATCGCAACCACGCGATCTACGCGGTGATCATCACCGGCGTCTGGCAGTCTTCCGGTTTCGCCATGGCGCTCTTTCTGGCCGGCCTGCGCTCGGTCGATCCGGATCTGGTGAAGGCGGCGCAGATCGACGGCGCATCGGTCGTGCGCACCTACAGGAAGGTCATTCTGCCAACCATCGCGCCGATCTTCCTCGCGGTCGCCGTCATCCAGATCCAGTTCGCCATCAAGACGTTCGACCTCGTCGCCGCCCTGACCCGCGGCGGGCCGGGCATCTCGACCACGTTCCCCGCCATCTACGTCTACGATCTGATGTTCCAGCGTGGCGAGATCGGCGAGGGCGCGGCCGCCGCGGTCATGATGCTGGCCGCGCTTGCCGTGGTGCTGGTGCCCTATTCGCTGTGGGTGGTGTGGCGCCGCCGGGCGGAGGCAGGAAATGGCTGAACTGGCCGCCGCCATCGACCTGGAAGCGGCTGCCGCGAGCCGCAGGCACTTCTGGAGCCGGTTCGCGATCTATGGCCTGCTCACGGTCTTCGCCGCAATCTATCTGATCCCGCTGCTCGTGGTCGTCTTCAATTCCTTCCGCGAGCAGGCGGAGATCGCGCGCGACGGGCTCATCTCGCTGCCAAAGACCTTCCGGCTGGAGGCATGGGCGCAGGCCTGGAGCACGTATTGCATCGCCGGCACCTGCCAGGGGATGCAACGGAATTTCCTGAACTCGCTGTGGATGACCATTCCGGCGACGATCATCTCCACGCTGCTCGGCGCCGTAAATGGCTATGTGCTGTCCAAGTGGCGCTTCAAGGGCTCGGAAATCCTGTTCACCTCAATGCTGCTCGGTGTGTTCATGCCAGGGCAGATCGCGCTGATGCCCTGGGCATTCGTGCTTGGAAAGCTCGGCCTGACCAACTCGACCTACGGCCTGATCCTGGTGCATGTCGTCCAGGGCATTTCCTTCACCACCCTGTTCTGCCGCAACTACTATGTCGGCATCCCCGACGACCTGATCAAAGCGGCGCGCATCGACGGCGCCGGCTTCTGGCGGATCTTCTGGAAGATCATAATACCGCTGTCGCCGCCCATCCTGATCGTGACCGTCATCTGGCAGTTCACCGGCATCTGGAACGAGTATCTGTTCGGCGTGGTCTTCACGTCCGGCCAGGCGCAGCCGATCACCGCCGCGCTTGTCGCGCTGACGGCGAGCGGCACGACCGCCCGCAGCTACGACGTGATGAGCGCCGCCGTGCTGATCGGCGCGCTGCCGCCGCTCCTGATCTATCTCTTTGGCGGCAAATACTTCGTTCGCGGTCTGACACAGGGCGCCATCAAATGACGAGCCAATCCCTATCCGCCCTGACCATTCGCAATCTCTACAAGAGCTACGGCGCCGTGGACGTCTTGAAGGGCATCAACCTCGAAGCGCAGCCGGGAGAGTTCATCGCTCTCGTCGGACCTTCGGGTTGCGGCAAGTCCACCCTGCTTGCCATGATCGCCGGACTTGAAAGCGTGACATCGGGTGAAATCCGCATCGGCAACCGGCTGGTCAATTCCGTGCCGCCAAAGGACCGCGACATCGCCATGGTGTTCCAGTCCTATGCGCTCTACCCGACCATGACCGTGCGCCAGAATATCACCTTCGGCATGGAGAGCCGCGGCGTACCGAAGGCCGATCAGGCCGAAGCCGTCAAGCACGTCGCGGCGCTGCTGCAGATCGAGGCGCTGCTTGGCCGCAAGCCCGGGCAACTCTCCGGCGGTCAACGCCAGCGGGTCGCCATGGGCCGGGCGCTGGTGCGCGACCCGAAGCTTTTCCTGTTCGACGAGCCGCTTTCCAACCTCGATGCCAAGCTGCGCGTCGACATGCGCACCGAGATCAAGAAGCTGCACAACCGTGTCGGCAAGACCACGGTCTATGTCACCCACGACCAGGTGGAGGCGATGACGCTCGCTTCGCGCATTGCCGTCATGCATCAGGGGTCGGTGCAGCAGTTCGACGCCGCGCAGATGATCTACAGCCGCCCCGCCAACATGTTCGTCGCGGGCTTCATGGGCTCTCCGGCGATGAATTTCATTCCCGCCGAGCTCGGCGACGGGGCGGGCCGGCCCTGCGTCACGGTTCGGACCGTGGATGGCGGCACGGCAGCGTTGGAACTTGCCCAGCCGGTGCCGGCCAGCGCGCCGAGGAACGTCGTGCTTGGCGTGCGGCCGGAACATATCTACCGCTTTTCGGACGACTTGAAGCACCGCAAGCGCGCCATTGCGGCGGTGAAGGCCCCGGTCGAGCTGGTCGAGCCCACGGGTGCCGAGACCCTGGCGGTGCTTCGCTTCGGCGATCTCGAAGTCACCGGCCGTTTCGACCCGGACAGTGCGCCACGCATGGGCGAGACAATGACCCTCGGCATCGACATGGCGCGGGCTTGCCTCTTCGATCCGACGACCCAATCCCTTCTTTGAAAGCTCAGCCTTTGACATTCGCCACCTATCCAAGCCTCGCAGACCGTGTCGTGCTGATCACCGGAGGAGCCTCCGGGATCGGCGCCGAAATGGTTCGCGCCTTCGCGGCCAACGCGGCGCGAGTGGCCTTTCTCGACATTCAGGAAGCGGTCGGCCGGGAACTGAAGGCGGAGCTTGCGGGCGCCACGCGCCACGCGCCTCTGTTCCTGCCATGCGATGTGACCGACATCGCGGCCCTGCGCGCAGCGATCGAGAATGTGCGGGAAAAGGTCGGGCCGGTTGCTGTCCTGGTGAACAACGCCGCCAATGATGACCGCCACGCAGTCGCTGAAGTGACGCCGGACTACTGGGATCATGCCCAGAACGTCAATCTGAAGCATCAGTTCTTCGCCGCCCAGGCCGTCCATCCGCAGATGAAGTCGCTGGGCTTTGGCTCCATCATCAACCTTTCCTCGACCTCCTGGCGCTTCGGCGCCGACCAGATGACCGCCTATGCCACGGCCAAGGCCGCGATCATCGGCATGACGCGGTCGTTGGCCCGCGCCTTCGGTCCCGACAATATCCGCGTCAACGCCATCGAGCCGGGCGCCGTGATCACCGAGCGGCAGCGCCGTCTCTGGTACGCGACGCAGGAGTCCGTCGATCAGATGGTCGGGCGCCAGTTGATCAGGCGGGTTCTGCTGGCCGACGAGATCGCCCGCACGGCGCTTTTTCTCGCCGCCGACGACAGCCGCATGATCACCAAGCAATCCATCATCGTCGATGCGGGCCTGCGCTGATGCAGGTTCTCCGTCTCCCCTCGTTCGATCGGCTGGCCTGATGCTGCGCGTTGGTTTGAACCCCTATGGGCTTACCTATCATCTTGGGCTGCAGGGCCGCGGCACGCCGCGCGCCAACCCCAAGGGCGCGGGGCTCGAAGGCTTCATCGCCCTGGCCGAGGAGCTCGGCGCACGCACGCTGGAGATCTACGATCCGTGGCTGGCGGAAATGTCCGATTCCGGGCTGGCCGCACTGAAGGAGCGGCTCGATGGGCTTGGGATGACGCCCGTCGTCAGCGCCGGGCTCAACATGATGGGGCCGCTGGAGAGCGCGTTCCGTTCCGCCCGCTCGCTCGGCGCGAAGACCATCCGGCTCGGCCTGACACCGGTTCTGTGCGGTGACCGCAATGCCTGGGGCGACAAATGGGGCGAGCTCAACGCCTCGATCAGGTCGGCGCTTCAGCAATGGGGGCCGCGGGCCGAAGCCGAAGGCCGCGTGCTCGCGATCGAGAACCATCAGGATTTCGGCAGCGCCGAGCTGGTGGCGTTCTGCGAGACCGGCGGGCGAGGGGTCGGCATCACGTTCGACACCGGCAATACGTTTCCCGTCGCCGAGGCGCCGCTCGACTTCACCCGCCGCATCGCGCCCTATGTGCGACATGTCCACCTGAAGGACTACCGCGTCCAGTTCACGGGCGAAGGATACCGGCTCGTGCGCTGCGCCATCGGCGACGGCGCCGTGCCCTTCCGCGACCTCGCGGCCCTGCTCGGCGACCTGCACGACGAACTCACCGCGGTGCTCGAGCCGGGCGCGCTCGAGGCGCGCCATGTGCGCTTTCTTCTCGACGACTGGTGGAACGGCTATCCGCCGCAAACCGCGCGCGAATTCGCCGCCTGCCTTGCCGCCGCGCAAAAGAATCGCCTGCCCGACGATGCCGATTTCCGCACTCCCTGGGAGCGCGGGGACGACGGCGCCCTGGTTTCCTACGAGCTCGACATGATCCGGCGCAGCGCCGCCAACATGAAGGAGCTCGGCCTCATGACCTTGGAGAACCCCTCATGACAACTCGCGAACTCAGCGGCATCACCGCCTTCGTCACCGGTTCCGGACGCGGCCTCGGCCACGTCATGGCGGACCGGCTGGCGGAACTCGGGGCGGACGTTGCAATCCACGACCTGGACTGGACCCAACCGGCGAAGTACGGCGAGTTCGCAGACCTCGGTGAATCGGCAAGGCACCTGGGACGACACGGCACCCGGGTGACCGCGGTCACCGGCAATATCGGCGACCGTGCCGCCGTAGCCGAGATGAAGCGCAAGATCGAGGCGGAACTCGGCGATGTGCATGTGCTCGTCAACTGCGCGGGCGGCGACATCGGCGCCAAGGGAACCAAGCCCAACCCCAACAATGCCCTCGACATCGATTACGAGGACATAAAGGTGCTCACCGAAAACAACCTGATCGGCACCATGCTGGTTTGCCAGGCCTTCGTGCCGCCGATGGTGAAGCGCGGATCAGGGTCGGTGATCAATATCGCCTCGGCGGCCGCTCACCTCGGCTGCTCGCCGGAGGTCGTCTATTCGACGCTCAAGGCTGCTGTCGTCCACTATACCCGTTGCCTCGCCAAGGAACTGATCGACGAGGGCGTGCGGATCAATGCAGTCAGCCCCGGGGCGACGAAAACCGCCCGGTTCCAGGCGACACGCGTCGTCGATCCGGCAAGGATGGATTCGTCGAAGCGTTCCCTGAACCGCTATGCCGAGCCTGAAGAGATTGCCGAGGCTGTCGCCTTTCTCGCTGGATCGCGCGCCCGCTTCATCAACGGCCAGGTGATCCGCGTGGACGGCGGCTTCACGATCTTTCCGGGGTGATGCACGTGACGATGAGGGAAACTGCCATCAAGCGCTTCGACCTTTCCGGCCGGCTCGCGCTGGTAACCGGATCCTCGAAGGGGATAGGCTTCGCGATGGCCCGCGGCCTGGCCGAAGCAGGCGCGGAGCTGGTGCTCAACGCGCGCAACGAAAGCGTGCTGGAGGAGGCCCGGGCAAGGCTCGCCGCCGAAGGCCATAAGGTTCACGCTCGCGCCTTCGACGTGACCGACGCGGCCGCCGTGGCGGCAGCGGTCGATGCCATCGAGAGCGAAATCGGTCCGATCGAGATCCTCTTCAACAATGCCGGCACGCAGTTTCGCGCGCCGCTCGAGGAATTTCCGCTGGATGCCTGGGAAAGGCTCAAGGCGACCAATATCGACAGCGTGTTCCATGTCGGCCAGGCTGTGGCACGCCGCATGATCCCGCGCGGACACGGCAAAATCGTCAACATCGCCTCCGTGCAGAGCGAGCTGGCACGCACGAGCATCGCGCCCTATACGGCGACCAAGGGTGCCGTGAAGATGCTGACCAAGGGCATGGCGACCGACTGGGCGCGATATGGCCTGCAGGTCAATGCGATCGGTCCAGGCTATTTCAACACCGAACTCAATGCCGCCCTGGTCGCCGACGCCAACTTCACCGCCTGGCTGGAGAAACGCACGCCTGCCGGCCGCTGGGCAGAGGTCGAGGAACTGATCGGGGCGGCGGTCTTCCTGGCATCCGATGCATCAACCTTTGTCAACGGCCACGTCCTTTATGTCGACGGCGGCATCACGGCATCGCTCTGACGGGACGAGCGTAGAAGCTCTTCCTTGACAATCGGCGGGGATCGATCCAGCATTCCGGTAAGGGGTTCCCCGCGACGACCCCGTGAGGCGTCAGCCCAACGATCGCGTCCAAGCTCTCTTTGTTCAGGAGGTGGACGCCATGCCATCAACAACCGCAATCACCGTTCCGCAGCTTTCCCGTCTCATCGGACTGCCGGATGCGCCTGTTCTCATCGACGTACGCATCGATGACGACTATCAAGCCGATCCGCGCCTGCTGCCGGCCTCCCGCCGGCGCGACTTCAGAACCGTCTCGACCTGGGCGGCCGAATTCTCCGGATCAAAAGTCGTCGTCATCTGCCAGAGAGGGCAGAAGCTTTCGCAAGGCGTCGCCGCGTGGCTGCGCCACGAAGGCATTCCGGCGGAATCGCTGGAAGGCGGGTTCGAGACCTGGGCCGACGCCAAGGCGCCGCTAGTCACCGCCAGCGCGATCCCGCCCCGCGACGAGAAGGGCCGCACCGTATGGGTCACCCGTTCCCGACCGAAGGTCGATCGCATTGCCTGCCCCTGGCTGATCCGCCGCTTCGTCGATCCCGACGCGGTTTTCCTGTTCGTCGACCCGGCCGAGGTGCCTCTGGTGGCCGATCGCTTCGCAGCGGTTCCCTTCGACATCGAAGGCGTGTTCTGGAGCCATCGTGGCGATCGCTGCACCTTCGACACGATGATCGAGGAATTCGGCCTGCGCACCGAGGTGCTAGATCGTCTCGCGCTCATCGTGCGGGGGGCAGACACGGCGCGCCTCGACCTCGTTCCGCAGGCGGCCGGGTTCCTCGCCGCCTCGCTCGGCCTGTCGCGCATGTTCCGCGACGACCTCGAGCAGCTCGAAGCCGGCATGCTCTTCTACGACGCCTTCTTCCGCTGGTGCCGCGACGCCACCGACGAGACGCATAACTGGCCGGTCGGAGGCAAGGCACAATGACCATGCTCGCCAAGGACGGTGCCGCACAGCCGGCCGAGGTTCCGGCCGTGCCGACTTTTCGCGAGGCGACGCGGCTGTGGGCGAAGATCGGGCTGCTCTCCTTCGGCGGGCCGGCCGGGCAGATCGCGCTGATGCACAAGGAGCTAGTCGAGGAGCGCCGCTGGATCGGCGAGGAGCGCTTCCTGCATGCGCTCAACTACTGCATGCTCCTGCCGGGCCCGGAGGCACAGCAGCTTGCCATCTATGTCGGCTGGCTGCTGCACCGGACGGCCGGCGGCCTGGTCGCCGGCACATTGTTCGTGCTGCCGGGCGCGCTGGTCATGCTGGGTCTGAGCAGCTTCTACATGCTCTACAACGACGCGCCGTTCATCGCGGCGCTGTTCTTCGGCGTCAAGGCGGCGGTGCTTGCCGTCGTCGTCGAAGCCGTGATCCGCATCGGCAAGCGGGCGTTGAAGAACCGGGCCATGGTCGTGATCGCGGTGGCGGCCTTCCTGGCCATCTATGTCGGCAAGCTGCCGTTCCCGCTGATCGTGCTTGCGGCGGGCCTCATCGGCTGGATCGGCAATCGCTTCGCGCCGGGGCTGTTTTCCGCTTCGGCGCATGGCAAAGGCGGCGCCGCTGCCGACAGAAGCGGCGTCGTCGACCTGATGTTCGAGCGCGGGGAACTCGGCCACACCGTGCCGACCAGATGGCATGCCGCCCGCACCATCGCCATCTGGCTGCCGCTCTGGCTCGGACCGGTGGCGCTGATCGCCGCGCTGGCGGGACCGGGGAGCGTGTGGGCGCAGATCGGCGGCTTCTTCAGCCTGATGGCCGTGGTCACCTTCGGCGGCGCCTATGCGGTTCTCGCCTATGTCGCGCAAGCCGCGGTGACCTCGTTTGGCTGGCTTTCCCCCGGCGAAATGGTCGACGGGCTGGGGCTTGCCGAAACGACGCCCGGGCCGCTGATCCTGGTGCTGCAATTCGTCGGCTTCGCTGCCGCCTATCGCCATGCCGGCGCGATCAGCCCGCTGCTTGCGGGATCGCTCGGGTCGGCGCTGACGCTCTGGGCCACCTTCGTGCCCTGCTTCTTCTGGATATTCCTCGGCGCGCCCTACATCGAGCAGCTGCGGCAGAACAAGGCGCTGTCGGCGGCGCTCGGTGCGATCACTGCGGCCGTCGTCGGCGTGGTGATGAACCTTGCGCTCTGGTTCGCGCTGCATGTCGTCTTCACCCAAATCGACAGCGTCGGCTGGGGCGTGGAGGTTCCGGTCTTCTCCTCGCTCGACTGGCGCGCGGCGTTGCTGTCGGCGGCTGCGATGGTCGCGATGCTGCGGCTGAAAGCCGGCATGCTGCCGACGCTCGCAGGATCGGCATTGGCGGGACTGGTCCTGCAGGCATTGTGAATTGTTTCCGGCCGCAGTCGAGCGTGATCGAGAGCTCTATTTACAACTAACATGTTAGCATGATACGGCTGCCTGCCGATTGATGAATTGGAGACTTTGCAGGTGGCTTCGCGCTTTGGTCTGTCGGTTGCGCTCACAACGCCCTTTGATGCAGCCGGGCGGATTGCCGTCCCGCTGATGACCGCGCATGCTCGGGCCTGTCTCGATGCCGGCTGCAGCAGCGTGACTTTGTTCGGCACCACCGGCGAAGGCGCGTCCGTTGGCACTACGGAACGGCAGGCGGTCATCGATGCCATGCTCGCGGCGGGTATTTCGGCCGATCAGCTTGTCGCCGGTGTGCTCGTCGATGCGGCAGAGGATGCCGCGGAGCAGTGCCGCCAGGCCCTGCAGCGTGGCGCCCGCAACATCCTGCTCGCGCCGCCGAGCTACTTCAAGAATGTCGGCGACGATGGGCTGTTCGGCTGGTTTGCGGCCGTGTTTGCTGCGCTCGGCCCACTCGCCCGTGGCATGCTGCTCTACAACATCCCCTCGGTCACGACGGTCCAGCTCTCGCTCGACCTGATCGGTCGGCTGCGCAAGGCGTATCCAGGCGCGGTCGCCGGGGTCAAGGATTCGGGCGGAGACTGGGCCTACAGCGAAGCGCTGCTCAAGGCGCATGGCGACCTGATAATCCTGATCGGCGACGAACGGCATCTGGCGCCGGCGGTGCGGATCGGCGGCCAGGGCGCGATTTCCGGCATGGCAAATTTCGCCGCCGGCGAGCTTCGCGCCATGATCGAAAGCGGACGCGACGACTCCCGTGTGGAGGGCTTCGTCCTCGAATTGCTCAGGCATCCCGTCATCCCGGCGGTGAAGGCGATGGTGGCGCGCCAGACCGGCGACGAACGCTGGCTGACGGTGCGGCCGCCGCTCGAGCCGGTCGCGCCACCGGAGCGGCAGCAGCTTGGTGCCGCTTACGACCGGCTGTTCTCGACGCAAGCGGCGTGAGCGACGGAGGGCGCTGATTGGCATGGACGACACGAGCGAACCGGCAACTCTGAGGGAAAAGGCCTATGCCAGCTTCACGCGGCACCTGCTGGCCCGCGACCTCAGGCCGGGCCAGTTCGTGTCGCAGCGCGAACTGGTTGCCTTCACCGGCCTGCCGCTTGGCGCCATCCGCGAGATCGTGCCGCGGCTCGAGGCGGAGGGACTGCTGTCCACGATTCCGCAACGCGGCATGCAGATCGCGCATATCGACATCAGCCTGATCCGCGAGGCCTTCCAGTTCCGCCTGTTCATGGAGCGCGAGGCGGTCGCGCTGTTTGCCGTCAACGCTTCCGACGCCGAGATTTCCCGTCTGCGGCGCGAGCATGAGGAGATGCTCGCCCAGGCGCTGGCGCAGACGGCGACGCCGGAAATGGAAGCCAAGGCGCAGAATATCGACTGGGCGATGCATGACACCTTCATCAGCGCGCTGGACAACGAGATCATCGCCAAAGCCTACCTAGTCAATTCGGTGAAGATCAGGCTCATCCACCAGGAGCGTTTCCGCATCGACGGCCGCGTCGTGCCGGTCATGCGCGAGCATCTGGCGGTGATCGACGCGCTGGAGAAACGCGATCCGCAAAAGGCGGTCGAGGCGATCAGCCAGCACATCGACAATGCGCGCCGCCTGGCGCTCCAGATTTGAGGAAGCAGGACCGCGCCGCAATCGACGCTGCGCAATCGACAACGACAGCAACCGGGAGGAAGAAATGTCGTCCAATCCGTTCAATCCAACCAGGAGGCAGCTTCTCCAGGGAACCGCCGCGCTCGCGGCCGCCGGCCTTGCCGGTCTTCGTCCGGGCTTTGCCGCGGGTGTCGACTGGAAGCGCTTTGCCGGCACAACGCTCGACGTCAATCTGGTAAAGAGCCCGCGCAGTGACACCATCCTGAAGAATCTCGCCGAGTTCGAGGAACTGACCGGCATCAAGGTCAATGCGGAGGCGACGCCCGAACAGCAGCAGCGCCAGAAGACGGTGATCGAGCTCAGCTCCGGCAAACCGAGCTTCGATGTCGTGCATCTGAGCTACCATGTGCAGAAGCGGCAGTTCGAGAAGGGCGGCTGGCTGGCCGACATTTCCGGCTACCTTGCCGATCCGGGCCTCACGGATCCCGGGCTGGTCGAAAGCGATTTCGCCGAGGCCGGCATGCAGTTCGCCAAGGACGGCCAGGGCGTGCTGCGCTCGCTGCCGTTCTCGGTCGACTATTGGATCCTTTACTGGAACAAGGAGCTGTTCGACGCCAAGGGGCTGAAATATCCCGAGAGTTTCGAGCAGCTGGTGGCCGCCGCCGAAGCGCTGACGGACCCTTCGAGCAACACGTTCGGCTTCGTCGCCCGCGGCCTCAAGAACGCCAACACGCCGGTGTGGACGTCGCTGATGCTCGGCTACGACACGACGCCGCTCGACAGCGACGGCAAGCTGCGCACCACGTCTGCGGACGCAATCGAAGCCGCTAGCCTCTATCAGCGGCTGATGACCAAGGCGGCGCCTCCCGGCGTCACCGGCTTCAATTGGGCCGAGGCGCAATCCGCTTTCCTGCAGGGCAAGATCGGCATGTGGTTCGACGGCGTGGGCTTTGCGCCGCCGATGGAAAATCCGGAGAAGTCGCGGGTGGTCGGCAAGGTCGGCTACGGCGTCATACCAAAAGGCCCCAAGGCGCATGCCGCGGGCACGTTCGGCGACGGCATCGGCGTGACGTCGGCCAGCACGAAGAAGGAAGCGGCCTACCTCTTCTGCCAGTGGGCGGTATCGCCGGCCATGGGCGCGCGCCTGCTGCAGGCCGGAGCCGGCGTACCGTTCCGCAAATCCGTGCTGGAAGACCCCAAGGTGCGCGAAGGTGTTACCATGCCGCCGAGCTGGCTTGATGCAGTGGTCGGATCCGGCAATATCAGCCGGCTGGCGCTGCCGGTCATCATCCCGGTCACCGAGTTCCGCGACATCTATGGCGTGGCACTGACCAACATGATCGCCGGTGCCGATCCCGCCGACGAGCTGAAGAAGGCCACCGAGCAGTTCCAGCCGGTGCTCGACAGGAGCGAGCAAGGCTGATGTCCGCCATCGCCCCGGAACGCGCAGGGGTGACGACGCAAGCCATCGAAGAGAGCCAGCCGGTCCGGCTGGCTCCCAACTATTGGCCTTTCGTCGTCCCGGCGCTGGTCGTCGTCGGCGCCGTGATCGTCTTTCCCTGGGCCTTCACGCTGTGGATGAGCGTCAACAGCTGGACGCTCGGCCAGTCGCGAAGCTTTGCCGGGATGGAAAACTATCTGCGCCTGGCGAGCGATCCGCGTTTCTGGGAATCGCTGTGGCACACCTTGACCTATACGTTCCTGTCGGTGGTCGCGCCGATGTTTTTCGGCACCGTCGCCGCCCTGATCTTTGACGCCCGGTTCCCATTGCGGGGCCTGCTGCGCGGCCTCTTCGTGATGCCGATGATGGCCACACCCGTCGCCGTGGCATTGGTCTGGACGATGATGTTTCATCCGCAGCTCGGCGTGCTCAACTACCTGTTGTCGCTTGTCGGCATTCCGGCGCAGGAATGGATCTTCAACGCCAACACGGTCATCCCGTCGCTGGTCGCGGTCGAGACCTGGCAATGGACGCCGCTGGTGATGCTGATCGTGCTGGGCGGGCTGGCATCGGTGCCGCGCGAGCCCTTCGAGAGCGCCGAGATCGACGGCGCCAACGCCTGGCAGCAGTTCCGTTATCTCACCTTGCCGATGATCGCGCCGTTCCTGATGATCGCGGTCATCATCCGCACCATCGATGCGCTGAAGAGCTTCGACATCATCTACGCCATGACCCAGGGCGGGCCGGGCACGGCGTCGGAAACGATCAACATCTACCTCTACAACACCGCCTTCTCCTACTACGACATGGGCTATGGCTCGGCCATGGCCGTGGTCTTCTTCATCGTCATCGTGGCCCTGTCCTTCATCCTCTTGATGCTGCGCCAGCGCTCGCAGTGGGTCGACGCGGAGGGCAAATAGATGAGCTCGCGGCTGCTCAACAAGCTGGGCCTCTTCTTCGCGGCGCTGGTCCTGGTCTCGCCGGCGATCCTGTTCTTCCTCTGGATGATCTCGCTGTCGCTGAAGTTCGAGATCGACAATGGCGCCTATCCGCCGATCCTGATCCCCGAGCGCTTCGCCTGGTCGAACTATGCGAAGGTGTTCGAGGAGAACAACTTCCTGCTCTATCTCTGGAACTCGGTGCTGGTGACCGGCACGGCGACGCTCTTGGCGTTGCTGATCGGCGTGCCGGCCGGCTACGGCATCGCCAGGCTCAAGGCGGAACGCTCGGCGATCGTCATCATGATCGCCCGAATGACGCCGGGGCTTTCCTACCTCATCCCGCTCTTCCTCTTGTTCCAGTGGCTGGGCATCCTCGGCACGCTCTGGCCGCAGATCATCATCCATCTGGTGGTGACGGTGCCGATCGTGGTCTGGGTGATGATCGGCTATTTCGAGACGACGCCGATGGAGCTGGAGGAGGCGGCCAATATCGACGGCGCCAACTCCTGGCAGGTGTTCCGGCTGGTGGCGCTGCCGATCGCCAAGCCGGGCATTGTCGTCGCCTTCATCCTGTCGGTCATCTTCTCATGGAACAATTTCGTCTTCGGCGTGGTGCTCGCCAGCCGCGAGACGCGGACCTTGCCGGTCGCGGTCTACAACATGCTGTCCTACGAGCAGGTGAGTTGGGGACCGCTCGCCGCCGCGGCACTTGTGGTGACGCTGCCGGTGCTGGTTCTGACCATGTTCGCGCAACGGCAGATCGTCGCCGGACTGACCGCGGGCGCGGTCAAGGGCGGTTGAGCGCCCGATCCGCCGTCACTTTTTTGGAGACACGCAATGGCATCGGTAACCATCAACAATGTGCAGAAGGCCTTCGGCAACGCCAAGATCATCCACGATGTCAGCGTCGACATCGCCGATGGCGAGTTCGTCATCCTGGTCGGCCCGTCGGGCTGCGGGAAGTCGACGCTGCTGCGCATGATCGCGGGGCTGGAAACGATCTCGGCCGGCAAGATCGCGATCGGCGAGCGCACCGTGAACAATCTCAGGGCGCGCGATCGTAACATCGCCATGGTGTTCCAGAACTACGCGCTCTACCCGCATATGACGGTGGCCGACAATATGGGCTTCGCGCTCAGGATCAAGAAATCCGATCCGGCCGACACCGCGAGCCGGGTCAAGCGGGCAGCGAGCATCCTTGGTTTGGAAAAGCTGCTCGACCGCTATCCGCGCCAGCTCTCCGGCGGCCAACGCCAGCGCGTCGCCATGGGCCGCGCCATCGTGCGCGATCCGCAGGTCTTCCTGTTCGACGAGCCGCTCTCCAATCTCGACGCCAAATTGCGCGTCCAGATGCGCGGCGAGATCAAGGCGCTGCATCAGCGGCTCGGCACCACAACCATCTATGTCACCCACGACCAGATCGAGGCCATGACCATGGCTGACAAGATCGTCGTGCTGCATGACGGCCTTGTCGAGCAGATCGGCGCGCCGCTCGATCTCTACGACCGCCCGGCCAATCTGTTCGTTGCCGGCTTCATCGGCTCGCCCGCCATGAACTTCATCCATGGCCACATCGAGGAGGGTATCTTCCGCAGCGCCGGCGGACTGACGCTGCCGCTGCCGGAAGGTATCCAGCCGACCGAGGCCGCGGGAAGGGAATTGGTCTACGGCATTCGCCCCGAACACATCCGGGCGACTAGCCAAGGTCTCTCCGGCACGGTCACGCTTGTGGAGGCGACCGGCTCGGAGATCTTCGCCACGGTCGACTGCGGCGGGGAGGCGATCTCCTGCCTCTTCCGCGAGCGGCTTGCGTTGAAGCAAGGCGAGAGCGTGCGGATCGAGGTTGACCGCGCCTCGGCGCATCTGTTCGACGCCAAGACCGGCCGGCGCATCTGATCGCTGCCGTCTGCGCTCAATTGTAGAGAGGACGTCCGGTCGTCTCCTCGGCTGACCGGCGCGGGGCGCAGCTCTTCGCGGCGGCGACTCGCCATGCTCGAGCTGAAATCGGCATGCTGCCGACGCTGACGGGATCGGCGCCGGCATGTATGCCTTGCAGCCCGACCGATCACGTTGGCGTGATCGAAAAATATGATCATTTCGGGAATAAACCACCGGCCCCGCCGGTCTTCCGGGCATGTACCAGGCTGTGTGCCGCAGGAGATCGACATGGATAGGCATCGCAACGAGACCGGCGTGGATGAGGTCAGCCGCTGCCATTGGCTGGAACGAATGAGCTGGGCAAGCGTCTTTCGGACACCACCGTCCCGCCGCCGGCGCTGATCCCGTGCGAACCGCAGCAAAAGAGATCCACGACAATGACGACGACGCATCTCGTCGCGGCCAGCGATGCGCCTTTCCTTTCCGAGGCGCCGTTCTCTTCCGAGGCGCTTGACTCAGGTGACCCCAATGCCTTCACCTCCACCAAAGCAGGCGCCTTCGCCTGCAATCGCGATCTTCACCCGCTCGGGCAGGGACAGATCGGCGTCACCCGCTGAAGGTGGCCGCGGAGCCCTGGCGGGAGCGCCTGACGGTGGAACGGTGTTGAGCGAAAGAATGCTGGCCGCGCGTTTTGCCGAGGTGGTGCTGCCGCATCTCGGCGATGCGCTGTCGCTCGCCCGCTGGCTGACCGGCAACGCAGCGGACGCCGAGGATGTCGTGCAGGAAGCCTGCCTCAAGGCGCATGCCGGCATGGCCGGCTTTGCCGGCGGCAACCCGCGCGCCTGGCTGCTCACCATCGTGCGCAACGCCTCCTACACCTGGATGGCGCGCAACCGGCCGCGCGCGGTGGTCGCCGTCGGCGATCTCGCCGATCTCGACGACGTGTCGCCGAGGCCGGATAGCGACTCCGACAGTCCGGAGGCGGCGCTGATCGCGAAGGCGAACTCGGCGGCAGTGGAAGCGGCGATCGCAAGGCTGCCGGACGTGTTTCGCGAAACACTGGTGCTGCGCGACATAAACGGGCTCAGCTACCGCGAGATCGCGGCGATGTTAGGGGTGCCGCAAGGCACGGTGATGTCGCGGCTGGCGCGGGCCCGCAGCCTGCTGATGACGGACATTGGAGGGCGCCACCATGAGCCCGCATGAAAATCGCCCGCGTGAGGATGGATTGCCGCAAGACCCGCAGGATATGAAGCTGATGATCCACGCTCTTGTCGATGGCGAGCTCGATGCCGCGGCCGCCCTTGCCGTCGAGCGACGCATCGCCGCCGATCCGGACCTTGCCGCCGAGCATGCGCGCATCCTCTCGCTGCGCGGAGCTGTTGCGAACGTGCCGCGCCCTGCCGTCAGCGACGATTTCCTGGCGCGTATCGCGGCCATCGCCGAGGTGAAGGCTTCCGATGAAGCCGAGGCCGCGCGGGGTGAAGCCGTGAAGGCAGAGTCGCGGCCGCAACAGCAGCAGGGCAAAGTCATCGCGATGCAGCCGCGCGCTACGGCACGCTGGTTCAACTCCTTCGATTGGCGCCAGATGGCGGCCTCGATCGTGCTCACGGCGTTTCTCGCCAGCGGCGCGACGCAGTGGCTGATGGTGGAGAATGCGCCCGACAGTTTCGCGGTCGACGTCGCCAACAGCCATCGCCGCAGCCTGCTTGCGGCAACGCCGGTCGACATCGTGTCTTCCGACCGGCATACGGTGAAGCCGTGGCTCGACGGCCGGATCGGCGTGTCGCCGCCGGCGCCCGACATGGCCAAGGACGGCTACGCGCTGCTCGGCGGCCGCGTCGAGGTCATCGGCGACAGGCCGATGCCGGCGCTGGTCTACCGCCACCACGAGCATCTGATCACCCTGGTGGCGGCGCCGCGGCAGAACGAAGCCAAGTCGGTACCGGTGGCGGACGATCTCTCGGCGGGCGGGTTCCTGCTGGTCCATTGGACCGACGGCGCCTTCTCCTACTGGGCGATCTCGGATGCCGAGCGGCCGGCGCTCGACGATTTCGTCGCCCGCTTCCGGGAGGCGATCATCGCCAATCCGGCTGCGGGTAGCCCGGGTTAGCGCTATTCCAACCCGTCTATTCCACCATGAACAGCGAGCTGAAGGGCAGGCTCGCCGCTCCCACTGCCTTGGGGGAACGCTCGATGTTGCCGGCCATGGCGGTTATGCCGGGCATAGCCTGCTCCAACTCCCGGCAGATCGCCTTGCACACCGACTGCGGCGCGTAAGAGGACAGGACGACCGAAGTCAGCGGAACGAACTGCTTCAGCGCCCCTATCGACGACTTCATCTGCTCCATCAGGTCGCGCTGCCACGCGGTCTCGGCGTCGCCAAATGACGGCCAGTCCGCGCCTCGTTCCCATAGCTCGGAGGGCGAGCTGCCCTTCCTCCTGATCTCCTCCTCCAGGCGCAGGATGCCGACGTCGAAGCTGACCGCGGCGGCGGTGTTGTAGATCTGATGGTTGAGGATCAGTCGGCTGTGCAGCCGCGCGCCGAGATAGAAGAACAGATAGTCCGAAAGGTGCTTCGCCACGCCGAACATGCTCTCGCCGCCGGCGGCAGCGGTGATGTCGTTCTGGACGTAGACGGAGTAGCCGATTTCCCTTTCGACTTCCTCCTGCAAAGCGTCGAACCGTTCACGGGCCGCCATGGGGGTCAGCTCGAGTTCCGCCTGGTCGCCGGGCAAGGCGAGGCCGATGCCGGCGATGCGCGAGTGGAGGTGCTGCGGCAGATCGGCAATGGCCTTGGCGATAGCGCTCATGAATTGCGGATGGTTGGTGTCCTGCCTGGCCGCCGAGAACGGCAGCACCGTGCGCGAGCGGATCGAGCCGACGAAGTCGACAAGCACGACCTCGACCTGCCGGTGGCCGACGCTGATGCCCACGGAATAGGCACCCTCGGGGTTGAGCGAGATCGGCACCGTCGGCGGCCCGACACGGCCGCGTTGGGCCTCTCCCTTGGCAATCAGCCCTTCCTGCTCGAGCGAACGCACGATGACGGACACCGTCTGCGCCGACAGGCCGGTCCGCTCGCTTATCTCCAGCCGGGTAATGTCCTTGCTCTGGAGCAGCAGCGACAGCACGAGGCGCTCGTTGTAGCCGCGCACGCTGACGGCGTTGAGGCCGCTGGCGCGGTCCGCGATGCGGAGCGGATTGGGCGGCGCAAAGCGCATGTCAGGCATGGTGTGCCCTCTCGCAATCGGTCGTGTCCAATATGCCGCCGTCACTTTTCATCCGGCCACCCGATTGCTTCGACTTCGCGGGCCAGCGCGCTGCCCAGCAGCGCATGCGCCTGCCTGTTGATGTGGAACCCGTCGAGAGGGTCGCAGGTGGCGACCGAGCCCGCATCGAAGAAATGCACTTCGAGCGAATCGGCAATGATCTCGAATTCGAGCGCCAGCTTTCGCGATTTCTCCGGCGCGCCGGCAAAGATCGACCGCCATTCCTTGATGTCGTCCAGCATCGGCGGCGGCGAGACGATCATGATCTCGGGCACGCTGCCGCCCGGGCCGGGCTTCAGCTCCTTGATGTCGTAGACTAGGCAGCCCATGGCCATCGCGACTTCCGAAGCCGGCTGGTTGAAGCGTGCCTTGAGATCGTTGGTGCCCAGCATGATGATGACGAGATCGAGAACGGCGTGGCTCTGCAGGCAGGGCCTCAGATATGTGCGCCCGTTCTTGTGGGCTCCCTCGATCGGATCGTCGCGCACCGTCGTGCGGCCGCTCAGGCCTTCCTCGATGATATGCCAGCCCGCGCCCAGTTCCCTTCCCATGATGCCCGGCCAGCGTTCAGCTGGACCGTAGCGGTCCAGCGGCGTGCCGCCGGGTACCTGCCCGTGCGTGTTGGAGTCGCCATAGCACAAGACCGATCGCATGCTCCTCTCCGATCTCGCCAAAGTTCTGATTTGCGGAGATTATCGGACGAGAGTCGATCGTCCACCACACCGCGACCCTGCCATTTGGCGCAAAGGTAGCGCAAGCGGCGAAAATAATCCATCACTCTGAATAATTATTGACAGCCCGTCGGATCGATGGTTGAAAGTGAGCCTGGGAGGAATGCCTCGAACCTTTTGCGCCGACCGGCTGCCATGACCCATGGCGGCAACGCTGGTCCATGTCTCCGGCGGCCTTAGCGCGCGGGTTGAGCAATGAGCAGAAGCAGTGCCGGGCTCGCCTCGGCAGGTGCGGCGTTTGGCCATGGCCGGGCGCCGATGGGGAAGTCGTGACCCTGGTCGCCAGGGTCCGTGGAGCTTGAGAAGGAGGATGGCTCAGTGAGACGGATTATCCAATCAATCGCAGCGGCGGTGATCGCGACCACGATGTGGTGCGCGCCCTCGTTCGCCGAGGACGTATCGCTGCTCGATGGGGTCACCGCCCGTGCGGGCGACAACCCGTCGGTCGAAGCAGGGAAATTCAAGAAAGACGCGCCGTGGGTCATCGGCATGAGCCATTTCGGCGTCAATGCCAACACTTGGACCGTGCAGGTCGCGCATGAAGCCGAGGCGGCCGCCGCCAAGGACAAGCGCATTGCCAAGTTCATCCTGCTCGATGCCGGCTTCGACCAGAAGAAGCAGGTCGCCGACATCGAGGACCTGATCGCCCAGAAGGTCGACGCCATTATCGTCCAGCCGGTCACATCCACGTCGGCGGACGCCAGCATCGCCAAGGCGGTCGCCGCGGGCATCCCGGTCATCGTGCACACCGGCCGCATCGAGAGCGACGCCTTCACCACCGAGATCCAGGGCGGCGCCGAGCATTTCGGCAAGGTGATGGGCGACTTCCTGGTCGAGGACCTCGGCGGCAAGGGCAACATCTGGGTGCTGCGCGGGCTCGCCGGCCATCCGGAAGACACCAACCGCTACAACGGCCTGCTGCAGGCGCTGAAGGAGACCGACGTCAAGATCATCGCCGAGGAGCATGGCGACTGGCAGTACGACAAGGCCAAGAAGCTCTGCGAGACGCTCTATCTGAACAATCCCGAGGTCGATGGCATCTGGTCTTCCGGCGCCGATATGACGCGCGCCTGCGTGGACGTCTTCAAGCAATTCGGCGCCAAGATCCCGCCGATCACCGGCGAGGGCAACAACGGCTTCTTCGGCCAGTGGATCGCCGACGGCTTCAAGTCGATCTCGGCCGAATACAGCCCCGCCCAGGGCGCCGCCGGCATCCGCGCCGCCGTGGCCCTGCTCGAGGGCAAGGAGCTGAAGAAGCACTACGACTACAACCCGCCGGGCTGGGATCTCGACAAGGTCAAGAAATACTATCGCGACGATCTCTCGGCCAATGTCTGGTGGCCGTCGGAGCTGCCGGAAGACAAGCTCAAGGAGTTCTACGCCAAGAAGTAAGGGTGGCGCCATCGTGGCGCGGGCGGCGCTGAGGCTGCCCGCGCCACGGAAAATTCTCCTGGACGCAGCGGTGCTTTGGTCGTGAAAACCCCTGTCGCGAAAACCCTTGTCGAAATGTCCGAAATCCGGAAGGCGTTCGCCGGTACGGCGGCGCTGAAGGGCGTCTCGATCGCGCTACAGTCCGGCTCCGTGCATGCGCTGATGGGCGAGAACGGAGCCGGCAAATCGACGCTGATGAAGATCCTTGCCGGCGTCCACCAGCCGGACAGCGGAGCCATCCTTCGCGAGGGGCGCCAGGTCGTCTTCCACAAACCGAAGGATGCGCTGGAGGCCGGCATCTCGACCGTCTTCCAGGAATTGTCGCTGCTGCCCAACCTGACGATCGCCGAGAACATGTTTCTCGGCCGCGAGCCGGTCACGGCCTTTGGCGGCGTCGACCACCGGCGCATGCGGCGCGAGGCGGGCAAGGCGCTTGCCGAGCTTGGCCTCACCCTCGATCCAGGCACGCTCGTCTCAAGGCTGAGCATTGCGGAGCGGCAATTCGTCGAGATCGCGCACGGCATCATGACCGAGGCCAGCGTGTTCATCCTCGACGAGCCGACAGCGGCGCTGAATGCCGCCGATGTCGAAGTGTTGAACCGCCACATCCGCAGGCTGAAGGATGAGGGCAAGGCGGTCGTCTACATTTCGCACCGCATGGACGAGATCTTCGCCATCTGTGACACCGTCACTGTCCTCAAGGATGGCGAACTCGTCGGCACGAGGCCGCTCGCCGAGATGACGCCGGCGTCGCTGATCGCGATGATGGTCGGCCGCGAGCTCGCCGACCTCTTTCCGCAACGCGGTGATTCCCCGGGATCCATCGTGCTTGCGGTCGAGGATTTCCGCATCACCGACCGCTCCAGACCGTTCTCGCTGTCGCTCAGCCGCGGCGAGATCGTCGCGCTGGCCGGCCTGGAAGGGCAGGGCCAGCAGCGCCTGCTGCGCTCGCTGGTCGGTCAATACCATCCTTTCGCCGGCCGTGTGAGGATCAAGGACAAGCTGCTGCCGCTGCCTGTATCGCCTGGCCGCGGGGTGCGCCGGCTGCAGGCGATGGGCGTCGGCTTCGTGCCCGAGGATCGCAAGGAGGACGGGCTGTTCCTCGGCCTCTTCGTGGCGCACAACATTGCCGCCGCGCTCCATTCGAAACGGCCGGAATTGGCTTTTGCCGCAGGCTATCAGCGACTGATCGCCGACACGATGTCGAGCCTTGCGGTGAAGGCCAGCGGTCCGGCCGCCGCCGTCGGCACGCTGTCCGGCGGCAACCAGCAGAAGGTGCTGCTCGGCCGCTACCTCTGCGCCGATATCGACATCCTGCTCGTCGAGGAGCCGACGCGCGGCGTCGACATCGGCGCGAAGTCCGAGATCTACCGGCTGCTGCGCGACTTTGCGCAGAAGGGCGGCGCGGTGCTGGTGCTGTCGCGCGAGACCGTCGAGCTGATCGGGCTCTGCGACCGCGTCTGCGTCGTCCACAACGACACCATCGTGACGGAAATGCCGGCGGCCGACGCCACGGAGCACAACATCCTCGACGCGGCGCTCAGCGCCAATGGGGAGGCCAGTGGGGCGAGAGGTGAGCGCCGATGACAGCCATCAGCAGACGCCTGACGGGCGCGAGGGGATCGCGGCAGGGCATGTGGGTGCTGCCCTTGCTGATCGCGCTGGCGATCGCGCTCTGGCTGAGCCTCGAGACCGCGCAGTTCCTCAACGGGGAGAATCTGCTCAATCTGGTGCCGCAGGCGATGCCGCTCGTCATCACGGCGGTCGGCCAGATGTTCGTCATCCTGCTAGGCGGGCTCGACCTTTCGGTCGGATCGATGATCAGCTTCACGACGGCAGTGCTTGCGCTTGGCGGACCCGGTTGGGTGCTGATCCCGGCCGTGTTCGTGCTGGCCGCGCTGGTCGGCTGCGCCAACGGCTTCATCATCACGCGCTTCAACGTGCATCCGATCATCGCGACGCTGTCGATGCAGTACATTTTGCTCGGCATCACGCGGGTGCTGCGGCCGGTCTCGGGCGGCACGGTGCCGGATATCGTCATCAGCGCCGTGGCCGGCTCCTTCCTCGGGGTGCCCTTGCCGATATTCTGGGGGATATTCACCCTCCTGGTCGCCTGGAAGCTGCTCTACGGCTCGCGTTTCGGACTGCACCTTTTCGCGATCGGCGGCGGCGTGTCGTCCGGCGTGGAGGATGCGGCGCACAATTTCGGCATTGCCGACAGACGCAACATCGTGCTGGCCTATGTGATCTGCGCCTGCTTCGGCCCTTGCCGGCGTCTTCCTCGCCGGGCGCATCGTCTCGGGCGACCCTAATGTCGGGCTGCTCTTCGAGCTCGACGCGATCACGGCCGTCGCCATCGGCGGCACCCAGCTTTCCGGCGGCATCGGCAGCCTGCACGGCACGGTGATCGGCGCGCTCGTCATGGCGCTGCTCGCCAACGGCATGAACCTGACGAACGTGTCGCCCTTCATCCAGACCACCATCAAAGGCGCGATCCTGCTTCTGGTGGTCGCCCTGCAATCGCGCAAGAAGATGGGGCTGTAGGTGGCTGCCGCGCTCGCCAATCCCGTCATGCGCCGCCTGCTGCGCATCCCCCCGGCATACTATGTCTTTGCCGTGCTGCTTCTGGTTCTGTGGATCGCGCGGCCGAACATGCTCAATCTCAACGTCATGGGCATATTCGTGCGCCAGATGGTGCCGCTCGGCATATTGGTGCTCGGCCAGCTTCTGGTAATGCGGGTGCGAAGCATCGACCTGTCGGGCGGCGGGGTCATCCTGCTCATCAACTACACGATCTCGTCCGGCGTCTTTCCCGGCGCCTCGATGACGTTCTTCGTCGCCCTGGCGCTGGCCATCGGCCTTGCCGTCGGCCTCTTCAACGGCCTGATGGTCGGGGTCAGGCGCGCCTCCGCTGTCATCGTCACGCTGGCGGTCGGCATCGTCCTCGTCGGGATTGTGCAGTACCTGTCCAGCGGCAAGCCGCCGGGCGACGTGCCCGGCATGTTCGGCGACATCTACAATACAAAGCTCGGCTCGCTGCCGACGCCTGTGATCTTCTGGGTGGTGGTTTCGGCCGCGCTGTCGCTTTTCCTGTCGCGCACGGTCTTCGGCCGCTACGTGACCTCGGTCGGCGAAAGCGTTCAGGCGGCGCATTTCTCCGGCGTTCCGGTCGCCCGCACGGTGGTGCTCGCGCATACGCTCGCCGGCCTGTTCGCCGGCATTGCCGCCCTGGTCCAGACGGCCTCGATCGCCGTCGGCAGCGTCAGGGTCGGTCTCGACCTGCCGATCCTGGCGGTCGCCGCCACCATCCTTGGCGGCGTCGTCTTCGGCCGCGGGGAAGGCGGCGTCTGGGGTCCCTTCTTCGGCGTGCTGTCGTTTGCGCTGCTGTTCGTCGTGATGACCACCTTCGGCGTCGACGAGCCCGGCAAGCTGATCGCGCAGGGCCTCATCATCCTGCTCGCGGCGATCCTCTACGGGATCAGGAGCAGGTCGACGTGACGGCATTTTTTAGGGGACGAGGCCGGAACGGCCAATGATCAATCGCATATGGGAAAATGGATTGGAGACATGACCAAGAGATCGATTTTGTGTTTTGGGGACTCGCTGACCTGGGGCTGGATTCCCGTCATGGAGGGTTCGCCGACCCACCGCTATCCCTATCAGGACCGCTGGACTGGCGCGATGGCCTCGCATCTGGGCGACGGCTATCACGTGATCGAGGAGGGCTTGAGCGCGCGCACCACCAGCCTCGACGATCCCAACGATCCGCGCCTCAACGGCAGCGCCTATCTGCCGTCGGCCATCGCCAGCCACCTGCCGCTCGACCTCGTCATCGTCATGCTCGGCACCAACGACACCAAGTCGTTCTTCCGCCGCACGCCTTATGAGATCGCCAATGGCATGGCCAAGCTCGTCGGCCAGATCCTGACCAGCGCCGGCGGTGTCGGCACGCCCTATCCCGCCCCGCAAGCGCTGGTGGTCGCGCCGCCGCCGCTGACCCCGATGCCGCATCCCTTCTTCCAGGGCATGTTCGCCGGCGGCCATGAAAAGACGGCCGCGCTCGCGGCCGAGTATCGCGCCATGGCCGACTTCGCGAAGGTCGATTTCCTCAACGCCGGGGACTTCATCACCACCGACGGCTGCGACGGCATCCACTTTACCGCCGAGAACAACTGCGATCTCGGCAAGGCGATAGCCGCGAAGGTCCAGGAGATCTTCGCGCGTCAGCCCGACCGCAAGGTTGCCTGAGGACAACAGCCCATTGCCGCGTATTGGCCCCTCCAGACCGATGCGCCGGGTGCGGGACCGGCGCGGCACCGCCGGCCCGCATTTTTTCAAAGGCGGGCGACGGCTGCGGAACTCGCAATGGGGCGTCTCGATATCATGCTGCCAATGCTGACGCCTGTGCGCCGGATCAAGGCCCCGTTCAGGAGCACGCCCCGGCTCATGGCGCTGCAGCAGCTACCCGCGTCCTTGATACACCCGATTCATCCGCTAGCTATTTAGGAAGGGCCGTAGTCGCGAATTTTGCCTGGGGGCGGCAGCGGTTGGTGCCGGTTTGTCTATATGCCGCGGAAAGACGGCTGGCCGACGCACCTTTGGAGGTCGCCGTGCGTCAATCCCCTGGATCCAGCTTGGCATGTTTCGCATTCGCTTGCGCGATCGCGGTAGCTTGCGTCGGAGCCGCAGCCGGCGGCGAGCGCGGCGGCGGGCGTGGCGCCGGCGGCCATCATGGCAATGATGGAAGCCATGGCGCTGGCAGCCAGCACGACCAAGGCCACAACAGCGGCGCGCACAAAGGACCTGGAGACGATCCTGACGGCTCCAGCGGTGATCCACCGCCGGACGACGGGACCAGCACCTTTACAACGGAGTCGACGAGGGCCGCCACAGCCGCCAGTGTCGTCCCCTCCGCAGACGGCGGACGGTCGCTCGACCTTCCACTCACCCTGCAGCCTCCCGGCGATAGCACCATTCCATCAACGATCAATCCAATCGAAGTGCCGGGCGTCCCGGATAATGTCGTTCGCGCCTGTTATGATGCAATCAAATCGGCCGCTGCCCCCTTCGGCGCGGTTAGTGTGCGCGTCGGTAGCGCAGGTTCCGTACATCGATTGAGCTCAAACACGATCTCGGCCCCCGTTCAAGTCAGCATCGACTATGTACATCAAGGCAGCGTGGAGACGCGTCAGGCGCCGGTCGAGTGCGAGTTGAACGCGAAAGGCAGCGTGATCGGGCTGTCATAGCGCATGGCGCGGAACGCCTCGCCGACGACAACAGGATGAATTCGAACGGGTAATTCTTACCGGTCTCCAGCTTCTCCCCCTAGTGGCTACGTCGTTGCGTCCTGCCGGGCTATAGTCTCAAGCCTTCAAACATGGACCGCCCAGTCGTCTTGGGGCTCACTCCAACTTGGGGCTCACTCCAACACCAAGTGTCTTGGCCAGAGCGAATAGGGAAGCGTGACAGAGCGTATGCGGGTCACCCGCGACGTGGTGCGGACCTTGCTGCGCGCAGCCTTCTGGCTGACAGCGTTAACCTGGCCTGTGCCGGCTGATGTGCGGCCAGAACGCGGCTTCAGCGGCGCCTCGGTCTGCGCGCTGCGACGCTCAGCCCTGAGCCTGTCATTGTCCGCGCGCGCGGCGGCCAGGTCGCGGGCCAGCGAAACAGTGGCCTCACGTTGCTCGTCCAGAGCGTCGTTCAACCTGGCGACTGGTACCAGAAGTGCTCGGGCGGCGTCGCGCTCGAGACGGACTCTATTGAGATCCTCATTGGTCGAGACTGCTGAAGCGCGTTCTCGTGCCAAAGCCTGCGTCGCCTCGGTTGCAGTCTGCTCGGCACGCTCTCTGGCTGAGACTGCCGTGGTTCGTTCCTGTTCGGCCATATCGCGCCCGAGGCGAGCTTTTGTCAGTTCCTCACGAACCGACGCTGCTGCGGCGCGTTCTTTTGCCAGAGCTTGCGCCGTCTCGGCTGCGGTCCGCTCCACCCGTTCTGTCGCCGCGGCTGCACCGGTCCGTTCGCGCTCGCCTGCATCCGCGCGCTTCACGAGCGCGGTATTGGACCGTGCCATTTCGGCAACGTCGCCGCGAAGGCCCGCCGACTTCCGGCGCTCGTCGTTAAGCACTCCGCTCGCTTGCGCCAGCGAAGCCTCGGCCTTGGCGCGATCCTCGGCGGTCTTGGCCTCAAGCTGTTCAATTTGCGCCCGCGCTTGCGACAGATCGCGCGCCATTCGTTCGGTTCGCTGTCGCTGCAGATGAGCAGCGGGCATCGCCGTAACGACATTGTCGATGGCCCTGACCAGCAGTGTGCGTGCGTCTCCCGCAAAGCGCCGCAATGCGTCGAGCGCGCGGGCTGCCGCGAGTTCGTTGCGCAATCGCTCCTCGCTCGTCTTGTCGGCTTCCGTCATGCTTGCCCTTAGCGAGTCGATCTGCTTGCGCGACTCGAAGAGCGCACTCTGCAGGGCCGCGCTCCTGGCGCGCTCGGCTTCCACAGCTCGGTGTTCCTGGCCCGCCAATTCCCTCGCCGCGGCTGCCTGAGCGCGGGCCGCCTCGGCTTGCGCCTTGGCGGCGGTGACATCCGGGCTGAGCAATCCGGCATTCGTGCGCTCGTCTGTCCGGGCCGGTCCACGGATATCCAATGCGGCACTCGCCGGAAGCTCTGGCGGGCCCGAAAGCTCGGAGTGGCCTTGGGCCTGCGAAATGGCGGGGGCGCTTTCGATCCAGCTCTGTCTCGTCATCGCATAACCAAGCGGCACGGCCAGGCAGATTGTGGCGACGCCCAGGCGGGACACGAGACCGATCGGCCTGCTAGCGGCAGGAGGTGGGTCCGTCGCGGGGGTCGTCTCGGCAGCGAAAGCATTGGGCGGGGCCCCTGGCGAACTCTCGCAGGCTTCAGGGTTCGCGTCGAAATACTCAATTCGCACCCCAAGCTGACGGCCGACATCCTGGGGCCGAACATCGGGGTCTGAAGGCACGGCAGACCGAGAAGGCTCGGTTGCAAGGTCGGCCGGGCGCTCCCATACCCAAGAAGGCAAATCGAGGGGAGAAGACCCGTATTCGCCCAGATAGGCAGGTGGTTTCGGGCGGCGCCGTTGCAGCGCGGCAAGGATACGCCGGAGCACAAGATAGACGCCCAAAAGTATCACTACCCCGCCTAGGACGACGAAATCTGCGTCGTTTGCGTAAATTCCGGCAAGATGATCTGGCATCGCCGTGCCTGTTCCGTCTTGGGTGTGTTTTTTAAGCTCGTGACGCGGTGTTCGGCCTCTCGCCTTGGTGCGGTCTAAAGCCTCCGACTGCTCTCGAAGCGGTCACTGCTTCGGGGTCCCTCCAGTGCCGCGCGAATTTGTTGTTGCATGGCGGAGCGCCAGTCGCCGGCTGTCCTCCGCGAACGGCGCGCAGGGCTCCGAAAAGCCTCATTCGCATCTCTCCGTTCTCAACGTCCCGAGAGTTCCCCACGGTGCGTGCCATTCCGCCATTTCGGAGTCTGGACGGTCCATCGTGAGCTTTAAGCTAGGTCACGGACCCCCGTGGTCAACCGCCTCGAAATGGAGTGGACTGGCAAGCCAGTCCGGATAAGCACCGCGTCGCCCGGCACGGCGTAGGCGAGATAACCGAGACGGGTCGAGAGCAATACACCCGCATTCGCAGCCAGGATTGTTTCAAGAAGCGATCTCATCACGCGCGCAAAGGAAGGCAAACAAGGTGACGCCGTTCAACAGAAAAGCTGTCAAATTCGATTGATCCGCGGCGTCGGATGACGAAAGCCGCAAATGCGGTCAGTTGCCTCCGTACATGACCTTTGGCAGCCACAGGACGATCGAGGGGAAGACGATGCACAGTCCCACTCCTATCGCCTGCAGGCACAAGAAGGGGACCGCGGATCGGAAGATCGTCGCCATTGATATCTCCGGCGGCGCAACACTCTTCAGATAGAACAGCGAATAGCCGAACGGTGGGCTCAGGAACGCCATCTGCATGTTGACCATGAAAATGACGCCATACCACAGCGGCACGTCTTCAGGAGCCACACCGGCCAACCCGAACGTGCCGCCGAATTCGAGTGACTTAAGGATGGGCAGGAATATCGGTACGGTGAGAAGGAGAATGCCCACCCAGTCCAGAAACATGCCCAGGACGAACAGGATAATCATCATCAGGACAAGAACGCCGTAAGGCGCCAAGCCAGTTCCAAGTATGGTTTCGGCGACGAAGTTCTGCCCGCCCTTAAGGATGAAGAAGCCGACGAACATGGTGGCGCCGAAGAATATCCACATGACCATCGCCGTGGCCTTGAGCGTCGCGACGCTGGCTTCCCGGATCGTGTCCCAGGTCAGGCGCCGATGTGCGGCGCAGACGATGAAAGCACCGAACGTACCGATGCCAGCGGCTTCGACCGGCGTGGCGATACCCATGAAGATGACCCCGAGCACAAGCAGGATCAGCAGTATCGGCATGAACGTGCGACGCAAAAGCTTGAGTTTTTGGGCGAAAGCGATGCGCTCGTTCGGCGGCAACGCCGGGCCGAGCTTGGGGTTGATGTAACAGCGCGCCGTCACGTAAGCGACGTACATCCCGGACAGCAGCAGCCCGGGAAACACCGACCCGATCAAAAGCTCGCCCAGCGACTGCTGCGCCACGACGGCATAGACGATCGCCATGACGGAAGGGGGTATGAGAATGCCAAGGGTCCCGCCTGCAAGAAGCGAGCCGCAGGCGAGCTTGGCGTCATAATTGCGGCGCAGCATGGCGGGCAGCGCGATCATCCCCATCGTGACTTCCGTCGCCCCGACCACGCCGACCATCGCGGCCAGCAGCGTGCAGGAGATCACCGTGGCCGAAGCGAGCCCGCCTTTCAGTCCGCCCAGCCATTTGTAAACGACATCGAACAATTCCTCGATGATGCCCGCCTTCTCCAGAATTGCGGCCATGAAGATGAAAAGCGGCACCGCCGAGAGCTGGTAATCCGTCATGAACGGGAAGACCCGAGACGGCAGCATGTTCAGCATGGCCGAATTGCCGAACAGGAAGAGGAAAAGCACTGCAAGGCTGCCGGTGCAGAACGCCATCGGCAATCCGAGCAGCAAAAGGACGCCCAGCCCCCCGAACATCAATATGCTGAGCCACAGGATCGGAAGCTCGAGACCCATCGCTCAGCCGATCCTTCCGGTTGCAGTAGCTATGTCCCGCATCAGCCGGGACAAGCCCTGAAGCAGCAGCAGCGCTGCCCCGACGGGGATCGCGAGCTTTACCGGCCAGTATTGAATGCCCCATTCGGTGAACGAGCGTTCGCCAACCGCCATGGCATCGCTCGCAAATCGCCATCCTGTGACCAGCATGGTACCGGTGAACAGGAAGAAGAAGGCCGATGTGATGATGTCGCAGATAGCCCGACCGCGTTCGGAGAGGTGGCTGTAGACGATGTCTACCCTGACATGGGTCTCGTCGCGATAGGCATAGGCTCCTGCCAGCATGTACTGCATGCCGAACATGAGAAACATGCTCTCATGCACCCAGTTCGTCGGCGAGTTGAAGACGTAACGGGCCACGACCTCGTAATAATAGGCGATGACCGCGAGGACTGACCAGTAGGCGACCAACTCGCCCGTCACTCTTACCAGCCGATCAACGGGCCGGAAGACAGCGAGCGGGGCTTTGACCGGCGTGGCGGGTACGTCGGTCACCAGCGGATGGGTGTCGGTTGGGGCCGGTTGGACCTCACGTTCGCGAGCGCGGCGAACCAGGCGCGGCATCAGAAAGACGTCGCCCGCGAGAACGAGGCCGAGGAGAATTCCGGCAATTCGGGCAAGGGTGTTCGAGCGGGCGAGTCCAGCAATGGCAGCAGTGTCATTGCCGTGAGCCGTCACCGCATCCGCCTCGGCCTTCGCAAGGCGATTGGCGGCACCGCTCTTGCCGGATGTGACATCCGCCCTGGTTCGCGTCAGGACCCTTTCGGCATGCTCGGCTTGGGAACGAGCCAGAGACAACGCTTCGCGTCCATCCCGCACCTGGGCACTGGTCCAGAGCACAGCGACGAAGAACGGGATGAACAAGAAACCCCAGCGGCTCTTCAGGTAGAAACGGTGCATGCCGAGAAAACCGGCAGTGACCAGGAAGAAATAGGCGAGGAACAGGTTGGCTCGGCCGGCATCGCGTCGAGCCCGCTCGCGATAGACAAAAAAGACCGCGGCAAGCGGAAAAAGCACAAGGCTCGACCAGTAGAGCCAGTGCGGCAGCACAAATGTAAGTGAGGGCATCGGCGACTGCCTCTTGAAGGAGAGGGCGCCCGCCCGGACAGGACGGGCGCGGAGAGCCTCAGAGGTTGATCGACAATCCCTGATACATGTCGGGCGTGACGTAGCCGACGGTCGGGTTCTCCATCACCTCAAGCTGCAGCTTGAAGATGCGCGCCGCGTCCTTGTCCTTGTTGGCCCACTCGAACCAGATCGGCACCGCGATTTCCTGGAACTTTTGGAGATCTTCCGCGCCAAGCCGGTTGATTTCGATGCCCGCGTCGGTGAATTTGTGCCAAGCCTCCATGTCGGCCTTCTGGATGGCGCCGAAATGGGTGTTCGAATAGACCTGGATCTCGTCTTCCACGAACTTCTTGAGATTGTCCGGGAGTTGGTTCCAGACAGTCATGTTGACGGCGAAATCCATCAGGTCGACGGGCTGATACACCGACATCAGCCCAGGCGGCCCCATGGAAATGTATTTGGTCACTTGCTGGAAGCCGAGCGCCCAGTTTACCGCCGGGCCCGTGTAGTCGGCCGCATCGATCGTGCCTTTTTCCAGCGCGGAGAACACCTCGCCGCCCGGCAGCAGCGTGGTCTTGGCGCCGGCTTTCGCGAATGTCTCGGCGATCATCCCGCCCGGTACGCGCAGCTTCAGATCCCTGAAATCCTCGATCGAGCGGATCGGTGTCTTGGAGTGGATGATGTTCGGGCCGTGATGAATGCGGTTGACGTAGTAAAGACCTTGTTTGGCATAAAGGTCGCGCGCAGCCTGCAGGCCACCTTTCGAATAGAAGAAGATGTCCCATTCGTGCGGATAGCGTAGCCCCATCGTGTACGAGGACAGGAACGCTGCAGCGGGAAGCTTGCCGGCCCAGTAAAGTGAAAACGAGTTCATCGCTTCCAGGACGCCGTTCTTCACCCCGTCGAGGAGCTCGAAGTCACCAACGATGTCCTTTGCCTTGAACGGCTGAAATTCGAGTTGGCCGCCGGTCTTTTCCTTGATGGTCCCACACCATTTCTGGAAAGTTTCAAGTCCGACACCCGCCGGCCACGAGGTTTGGATTTTCCAGGTGATTGTGTCAGCGGCCCCGGCCCTTCGAACCCAGGGAACGGTAACAGCCGTCGCCGTTAGCCCAGCGACAAGTCCACTCGTCTTCAGAAATCTTCGTCTTGATTGGGAACGCGATTCTCCGTCCATTGTCTTCCTCCCTGTTCGGCGAGCGGACAAATGATAGGCCCGCCGCCGGTCTCAAAATCGCAAAATCAATGACACAAGAGATGTCCCTTTCTCCTAGGATCAGAGCTGCCTCCTTTTTCGCAATCGTTTCTGGCCGAATTGCCAACGCCACAAACAAGAGCGAAAGGAACGGGCGCAGCCGCAAATAACATAGCGCGGCGCATTCATTTTCAACCACTGCGCGCCCGACCCATAGTATGCTCGTGCGGTTTCAATAAATCCATCCTTTTGAGTGGGTTATCGTCTGGTCAACGCAGCGTTCCTCCTGCTGATCCAGCGCTCGGCGTGACTTCCGCCATTGCTGCTCAGGCCGGAATGTTGGCCAGGTGACCGCACTCCATGGTCCCGGTCCGCATTGAAGCAGCTGCGTTGTGATCGCCGTATTGGCCGTATGGATGCACAAGATGCACCTTCTGCGGCCGGTGACGAGCCTCTCGCGAATGCGCCGACACGCTGGAGCTAGCCGGGTTTCCGCATATCACCAATAGCTGACGACATGATGAACCTGTGGCAGAGAAGGCGCCCGATGCCGATCTTTCCGCAAGATGACCGGTTTTGGGCCTTACACCTTCGCATCACCTTGGAGATACTTCGGTTCAATAGTTTTCGGCCGCCATGCCGTCGTATTTTCGGTGGCCGTCAACGGCACCCACATGGAAAAGACAATGCGAAATTCTCGCGGGACCATGATGCTCGGCGCGTCTCTTACTCTCGCCGGAATCTTGTCAACGCACGCCGTCGGACGACACTGAAGTTCGGGCCGTGGAGGAAGCCATAGCGGAATTGTTGAGCTGGGACGGTTTCATTACGGACTTCTCCAGCAGCGGACCCACTTAAAATGAATATCCGAGGGGCCGCACGAGACGTACGACAAGACTCAAACTCGAAAAGTCACGAGGAGCTCAATATGAAAATTGTGGTCATTGGTGGCACCCGTCATATCAGGTCGAGGACGGTCAAGAAGCTGCGACGAGAGGGTCACGAAGTTGAGGCTGTGTCCACGAAGATCGGCGTTGATATCGCTAACACAGATTATTTCGACGCTGGGTACTCGGGCCAAGCTCTCAGACTTTGTCTCCTGAATATCGTGGCAGTCATGCGTGAAATGTGGCGCCACCGACGTGCCGGGCGTGGCAGACTTGGCGATTTCAGGGTGAGGCGTTCTTACTCGGATTAAGCTCGGCGCGGCAGATGGCCTTCAGGTTCGCAGATGCGGGACTTCTGTTTCGAAGGATTGCGCCCCGCGGTTGATTGAGAACATGGGGTGCCATCTGTCTTGGCATACAACGATTCCACGTGCACCCGGTGGCCGAGTTTTCCGGATATTTCGGTGATGACCGAAGCGCGGCTCGTCCTTAAAGACGTCCGCCTCATTCAGGTGCATCAGGTTTCGATCGAATCTGTTGGCCGGGGCTGAACCAAACGGTTTTCTTTAAGATTTGGGCGGTGACCATATCGAAGTCCCTATGGGCATTTTCCCTCTGACTAACCAACCTATGCCAAGGTTTGGCACGACCTACCGATCAGTGCGCGCTGGGATACCAGTCCGCGTGATGGCGGCGAGATCCAAACAACCGTCATCATTCGGCAGTTCTGCTTCTGGCGGATCCCAGTTCGACGGAGACACCATGGTGACGCCGCATCAACCTCCGAACGCTCACAGCCCCGGCGGTCATATCGCGGGAATTCTCGTCAATAGCGAGCGCGTCGACTTAAAGTCGAGGCAACCATGAGCCGAGCTCGCAAGATCGCGATTGGCATCGTTGCCCTTGTGGTTATGGGGTTGGCGGCTACATGGGGCTGGCAATGGTTCGTGAGGGGGCGTTTCGAGGAAACGACGGACAACGCCTATCTCCGCGGGGACATTACCAGCATCGCTCCCAAGCTCGCGGGCTATGTCGTCGAGGTCGGCGTAGACGACAACGCCGGCGTTTCGAAAGGCGCTGTCCTGTTTCGCATCGACGACAGCGACTACAAGGCCAAGGTGGAGCAGGCGAAAGCCAACGTCGCCGCCCGGCAGGCGGAAATCGCCAACATCGAGGCAACCCGGAAACTGCAGGACGCTTTGATCGCGCAGGCCGAGGCGCAGAAGCAGTCCGCCGCAGCCGACTTGCAATTCGCGCGCGCCAACCTGGACCGCTACGTCGCGCTGCAGAAGAACGGGACCGCAAGCGACCAGAAGCTGCAGGATACGCAGAACGCCCATGACAAGGCGCGGGCATCCCTGGACGGGGCAGAGGCCAATCTGTTGGCTCAAAGACTGAAGCTCGACGTCCTGGATGCACAGTTGTCCGGCGCACAAGCAGCGCTGTCACAGGCGCAGGCTGCGCTCGACCTTGCTGTGCTCGACCTGGCCAATACGGTGGTGAAGGCCCCGGTCGACGGGATCGTCGGCAATCGCCAGGTCCGTGTCGGGCGCTATATGACTCCGGGGACGGCAGCGTTGGACATTGTTCCCGTCAACGGCGTCTGGATCGTCGCCAACTTCAAGGAAACGCAACTGAGGCAGGTGACGGTCGGCCAACGGGTCCGCGTCACGGTCGATCAATATCCAGACCTCAAAATCGACGGTATTGTCGACAGCTTCGCCCCCGGCAGCGGCGCGGCGTTCAGCCTGCTGCCGCCGGACAATGCCACCGGAAACTTCATCCGCGTTGTCCAGCGCGTGCCGGTCAAGATCAGGATGACGCGCAATCCGTTGCCCGGCCGCCTGGTTCCAGGGCTTTCGGCCCGCGTTGCCATTGCCGTCGGCGCCGAGGTCGTGGCGCTGGAAGCGCAGACTGGCGGAACCGCGAATGGACGCTCGGTACGGTGACATACCTCGCTGAAAAGGGGGCCGTGCAGCACCATCTCGACGCGCCGCTGCGCGCTTGGCTGATGGCTACCGGCGTCGTAATGGCTGCCCTCATGGACGCGGTCGCAAGCACTGCCCTGTCCATCGGCCGGATCGACATGCTCGGCGATACCTATGCAACGCCGGACGAACTGGCGATGGTCGACATTGTCTTCATCGCGGCGAAGCTGACTGCCTTCCTTGTCGCTCCGCTTTTTGTCAGGGCAGCCAGGCCGACCGCCTGCCTGCGCGCAGGGGCTGTCACCCTTCTGCTGGCATCCGCGGCAATGACTTTCTCGGTGGACCTCACCTGGATTTGCATCTGCCGCGTTATCCAGGGGCTGGCCGGCGGCACAATCCTCGTCGCCGGTCAGACGCTGTTGTTCTTCCGCTTCCCGCATCGCCACCAGCCTGTCGTTCAAGCCGTTTTTGCGCTAGGCGCTGTCATGGCTCCGGCTGCCATCACGCCGGCCCTGCAGGGCTGGCTGGTCGACCATCTCTCTTGGGACTGGATATTTCTGAGCAACATTCCGCTCGGCATCACCTCCCTTGCCCTTGTGGCGGCGGACGGCGATCGGACCTACTGGCGGGGAATCAGGCTTCCTGTCCTCGAGATGACGTTGCTCGGCATCGGTGCCGCGCTTTTGACCTACGTCCTGCTGCAGGGCAGCAGGTTCAACTGGCTCGACGACCCGGACATCACCGTCCTTGCAACGATCGGAATGGCGGCAGCCGGTCTTCTGGTTATCTGGGAAAGCTGGTTCCGTTCAGAAAGCTCACTGCTGGCGATCTCGCCACTTGGCAACCCGGACTTCTGTTTTGGCCTTCTCGTCAGCCTCGTCGCGGGCTTTGCCCTTTCGGGCAGCGCCTATCTCATTCCGGCCTTCGCCCTCAATGTCCTCGATTTTACCGCGACGGGCGCAGGAGTGCTTCTGCTGCCCAGCGGAGTCGTGCTGGCGCTGGCGCTTCTGCTGTCCGGCTTCGTCCTCGAAAAGACCGGGATTCGCCCGATCACGCTCGTTCCGTTTGGCATTCTGCTCTTCGCCGGAGCGATGTGGCTCCTGTCCGGTTCGACGAGCGGCAGCGGATCACCGGACCTGACGCTTCCTCTGCTTCTGCGCGGGGGCGGCCTGGGTCTTCTGTTCGTTGCCTTGACGCTGGTCACGCTGCAGGGACTTGCCGCCGACGCGCTGCCGTTCGGCATCGGGCTTTTCAACTTCGGCAAGCAGACGGGCGGTCTGGTCGGCACGGCTCTCCTGCAAACCTACATTGATCATCAGAATGTCCATAACCGGACGATGCTGTCTGGCCATCTCGTCGGTGGCGATCCGGCCGTGGATCAGCGCTTGCGGGCCACTGCGAACGTTCTCGCTTCGAACGGCATCGACAGCGCCGCGGCGACGAAGGCCGCGCTCTCGGTGCTGCAGCGCGCCCTCGATAAGCAGGTCGCCACGATCTCATACGACGAAGCTTTCTTCGCCCTTGTCCTGCTGTTCGCGATCGCAGCGCCCTGCCTCATTCTCGCAAAGCAGTTGCTCGGCCGCCGAGCCGCTCCGGGCAACCAAACCGCTCGCGGGGGACGTAGCCATGACCGCCGGACTTCGCCAGGTAAATCCACCACGTCCGCCGTCTCCATAGTGAAGGCTGCCGGCAAGTGACGGCCTCAGCCGACATCCCCTTTCCGAAACAGGAGCATGAAAACAACATGGGTACTCTCACGGGCAAGATCGCCTTGGTCACCGGCGGAAACAGCGGAATCGGACTGTCCGCCGCGAAGACATTCGCCACTGAAGGCGCACAGGTCGTCATCACCGGCCGTCGTCAGCAGGCGATCGATCGGGCAGTGGAGCAGATCGGGTCAGGGGCTCTGGGTATACAGGGAGACATCGCCGATCTCGCCCATCATGATCTCGTCGTAAAGGAAGTCCTTCGCAGGTTCGGGGGGCTCGACATCTACATGGCGAACGCTGGGATCAACACCATCACGCATTCGGCCGAAGTTTCCGAAGCGGAGTATGATGCACAATTCGCCGTCAACACGCGCGGTACGTTCTTCGGCGTCCAGAAGCTCGCCCCGATCATCCGGGATGGCGGCACGATCATTCTCACGGGGTCGATTGCCAGTGAAAAGGTACTCGACGGGCATGCCGTCTATGCCGGTTCCAAGGCGGCCCTTACTGCCTTCGCGCGAAGCTGGGCAATTGAGCTGAAATCTCGCCGCGTCCGCGTCAACGTGCTTAGCCCTGGGCCTGTAGATACGGAAATCCTCGCCAAGCTGGGGATACCCGGTGAGCAGCGTGGCGTCTTCGAAAAAGCAATGGCGGACGCGATACCCCTCGGCCGAATGGGCCTTCCGGAGGAGCTGGCACAGGCTGCGCTGTTTCTGGCGTCGGACGCGAGCAGCTTCATTACGGGCGTCAACCTGCGCGTCGATGGGGGAATGACGCTCCTGTAGCGTTAGCTTCCTCCACTGGAGTATGTCGAACGTCTGCAAAATCCATCCGTAGTCCTGCCTCAGGCGAGTCCTACCTGTCTGGCAATCATTTTTCGGCGGTAAGTCGCGCCGCCTCGTTGATGCGCACATCGCTCCATGCGCTCCTACGAGGCGATCGTCTCGCGCGCAGGAGCGTCCCGGCCTTGTTCCAGCTTTCCGCGAAGGGGCGCGGCGGCCACTTCTGCGCGGCATGCATGGAATTCCATGACGTGGGCTGAGCATGGCGGAGTTAGATTGAAGGACTTGAGTTCGCCAGCACAGACCTTAAGCCGGATTTTTGCCGGCCCAGATGCACAGGAATACTGCTATATCAGGCGCCGACGGTCCCAAGGTTTTTTCGTCCGTCAGGAGCAGCCCATGATGCGCGTCTGGTCGTACCGCCCCCGATTCTTGCACCTGGGGTTTTTTATTGCGGCCTATGTCTTGGGCTGCGGATTCGCTCAGTCGCTCGCAATCGTACCTGGAACAGGTATTTCCATTTGGCCTCCGAGCGGGCTTTTCATCGCTACGCTTGTCCTCGCCTCCAGGCAGAGCTGGCCGTGGTGGGTGCTGGGGGGCTGTCTGGCTGAAATGTTCAGCAATTTCTTGTGGTTCCACAGTCCGTTGCCTGCGGCCTTCCTGATCTATATCGGCAACGCTCTTGAAGCGGTGGCCGGCGCATGGCTCGTGAACCGGACCTTGAAGCGGCCGGTTCGGCTGGAAACCTTGCAGGAAGTTCTCGCATTCGTCGTGCTGGGCGCTGGAATTGCGCCAGTCATAAGCGCGACGGTCGGGAGTGCGACACTTGCGTGGTTTGGCATGCAATCGCAAACCTTCGCGGCGGCTTGGCCTCTATGGTGGATCGGAGACGCCACCGGGGTCTTGATCGTAGCGCCATTGGCACTGGCCGTGTTCCAGAACTGGCGCGGTAAGGCCCAGCTCTCGGCCGCACTGTGGGTGGAGGCCTGCGTCCTGGGGCTGATCTTTCTTGGTGTCGCCGCCCTTTCCTTGAGCGGTTACCTGCCGTTCGCCTACATCATCATGCCGCCTCTTCTTTGGGCCGCGGTGCGCTTTGAGTTCAAAGGCGCCGCCGTTGCCTTGACCCTCCTCGCTCTGGTTACGGCGGTGTTCACAATATCCGGCGCCAGCCAATTTGCCGGCGATCCCGAGTCCCAGAGGCATAACCAGGTGATGCTGCAGCTTTTTCTGGCCATCTCGGCATTTTCGGCGCTCATCGTGGCCGCCATATCCCGGCAGCATCAGCTAGCGTTGCTCACATTGCGCCAAAGCGTAGAGGCATTGCGCGACCGGGAAGGGGAGCTCTCGCACCTTGTCGACACGGTTCCGAGCCACGTTTGGCGTCTCACGCCGGACGGCGAGCCGACCTTCTTCAACAAGCGCATGGTGGATTATCTCGGTTTCGATGTGGGGGATACGGGCAGGCCGGGCACGAGCCGGCTGGAGGCGGTCATAGACACCGTCCATCCGGACGATGCAGCAGGGTTCGGCGGCGCGCTCCATCGCTGTCTCGCTACCGGCGAGAGTTTCGCGATGCGATACCGCCTGCGACGCGCCGACGGCGTCTATCGCTGGATGTCGAGCCGCGCGGAGCCGATGCGGGATGAGGGCGGACGCATCGTCCAGTGGTACGGCCTCTGCCACGACATAGACGATCAGATGCACGCCGAAGAGGCGCTGCGGCGCAGCGAGCGGCAACTTCAGGAAATGATCGACGCCGTGCCGGTCCGCGTCTGGAGCGCAACCCCTGCGGGCGGGCCGGTCTACTTCAACAAGCGATACCAGGACCATTTCCGTTCCGTCATCCCGAATTTCGAATCTCTCGAGGAGCCGCGCATCGAAACACTGCTGCAAGAGCTGATTCATGCCGAAGATGCACCCGAGGTGCAGCGAACCTTACGGAATTCTTTCGAAACCGGCGGCGGCTCGGCGATGCGGTTTCGTTGGCTTGAGAAAGATGGCGCTTATCGCTGGGCAGAGTGCAGGGTGGAGCCCCGGCGGGATCCGGACGGAGCGATTGCGCAATGGTACGGAGTTTCTCTCGACATCGACGACGAGATGCGCGCACAGGAAGCGCTACGTTACCGGGAGCGGGAGTTCTCGCAGTTCGTGGACATGGTTCCGATTCTCCTCTGGCGGCTGACTCCGGACGGCGAGCCGACCTTCTTCAACAAGCGCTTGATAGAGTTTTTCGGCCTGGACATAGCGGATTACGAAAAGCCGGGCATGAGTCGACTGGCGGCCGCCATAGCGGCCCTTGTCCACCCCGATGATGCGGCAAGCTTAGGGGCAGCGCTCAACCGCAGCTTGGTCACTGGCGATCGCTTTTCCATGAGGTATCGCCTGCGTCGTGGGGACGGCGTGTATCGCTGGATGGATGGCCGCGCGGAACCGATGCGCGCTGAGGACGGACGCATTCTCCAGTGGTACGGCCTCGCTCATGACATAGATGATCAGATGCAGGCCGAGGAGGCGTTACGCGCCCGGGAGCGGGAGCAGTCGCTGCTCGTCGACATGGTTCCGAGCCACGTTTGGCGTCTCGCGCCCGACGGCGAGCCGACCTTCTACAACAAGCGTCTGATAGACTTTCTCGGGCTGGATGTCGTGGACGTGGGCAAGCCGGGCATGACCCGCCTGGCGGCCTTCATAACAGGCCTCGTCCATCCCGATGATAGAGCCAACGTGACGGAAACGCTTAGCCGCTCCATCGCGACCGGCGAGGATTTCTCCGCGAGATATCGCCTGCTTCGTGCGGATGGCGTGTATCGCTGGCTTCAGTCCCGCGCCGAGCCGTTGCGTGATGACTCCGGCGTCATCCTCCAGTGGTACGGCGCGAATGTCGACATCGACGATGAGGTGCGCACGCAGGAGGCGTTGCGCGACCGGGAGCAGGAGCTTTCGCAGCTCGTGGACATGGTTCCGAGCCTTCTTTGGCGACTGGCTCCGGACGGCGAGCCGGTTTTTTTCAGCAAGCGCTTGACAGATTTTTACGGCATGGGCGTAGCGGACTACGAGATTCCGGGCATGAGCCGACTGGCGGCTGCTATGGCGACCCTTGTCCATCCCGATGATAAGGCCGGCGTAGGGGAAGTGCTTAACCACAGCCTGGTCACCGGTGAGCGCTTCTCTATGAGATATCGCCTGCGTCGTGCGGACGGCGTGTATCGCTGGTTTTCGGGCCTTGCGGACCCGATGCGGGATCGGGACGGGCGCATCGTCCAGTGGTACGGCCTCGCTCATGACATAGACGATCAGGTGCAGGCCGAGGACGCGCTGCGGCGCGCTTCCGACAAGCTCGCCCAGGCAACTCAGGCTGCAAGTCTGGCGGAACTCTCAGCTTCGATCGCGCATGAGGTGAACCAGCCTCTGGCGGCGATCGTCGCTAATTCCCACACATGCCACCGTTGGCTGTCCGCCCAGCCTCCGAACATCGAGCGCGCGAAGACCACGGCCGAACGCATCATCCGCGACGCCAACTCGGCAGCGGATGTCGTCAGCCGCATCCGAGCCCTCTTCCAGCGTGCGCCGCACGCGAGATCGTCTGAAGACGTAAACCGCCTGATCAATGAAGTCTGCCGACTAATGGCGAACGAGATCGCGGCGAAGGACATACGCTTCAACACGGATCTCGAGCCGGACCTGCCGCAGGTCGCGCTCGATCATGTCCAGGTGCAGCAAGTGTTCGTGAACCTGATCCGGAATGGGATCGAGGCGATGGATGCCGTGGTCGACGGTGCGCGTGCGCTCCACATACGCTCATGCCGTGACGGCCGCGACGCGATCCGCATCGAGGTACGCGACGCCGGAACCGGTTTCATGGACGCCGAGCGTGCCTTCGAGCCCTTCTTCACGACGAAAGAGCACGGGATGGGCATGGGGCTCGCCATCTGCCGTTCGATCGTCGAGTCGCATGGGGGCCGCCTCTGGACGACTAACAACGAGAGGCACGGGGCGACAGTCGCCTTTACGCTTCCGTTGGCGGCGAGCGAGACGGCGTCGACCACTTGATACTTGCCCCGGGCGACCCAAGCCGAGGTTCAGGCGGCCACGCGCGGGAAATGCCTGTCGGCAAAGTCGGCGCAGCGAACAACCGTGTCGCCGAACGCGCTCGGTGGCGCCTCTGGCCCCGGCGCCGACAGATGGCCGATCCCCGTGCTCACTCTCCCATCCGATACATGGATTTCCATAAGATGCGGCGCTGGCGTGATGGCACTAGGGTGTGGGGTGCGACTTCGCCAGTTAGGTTCAGATATTGAGAACAAGTGCTACACGAAGCCCTGATGATCCCCAGACCTTTTTTGTCTGGAGGAGCCGTCGATCATGACAGCAGTGCTTCCCCAACAACGCCTGGCCCTTGTGATCGGAGTATCCGTCGTCGGGATCGCTGCTTCCTGGCTGACCGCGACGCCGTTTGGCCTGCTGTCCCCGATTGCTGCCCTCAACCTATATGCGCGTGGTCGCACGGTTCAACTCCTCTATGCAATATTCGGGATCGCGCTTGCCGGCTCGGCATTGGCAGCCTGGTCCGACGTTGGCGGCATGCGCGATCTCGCATTGTTATGGGCGGCCTTCTTTGCCGTGGCGCTTTGTATTGCGGCAGTCATTGCCAAAAGTCTCTCGGCGTCACGCAGTGCCGATGAAGTGTGGGCGGCGCAGGTCATCGAGAGCGTAGTCGGCAACGCATGGGCGACCGATGCTGCTGGCAGGTTCACCTATGTGACACCGTCGACGTTGTCGGTTCTCGGCATGACGCTGGAGGAATTCAATTCGCCTTCGGAAGGGGGTCCTTCCGGTTGGAGGCGGATAATCCATCCAGACGACTATGAGGGCGCTGTCGCCACATGGCGTCGCTGCCTGCAAACAGGTGAGCTCTACAATGTCGAACATCGCATGTTACGCGCGAGTGGTGCTTACGGTTGGAGTAGAAGCTCGGGACAGCCATTGCGTGACAGCCAAGGTCATGTCCTTGCATGGTACGGCACAATTATTGACGGCGATGTTCCGCTCGTCGTCAGTGAGCGATTCGCGGACGTCGCCAGTGCGGCGCTCGAGGAAAAAGCCGCGCCCGACGCACCGCATTCGCTGAGCCTTGTTCATCCGAATGACCGGACTGCGACGGCTCATGCGGCCGCCCGCGCCTTCTGGACGGGCGTCCCCCAAGTCACGAGACATCGGCAACTCCAGGCCGACGGCAACTATCGTTGGACCGAGACCCGATCAGAGCCGGGGTACAGTGTAAGTGTCGACATCGACGATCTGGTGACAGACAGGGAGCCGCTAACTACGACAGGATTAGACCCGCTGGGTGAACACGAAGCCGAACCAATCCGGTCGGCGAAGGTCATCGAGAGCATATTCGGCAACGGATGGGCATTCGATGCGGCCGGTAGATGGATCTACCTGCATCCGTTTGCCCAGAATTCCCTCGGGGTGACGCCGGAGGATTTGAACGCTTCCTTGAAGGAGGGTCATACCGCCTGGAAACGGCTGCTTCATCCGGACGACTATGACCAGATCGCAGCCGCATGGCGTCACTGCCTGGCGACCGGCGATCATTTCAATGTCGAGTTTCGCTTTCGGCGCGCGACCGGCATCTATGTCTGGGCTCGAACCGCCGCACGACCAACGCGCGACAGCCAAGGTCATATCACAGGATGGTTCGGCATCGCGCTTGACATCGACGTTTATAAGAAAACCGTGGCGGCGCTGCGCGGTCGGGAGCGGCAGCTTCAGCAGTTGATTGATACCGTCCCCGCCCTGATCTGGACCACGACACCCCAAGGAACGCCGACTTATGTCAACAAACGCTTCATCGACGTAACCGGCGCCACCCTTAAGGACATCACCGACGCGGACGGCTCGCCGTCCCTGAGCGTTATCCATCCGGAGGACGTCGGGGCGGCAAGACGGGCAATTGGCCATTCATTCGCGACGGGCGATCCCTACGTTCAAAGGTATCGCCAGTTGCGGGCGGACGGGAGCTATCGCTGGACCGAGACACGCGCGGAGCCGTTGCGCGGCGAGGACGGCGCCATTCTCCAGTGGTATGGTGTGTGCGTAGACATCCACGATCTCGTGGCCACGCAAGACGCGCTGCGCGAGAGAGAACGTTTTGTCTGGCAGCTGGTTGAAACGCTGCCGGCATTGATCGATTGCGCCGCTCCGGATGGCGAGCCGATATATCGCAGCCAGCAGCTCCGCGAATTCCTCGGATACGAGCTTGAAGAATTGGACGGTGCGGGAAAGTCCCGGCTGAACGGTACGCTCGACGCCGGCGTTCATCCTGACGACGTCGCGGGTGTCAAAGAGCAGTACGCCCATTCGTTGTCCACCGGCGAGCCCTATGCGCGGAAGCACCGTCTGCGGCGCTTCGATGGCGAGTATCGCTGGGTCGAGACGCGGGCCGCGGCTATGCGCAACGCCGAAGGCGCCATTGTGCAGTGGAATGTCATCTGCCTGGACATCGATGGTGAGGTTCGGATGCAGGAAGAACTGCGTCTGGCGCGAGAAAGACTTGCACGTGCGAGCCAGGCGGCGAGCCTTGCCGAGCTTTCGGCCTCTATCGCGCACGAGGTGAACCAGCCGCTGGCCGCCGTGGTGGCGAACTCGCACGCCTGCCACCGTTGGCTGTCCGCGGAACCTCCGAATCTCGAGCGTGCCAAGATCACGGCCGAGCGCATCATCCGCGACGCCAACGCCGCCGCCGACGTCGTGAGCCGCATCCGCGCACTGTTCAAGCAATCCATGGACACCAGGATTTCTACGACGCTCGGCAGCGTCATGGCGGAGGCGCGTAACCTTATGGCCGAGGAAGCCACGCGGCGTCGCGTTCGTGTGGACATTGATGTCGATAGCAATCTTCCGCTTGTCGCGCTCGATCGTGTCCAGGTCCAGCAGGTTCTGGTCAACCTCATCCGCAACGGCATGGAGGCGATGGACTCTGCAGCGGGCGACAGGGTTCTCAGGATACGAGTGCGCCGAATGGGGGATGTGGTCCAGACGGAGATCAGCGACCACGGCTCGGGCGTCGAGTTTCCGGACAAGATATTCGAGCCGTTCTTCACGACGAAAGAGCAGGGCATGGGGATGGGGTTGGCGATCTGCCGTTCGATCATCGAGTCTCACGGCGGGCGATTATGGATGGAGAAGAACGAGCCGCATGGAGCGACGTTCATCTTCACATTGCCCGTCGAAGCGAAAGCTGCGCCATGACGATGGATGATCATATTGTGTTCATTGTGGATGACGATGAACGCATTCGGGAAGCTCTCACCGAACTTCTGGCGTCGCACGGCATGCGCGCCATCGCATTTGGATCGGCCGGCGACTATGTCAGCGCTGACAAGCCGGACGCCCCGGCATGCCTCATCCTCGATGTAGAGTTGCCGGATATTAACGGCCTTGATCTGCAGAGGCAGATCGCGGAGGGCGATCATCCGCCGATCGTTTTCATAACAGGACATGGCGACATCCCATCCTCGGTGCGTGCGATCAAGCACGGCGCCGTGGATTTCCTGACCAAGCCCTTTAGTGATGCGGACCTTATGGCCGCAATCCAAGCGGCGATCACGCAGGATCTGGAAAAGCGATCAGGGCGCGCCGAACTTGGTGTCTTGCGGCAACGCTATCTTGACCTGACGCCGCGCGAACGTGAGGTGCTGCCGCTGGTGGTGAGCGGTCTTCTCAACAAGCAGGCAGCTGCCGAACTGGGGATCAGCGAGGTCACGCTACAAATCCATAGAAGAAATGTGATGCAGAAAATGGCGGCGGCATCGCTCGCCGATCTCGTGCGTATCGCGGAGAGACTGGAGATACCGGTCACTCACTCGCGCCGAGCGGGAGGGAGCTGAACGTGACCAAGCGAAGACCTGTCGTGGCGGTTGTAGATGACGATCCAAGGCTGCTTGAGTCGCTCGAGGACCTTCTGGAGTCCGCGGGCTATGTGGCCCGCAGCTTCCCGTCGGCGGGATCGCTGCTCATCGACGGGCTGTCGGGCGTGGACGTGCTCATCACCGACATCGGGATGCCCGGCACGGACGGCTTTGAACTTCGTGACCTGGTGAAGAAGGTGTGTCCGGAACTGCCGGTGTTCCTGATCACCGGCCGCCACGAGATAGCCGATCAATACCGCGCCAAGGGCATCAGCGGGTTTTTCCGCAAGCCTTTTGATGGCCAGGCCCTGCTTGCTGCCGTCGGCGACGCTTTACGCAACCAAGAAACCGAGGATAGACATGAGAGTTGACCAGCCGCTCTTACGGAAATCGGCGCCGTTATCGCAGCAGCAGAGGCGTGAAACGGAGCAGCCGCTTGTCATCATTGTCGATGACGATGCGTCTGTTCGAGAGGCGCTGTCCGAATTGATCCTGTCGGCGGGTTTCCTGCCGGTCTGCTTTACCTCGACCCGCGAATTGCTTGATGCCGACATATTGGACAGCCCCGGCTGCCTGATCCTCGACGTGCGCATGCCGGGGACAAGCGGTCTCGACCTGCAGCATCATCTGGCGAAAAACGGAAACCCCAAGCCCATCATCTTCCTGACCGGGCATGGCGACATTCCGATGACCGTCCAGGCGATGAAGGCGGGCGCCGTGGACTTTCTCACCAAGCCGGTGCGGGACCAAACGCTGCTTGACGCCGTGATCGCGGGCATTGCGATGGATGCCGAGCGGCGGGCGCTAGCCGTGGTCGTCAAGCGCAACATCGAGCGCGTCGAGACGCTGACGCCACGTGAGCGCGAGGTTCTGCGTGAAGTGGCGCGCGGACGCCTCAACAAGCAGATCGCCTTCGACCTCGGCATCAGTGAAGTGACGGTCAAGCTGCACCGCGGCAACGTCATGCGTAAGATGGAGGCTGCTTCCATCGGCGAGCTGATCCGGGCATGGGAAACGCTGCCCGCGCCGATGCGCGAGGCCGGCGCGGCCTAGGGTCTTCAGCTTGACTAAATCGTTCTGCAAGAGCGGATTCAGGTAGAGGTCCGCTAATGTTCCGACGTTGAAATTCGCATGAGTTCCATATCGAGAGCAGTGCGAATTTCAGAATCCGCAGGACGCGTCGATTTCTATTCTCTTTTTTTGATTCCGCCCAAATCGAGCAAGCTTCGAAATCACGATACTGGTATGCACCAGCAGCCGGCGCCTCCATGCCGCGTTCGGTCCTGTCCCAATCCGAGCCGACTTGACGTATGTCTGTAGGAACTGGGCCTGCCTCAGCAAGATCCTCATGCCTTGGCGTGCCCATCCTGCACCTTGGCATCGTATCACAGACCCTTCCGTAGAATAGGTTCGCGGCCCGGATCGGCGCATCCTCTCCACAACCATCACGACCGTCGAGCTTCGACCGCTCTTCGCCCGCCCCTCCCCGAACGCGATCGTGCAGGTCGATTCGATGGTCGTGATGGTGTGCCGGATGTTCAAAGCCACACATCATGGATGGATTCGATGAATAAGGATGGACTTTTCTCCGTTGGCGGATCCCGCCGCGATGTCTTGCTGGCCGGCTTGATTGCCACGGTCGCGGCTGGATTGCCTGCCCCTGCTTTGGCCCGAACTGCCCGAAAGCAAAATCTTTCCACCTCTCAACCAAGCAAAGGAACCAAGACGATGAGCACCATCACGACCAAGGACGGCACCGAAATCTACTACAAGGACTGGGGCAAGGGCCCGGTTGTAACGTTCTCGCACGGCTGGCCGCTGAACTCCGACGCCTGGGACGGCCAGATGCTCTTCCTGGCGCAGAACGGTTTCCGTGTGATTGCGCACGACCGCCGCGGCCATGGCCGGTCCAGCCAAGCCTCGTCTGGCAATGACATGAATGGCTATGCCGACGATCTGGCAGCGGTGATCGAGGCGCTGGATATTCGGGACGCCACGCTGGTTGGACACTCCACTGGGGGAGGCGAGGTCGCTCGCTATATTGGACGGCACGGGACCAAGCGGGTCGCCAAGGCCGTTCTTATCGCCGCTGTTCCGCCGATCATGGTGAAGACGCCGGCGAACCCAGAAGGTTTGCCGATCGAGGCGTTCGACGGCATACGGGCTGGCCTCGTCAAGGACCGCTCGCAGTACTACCGGGACCTGGCACCGCTGTTTTATGGCGCAAACAGGCCGGGTGCCAAGGTTTCGCAGGGGACGCTCGATCAGTTCTGGCTGTGGAGCATGCAGGCCGGTCTCCTGAACGCCTATGAAAGCGTCAAGGCATTCTCCGAGACCGACTTCACCGAGGATCTCAAGAAGTTCGACGTGCCGACCCTGGTCCTGCACGGCGAGGACGACCAGATCGTTCCCGTCAAGGACTCTGCAGTCAAGTCGGCGCGGCTGATCAAAGGTGCCAAGGACATCTACTACCCCGGGGCGCCGCACGGCATCACAGCCACCCATCAGGACCAAGTCAACGCTGACCTGCTCGCTTTCATCAAGGGATAGCGTTCTTTCAATCACGAACTCGGGTCGTCGGTGACTCCCTGGAGGCGACAATGACCATTTTTGGCAACGTTTCGCGCACATTGAATCGCATGTCGGGCGGCCCGCGAGGCCAAACGTTGTGCGCGCGCGTTGCCGAACGATGGCCCGATTGCTGGTTTTGTCGGCTCATGTCCCGGACGGTAGAAACGAACCACTGCGCCATCGAACTCGATCGCTGGCGCAGCCACGGGAAGCACGCTGAGGCGGAAATGGCGTACGGACGGCCACCAGAGCCACGGCCGCCAAGGCACGAAACTTTTGCCGAGCAGACGGGCTGTGCTTACACGCAGCTCGTCCGCGACCTAGCGAACTGGTCATCATTTGAGGGAGGGGCAACGTTGGAGGTTGTGGAGATCTCTGGCCGCGCTCCGCTCGCTGCGGAGGCGGCCGCGGGCGCTCGACACTACGTCGAGTTGCCGGTCGTCGTCACTGGGCGCCTGTGAGGCCAAAGCGCTGTCGGGCCGGCCAAGCGCCAGGAGTTTCTCGATCGTAGGTAGCCGTTTGCACGTGCCATCTCGGCGCTGGATCAGCCAGGGAATTCGGATTCACAAGTCCAACAAGTATCGTTGAAACAGGCGGAAGGACCGAGGTCGCGTCCCGGTCCTTCCATTTCTGACTGTCAGGGTCAGCGGCCCCAAATGCCCTGGCCGTATTCGTCGTTGGGAACCATCGGCTTGCGTACGGTTTTCGGAACGCCAGCATCATTGGCAGCCTTCTTGGTCGATAAAGTATGCATGTAGTCAGTGGCAGCTGCAGGCTGCTGATCCCCGTTCGATCCATAGTGGTCGCTTCCGGCGAAAGCGACTCCTGCTGAAATAAGAAGAGCAGCGGCAGTAAGGGCGCTCGTTTTCATTTGACAATTCCTTTGTTGATTTTTGACTATCAGTGCTACAACAAAATAATCGCCGCTCCGATGCCAGACGATCAGACGATCTGACTGTCTAGGCAGCACAAAGGAATCGGGGAGTGTAGGCCAAAGTTCAGGGAACAATGTCGTTGCGAGTGCAGGATTTTCGGCTGCGCAGGCCTTGCTCGTTTCGACCAGCGTACCGACCAAAGAGATGCGTAAAACGCTATGTTGAGGGCGCGCGTCGACTGCATCATAGCCGTTTGCGGGAGGTCACCCATGCTCGCAACGGGTCCGCTATAGACCTTCGCATGGCGAGACCGACGCTTCTGTTCGATGGCCGCGCGGGCCGATGCGGTGCAACTTCCTCCACCGACGCCAGTGGCTGGCCATGGAGGCGCGTGCCAACCCATGGGAGCCAGCGGCGGAGGTGGCCGATACGGCCGTGGATAAGGCGATCAGCAGGAGACAAACATGAGCTTGGACAACACCTCACAGCCCGGTAGACCGGGGTCCGAAGAGCTGGTTCCGTCGCGTTACGCGCTGCGGGTCGGCGACATTGACGTAATGGTGGTCAGTGATGGAGTGCTACCGATACCAGCCCCGGTTATGGCACACAACGTCGACCCGGCCATCCGGGCGGCCTGGCTGGAGGACATGTTCCTGCCGCCGGAAATACTCGAGTGGCCGCTGAACGTGATCGTGGTGCGTAGCGGCGGCCGGACCATACTCGTCGACGCTGGGCTGGGGATGGACCCGGACTTGCACTTGCCGCAGGCCGGCCGGTTGGGCCAGCGACTGGAGGCCGCCGGCATCGATCTCGCATCCGTGACCGACGTGGTGCTTACCCACATGCATATGGACCACATTGGTGGGCTGCTCGTCGAGGGGGTGAAAGACCAACTGCGTCCGGATCTGCGGATCCACGTGGCGGCCGCCGAGCTCAAATTCTGGGAGTCGCCCGATTTCTCTCGGGCCTCAATGCCGCAGGGGTTCCCGGACGCGCTTCGGCGGACGGCCAAGCGGTTCGTGAACGAGTACCACAACCAGTTGCGGCCGTTCGAGGATGAGTACGAGGTGGCGCCGGGGGTAGTCGTCCGTCGCACCGGCGGCCACACCCCGGGACACAGCGTGGTCCGCCTCGCGTCCGGCGGCGACCGGCTGACGTTCGCCGGCGACGCCGTATTCCAGGTCGGGTTCGACCGCCCCGACTGGCACAACGGCTTCGAACACGACCCCGAAGAGGCGGCCCGCGTCCGAGTCAGTCTTTTGCGGGAGCTGGCGGCGACCCGCGAGCCGCTGGTGGCCACACACCTGTCGTTCCCGTCCGTCTGCCATGTGGCGGTCGACGGCGACGCCTTTCGTTGCATACCGGCCGTCTGGGACTACTGACCGCTTGTTCGGTTAGGGCCGAACCAGACGACCGCATGCGTTTGAACAACTGATCGATCTCTGCCTCATACGACACCGCCCGAACTTTCGCCGGCGGCTCCTCTATCGCGAGCAGGTCGATCATCTCGCGCCCCCGCCGCACCGGCTTGTGCTCCGGCAGCATGCAGGTGCGGCGGGCGGTATGTAGAGTGTCCCCACGCCGTTTTGCTTTTCGGAGCGAAGCGGGGCGGGGATTTCATGAGCACACGGCCCAGAGTAGTCTAGGCAGGAAGCCCAAGATCGCCGGGCAATAGCGTGAATTCGGTAAATGCGGGCGTGCGTGATTTCGATCGTCGGTCCGTAGAAATTCTGCGACGATGGCTAGGAATCCGTCGATCGGATACCGTCCAAGACTAGGGTGCCGGCCCGCCGTAAGTGTGAATTCTCTTCGCCAGAGACCTTCGCGCCGGACTGTGAAGAGTTAGCGCAGCCATCCGCTGGCCGGCGGCCGCGGTTCCTGTGCCGGCGTCTGCTGGCTTTCCACACCAACGATAGATACCTCACACCGAAGCATGGAAATCGGGGCCTCCTCCCACACTTCCCCGATCCCGTGATGACCTACCCTGTACCTTGGCATCGGATGACAGACCCTTCCGTAGAATAGGCTCGCACGCGGCGTCGGCGCATTCTCCTCCCACCGGTCACGACAGCCACGAAGGAGAAAGCAATGCCAAATATCACTGGAGTCCTGGCGCTCACCGCTGCGCTTGCTGTGTCGGGCAGCGCGATGGCGCAGGCCGCGGGTCCTCAGCCCAAGGCGACGATCGTGCTGGTGCACGGCGCCTTCGCCGAGTCGTCGAGCTGGGACGCAGTCATCACCAAACTCAGTGCGGACGGTTACGTCGCGATAGCTGCAGCCAATCCGCTTCGCAGCGTCGCCGGCGATGCCGCAGCGGTGTCAGCCATCGTTCGGTCGGTTTCCGGGCCGGTCGTGCTGGTTGGCCATTCCTACGGCGGACCTGTCATCACCGAGGCCGCCAATGGCAACGCCAATGTCAAGGCCCTTGTCTACGTGGCAGGATTCGCTCCGGATACCGGCGAATCGGCCTTCACGCTTTCCGGCATGTTTCCCGGCAGTACTTTGGGGAGCGCAATTGTCCCAGTCGCGCTGCCGGATGGCGGGCAGGATCTGTTCATCCAGCCGGACAAGTTCCGCGCCCAGTTCGCCGCCGACGTCCCGGAAGAGCAGGCTTTGCTCATGGCAGCCACGCAACGCCCTGTTGCGCAGGCAGCTTTGGCTGAGGCCGCGGGCGTCGCCGCATGGAAGTCAGTGCCGTCCTACATGATCTACGGCTCGGATGACCGCAACATCCCGCCAGCCGTCATGAGCTTCATGGCGAAGCGCGCGCACGCCGTGAAAACCGTCGTCATCGAGGGTGCATCCCACGCTGTGATGGTCTCGCATCCCGGCGAGGTCGCCTCGCTGATCGAGGACGCAGCATCGGCACAGTGAGCAGATGGCCGGACACGTCGCTGTTCGATCAAGCAATCCAATTCCAACCCGCAAGACCAGGAGATTAGACATGAAAATCGTCGTCATCGGCGGAACAGGGCTGATCGGCTCAAAGACTGTGGAGAGACTGCGAAACAAAGGACACGACGTGCTTCCGGCGTCGCCGAACTCGGGAGTGAACACCGTCACGGGAGAGGGTCTCGCCGCCGCGCTTGCAGGTGCGCAGGTCGTCGTCGACCTCGCAAATTCGCCGTCGTTCGAGGAAAAGGCCGCCATGGAGTTCTTCGAGGCGTCCGGGCGCAATCTTTTTGCAGCCGAAACGAGCGCCGGCGTTCGCCATCACGTTGCGCTGTCCGTCGTCGGCACAGACCGACTGCAGGGCATGGGCTATTTCCGCGGCAAGATGCTCCAGGAAAAACTGATCAAGGAGTCCGGAATTCCCTACACGATCGTTCACGCGACGCAGTTTTTCGAATTCACGTCCGCAATCGCAAACACAGGCGCGGTTGGGGATACCATCCATATGTCCCCGGCGTATTTCCAACCGATGGCAGCCGACGATGTCGCTGAGGCGATGGCGGACGCCGCGCTTGCCGAGCCACTCAATGGCATGATCGAGATTGCCGGTCCTGAGCGCGTGCGTCTCAGCGAACTTGTTGCGCGATTCCTGAAGGCTACCAAGGACCCTCGCAAACTGGTCGTGGATCCTCACGCGCTCTACTACGGCGCAGTGGAAATCGACGAAGGAACGCTTCTCCCAGGCGAGAACGCTCGCATAGGCGCCATACACTTCGATGATTGGCTCAGCCGGTCAGCATCCCAGAAATAAGCAGCCAGAAGAGGGAACGCCGAGCTCATCTCCACTAGATTGGCTGTCTCTCCCATTCACTTTTTACAAACAGGACACCGACATGATCAAGACACTCCTCTGCGTGGCGGCGCTCGCCACCGCTTCTGTCACCGCAGCGACGGCCGGTGATGATGCAAGCGTGAAGCTGGTCTACGACCAGGCTCTTCCGAACGTGCCTGGCAAGAGCATGAAAGCCGTGCTTGTCGAGTACGAGCCGGGCGGTACATCGCCGGCCCACACCCATCCGAATTCCGCGTTCATTTACGCGACAGTCCTGGAGGGGGCGATCCGAAGTCAGGTCAACGATGGACCCGTAACGACATATCGCGCCGGCGAAAGTTTCTCTGAATTTCCGGGCGACCATCATTCCGTCAGCGAAAACGCGAGCAAGACGGAACGCGCTCGCCTGCTTGCGATCTTCGTCGTCGATACCAGCGAGAAGGACCTGACGATATACGGGAAGTGAAATCGGAGCGCCCCGGAAAATCGGGGCGCACCACGTGCGGGAAGAAAAGGGTCACTGACATGAACGCGTTCACTGGTCGGATACTCGCGGGGGTCGCGGTCGCCGATACACCACTCATCGATCAGGCGATCGAATACGCCCGCCAGAAATGTGAACCCTATTTGTTCAACCACGTGGTCCGATCCTGGCTTTTCGCGACACGGATCGGACAGATTCAGAACGTCGAGCATGATGCGGAAGTCGTTGCCGTCGGAACCCTGTTGCACGACATCACGCTCAATGAGAACTTCGCCGGGCCGCGTCGTTTCGAGGTGGAAGGCGCCGATCTAGCCCGGACTTTCGTTCGGGAAGGCGGCTTCGACGAGCGGCGCGCTCAATTGATCTGGGACAGCGTCGCCCTCAATTCGACGCCATCAATCGGCCTCTACAAGGAGGCTGAGGTGGCTCTGTGCACCGCTGGCACCTGCCTCGACGTCGTCGGCTTGCAATACAGCCTCATTTCCTCCGCCGAGATTGCAAAGATCGTCGGCGAATTCCCGCGTCTCGGAATGAAGCAACGGATGTCGCGGTGCTTTTGCCATATAGCCAAGACCAGGCCGGAAACGACGTACGATAACTTTGCCCGGGATTTCGGCGAGCGCTTTGTTTCCGGCTACAAGGCCCCTTCGGCAGTTGATTTTGTGATGAAGACGGCCTTCGAAGAGTAGACGCAGTTTCGCGGCACTTTGCTCGTTCGGATAGGTTTCTCGACCAACGCCATGCGTCGCGCGTACGGCCGCGCAAGGCCGGCGAAGTCACTCCTGGCGCCTGGAGCGCCAATTTCCGTCGACACCTATACTTCGGTTTATTCACCTCAACCAATCGAACGGCAACACTTATCGTCGGAATCGTAGCAACATTTCCCGTGGTCGGGCATCATTCGGATGCACATTGATGCAAGATCCGGCAAGGAGACAAGTAATGAACATTGCAGTACCAGCAGCCCGAAATGCTCCGAAAGGGAAGGCCGTGGCCCCGCGCGCGGACTATGCGGAGCAGTCGCCTGAACTTCTCAAGAAGTTCATCGAGTTACTCGGTGCGACACGCGAGGGGTCGATCGAAGAACCAATCCGCGACCTTGTCGCCATCCGAGCTGCTCAGATCAATGGGTGCACCTTCTGCCTTGATATGCATGTCAAGCAGGCGAAGATTCATGGCGAGCGCGAGCTGCGCCTTTACCACCTCGCGGCGTGGCGGGATTCGACATTGTTCGTGCCGCGTGAGCGCGCAGCCCTGGCATGGACGGAAATCCTGACCAAGCTGCCCGAGCAGGGTGTTGCGGACGAGATCTATGAGCGGGTCAGGACACAGCTTTCCGAGAAGGAAATTTCCGATCTGACCTTCGTCGTCATAGCGGTCAATTCCTGGAACCGTCTGAACATCGCCTTCAAACCCGTACCCGGCTCGGTGGATGTGAAGTTCGGCCTGAGCAAGGCTGCGCTCAGCTAACCTTATTGGAACGGGTCAGAGTGGCGCTCTGTTGGCGCGCCATTCTGACAAATTCGGCAGCCAAGTCGCGGCAGGTTTTGAGACTGGCGCAATCTCCCGCGACCGGCGGAGTTTCGAACGTGGCGAGTGAGCTATCCAATAAAACACCTATCCTCCGGCTGCGGCCGCGAGGCGCTCCATGGAGGACGTCATGCGCATTGACAGTCTGCATCCAGTGATATCGGCCCGCCTCATGGTCGTCGACGTCGACGCCACGCTGAGGAATGCTGCGCTCTCATTTTCCAACCCAGCCATAGGCCTGGTCGTCGTGTGCCACGGCAGCGGGGAGGCGGCAGGTGTGTTGAGCAAGTCCGACCTCGTGCGTCATCTGGCGAATTCAGGATCGGCGGAAGCCACCGTATCGACATTGATGAGCCGGTCCATCGTCTCCTGCGGTCCCGAAGACGACGTCCATTCAGTCTGGCAGACCATGGTCGCGCAACGACTTCAGAACATTCCGGTTCTCGGCGCTGGTTCGAAACCGCTTGGCATTCTCGACATCCGCGATGCGATGAAGGCGCTCTTCGAACAAGAGGAGCTCCAGGAGCGGCTGCTCGCCAACTACATTGGCGGTATCGGCTACCAATAGCGCATCAGCAGGACACCGCCTCGCGACCTCCATACTAGGCGACAGGATACCACCGACCGCAGATACCCATCACACGACTAAATGTCGACCGAGCAAACGGGGAATGGAATGTCACGCGCAGAAGTAAAAATAGATGTCTTCGACCGCCCCGCCAATGTTGTTCCGGACGGTGCGCCCATGCAGCTATCGACAGCTGGCATCGTTCATGACCTGGGCAATCTGATTCAGGTCGCTTCATCTGCATTGAACCGGCTGGCTCGCGACCCGGGCGTCTCAGCGACCCCGGCGCTTGTGCTCGCAATCGCCAGCGCCAGGACGGCCCTGGAACGAGCTGGCGGGCTTGTCCGGCATACCATCAGCCTGGCGCGAGACGGACACGCTGAAATTGAACATACGAACGTAGCAGTGTGTCTGGCTGAGATCGAAACCTTCATCCGAACCACATGGGACCCCAACATCGGTCTTGAGGTTCGAGCCAGGTCCGATCTGCCCTTGGCAAAATGCGATCGCATGGATCTGCAAAACGCGGTTCTAAACCTCGTGTTCAACGCGCGCGATGCAATGCCGAACGGCGGTTTGATCTCGATTGACGCGGCCGCAATCGTTGCGGGCTCCAAAGCCACACGGATCGATCTTCGAGTCACGGACAACGGCATTGGAATGAGCCGCGAGACGATCGCCTGCGCCTTCGATCCCTTCTTCACGACAAAAGGCGAGGGCCTGGGCGGTGTCGGCTTGCCGATGGTGAAGCGTTTCGCCGAGCAGTCAGGCGGAAGTGTCGAGATCGAGAGCACGCTGGGGTCAGGCACAACCGTGATATTGCGGTTGCCTGCCATGCGATCGGATATCGACGCGACACGATCAGTCAACCTGCCTTAGGCGACCTCTACGCACGGATGAACGGACGCACAATCGAGAATCGGAAGATGGATGCAAAAGTCGTTGAAAACGCTCAACAGCATCGCTTCGAGCTGCCGATCGACGGCGAAATTCTTGCTTCGGCCTACTATCGGATCGAGAGCGGAAAGGTTGCGCTGATCCACACCGAAGTCCCGTCGGAGTTCTCCGGACAAGGAATCGCGTCGCGCCTGGCGCAGGGCACGTTTGAGCTGCTCCGCAAGACCGGCCGCAAAGCGATCTTGAAATGCCCCTTCATGAGCCGGTTCTTCGCCAAGCACCCAGAATATGCCGATGTCGTCGACGGATAAGCAGAGGCTGTTCGCGAAGAAAGGTCTCATCCGAAATGAATGACGAATACAATCTGCAGCGGTTCGTCAGCGCACAGGATAGCGTTTATGAGGATGCGCTGGGCATCCTACGTCGAGGGATGATGTGCACGCCGTATATGGAGTTCATCTTCCCGAGGTTGGCTACAAGACGAGGCGACGCTGCGCCTGAGCCGTATGCAATCACGTCACTCGACGAAGCGGGCGCCTATCTCTCATCTCCAATACTGGGAGGTCGTTATCGGGAATGCGTTGGCACCTTGCAAAGGCTCTCCGACTTGAGCGCTCATGCCGTCTTCGGTGATGACGATGCCAAGAAATTGCACGCGTCTCTGACGCTGTTTTCCGAAGCAAGCAACGAATTCCTGCTCGAGACGATCTTTGATGTCTGGTTCGACGGTCTGCTCGACGAAGATACGATGAATGAACTCAACCTGATATCTTAGCTGTTGCCCTGCGCCTGCCGTCGCGCGTCTCCAGACCATATTCGGCATATCCTTGCACACTGCGCTTCAATCCATCTGCAAGGTCATGGATCCCTGGCAGGATGACCTTGTCGATGCCAACGATGCCGCTTAGTGGCCGGTCATGGGTCTCTATCCTTTTGCATGCTCTGTCGGCGAGGTGCTCGAACGCGCTTGAATGGAACGGCGCGAAAGACCGTCTGAATGGCTTGGAGCAGCGCCAGTTTCGAACTCGCGTGCTGCTGTGCGTGGATGCCCCTTTCGCCGGAAGTCGACGTTCCCGTCGACAGGATCGCCGCAAGATCTTCGGCCATCTCAGACCTCTCGAGCAGCAAGGGTGCGAAGCTTTTCTGGTCTATTTCGTAAACGACGACGTGGGTCATTGCCCGCAACGTCGACATCTCGCCAAAGCCGGCGAGCAGACCGGTCTCGCCGAAGAACTCGCCGGGCGAGAGGCGCCCGATTTCCTGCGGGCTGGAATCGCCTTCGACACGTTGCCGGACGATAACGCCTGTCCGAACGATCATCAGGGACGGCAGGATCTCCCCTTGCCGGACGATGATGTCGCCCCTGCGGTAAATGCGAACAGAGACCGTTGCGGCGAGCGACTCCTGTTCGGCATCCGTCAACACCGAGAATATCGGTACGGCCTTGATAAGTTCGATCGGGGTGAAGCCCGGGGGTGCCGCCTCGTCGCTCGGCAGGTTGGTCACGGCAACCGAAGCGGAAATCGGCATCGCCAGCAGCATGCCGGCCGACTTCGAATGGCGATAGATCAGATCGAAGATCTCGTTCCTGGCCGCACCTTGTTGGTCGAGATTTTTGACGCGAAAAAAGAGCTGGACCTCGATTGCCGCCGCATCCAGGCTTGCGATCGCAACCGTAGGCGGAGGCTCCTTGAGAATTGAGTTGCAGCTCAGAAGGACGGTACGCATGAGGTCTACGACGATCGCCGGCGTCTTGGTTGGCGCCATCCTGACGGTCACGGCAAGTCCGTGGCTCTCGTCTGGGTTGCTGACATTCGTAACACTGATTTTAGCGAGAAGGCTGTTCGGCACCGCTACAACGTCATGGGCCGGGGTAAGCAGATGCGTCGACTGCCAATTGGTCTCGACAACGCGGCCTTCGGTTCCGTCGCTCAGAATGATCCAGTTTCCAAGCACATAGGGGCGCCCGACGTTAAGCGCGATCCCCGAAAACAAGTCACCGAGCGTGTTCTGGAGCGCCAATCCCAGGATGATGGCAAAAACGCCCGACGTCGTGATGAGCGTTCCGACCGGCACGGCAAAGACGAATGCCAGGATCGACAGGAGCATTCCAACGTAAACGATGCCGACGACGAGGTCTTGCAGGAGACGCGCCTCGCGCGGCTTTCGCTCGACGACGAGATAGATGCGGACAAAGCCGATCAGCGCCCAGGCAAGGTGAACCCACCAGAGCAGCTTGACCAATCCGACGAGGATCGCTCCGCCGGTTGTCTGATCACCCCTTGCGGTTTCGTACGGAACGACGCCGAGGTCGAGAATCATAACCGACATCGCGAGGAAAAAGGCGATCTGTGCGATCAGCCTCGCATTGGCGGAGCGTCTCGGAATGATTGCCCAAACGGCGATACCGGCGAGGCCGACCAACACGATGTAGAGCAGGGGAGAGTTCCACCAGTTCACCACCGAGCCCAGGTCGATCATAACAGTGGTCTCTATTTTTCTGCCTCGGACAGCGGCAAATGCCTGTCGCGCACTCAAGGGCCGCTTGCCGTTCGGTACGACATGGAGTGGCTGGGACGCGTCCAGGTGTTTTTCTATTGGCGCCTGATCATGTGGGTGGGGAGAATGCGCGTTGATGCCCCACCAATCAGCGTTTGGTCTCCGGCCCGGCGATCTCGCCTGTGCCACTGGCCTTGTTCTTTTCGAGAACCGCTTCGGTGATCGAATTCGGCAGCCGCCGCGGCGTCTCGATCAGGCCGAGCAGCGGCATGACGACGACGAAGAACGCAAAATAGTAAAGCGTCGCCAACTGGGACATGACCACGTAGGCTCCTTCCGCCGGCCGTGAGCCGAGCCAGCCAAGAAAGAGGGCGTTGGCCACGAACAGCCAGAAGAATGCCCGGTACCAGGGCCGGTAGACCGCCGAGCGGACCTTCGAGGTGTCGAGCCACGGCACCAGGAACAGCACCGCGATTGAGCCGAACATCGCTAGCACGCCGCCGAGTTTTGAATCGATCGGCCCGACATTGAAGGTTATCGCGCGCAGGATCGCGTAGAACGGCAGGAAGTACCATTCGGGCACGATATGGGCGGGCGTCTTCAGTGGGTTAGCGACTGTCTGGTTGTCCGGATGACCAAGATAGTTCGGCAGGTAGAAGACGAAGTAGGCGAAGACAAAAAGAAACACGGTCATGCCGAACGCGTCCTTGACGGTGGCGTGGGGCGTGAAGTCCACGACATCGGCCGTCGATTTTACATCAATGCCGGTCGGATTGTTCTGGCCGACTACGTGAAGCGCCCAGATATGCAATGTCACCACCCCGGCAAGCATGAATGGCAGCAAGTAGTGGAGTGCAAAGAAGCGATTGAGGGTCGGATTGTCGACCGCGAAGCCGCCAAGCAGCAACTGCTGGATCCAGTCGCCGACCAACGGGATGGCGGTGAAGAAGTTGGTGATGACTGTAGCGCCCCAAAACGACATCTGCCCCCAAGGCAGCACGTAGCCCATGAAGGCTGTCGCCATCATCAGCAGAAAGTTGGTGCAGCCAAGCACCCACAGAAGCTCACGCGGCGCCTTGTAGGAGCCGTAATAGAGCCCTCGGCAGATGTGGATATAGACGGCGATGAAGAAGAACGACGCGCCGTTCGAATGCAGATAGCGCAAGAGCCATCCCGAATTCACGTCGCGCATGATCTTCTCGACCGAATCGAAGGCGAGACCAGTGTCGGCCGCGTAGTGCATGGCCAGCACGATGCCGGTGATGATCTGCGAAGCCAGCATGATCGTGAGAATGCCGCCAAAGGTATAGGCGTAGTTCAGGTTGCGCGGGACGGGATAGACGATGAAGGAATCGTGCACCAGCCGCGGCAGCGGCAGGCGGGCGTCGAACCAGCGCTCGATGCCGGACTTCGGCGTGTAGGTGGAGTGTCCCTCGCTCATCGAAATATCCCCCTGCCTCAGCCGATACGGATCTTGGTGTCGGAAACGAACTGGTAGACCGGGATCGCCATGTTCTCGGGCGCCGGGCCTTTGCGGATTCGGCCGGCGGTGTCGTATTGCGAGCCGTGGCACGGGCAGAGCCAGCCGCCGAAATCGCCTTGCTGACCGAGCGGGATGCAGCCGGAATGGGTGCAGACCTGGACCATCACCATCCAGGCTTCCTTGCCGGGGGTGGCGCGGTTGGCGTCCGTCGCCGGCGCGGCGGCGGGAAGGTTGGCGTTGCGGGCGATCGGGTCATTGAGATCGGCCAGGTTGACCGCCTGGCTATCCATCATTTCCTTTTCGGTGCGGTTGCGCACGACCACCGGCTGGCCGTGCCAGCTGACGAAGAGCGACATGCCCGGCGTCAGCGAAGAGACATCGACCTCGACCGCCTCGGTGGTGCGGGTTTCGGATTTGGAAAGGTCGGCCATAACGGCTGCTCCTGTGATTGGAAAAAAGCCGCTTCATCGCGTCGGCGGAGAGCGAGCAAGCAAGGTCAGCGTGTCGGCTTGCCATTTGAGTTTCCTCATGTCGGGTTGAAATATGCCGGCCGCGGCGGGATGTGAGCCATCGTGCCAAAGGCACGTGCTTCCAATACTTTTGTTTATGGCTTCCTGAGCGAAGGATTGGCCGGACTATCGAGGGACGCCATGCACGGTGGCAGGATCCTCGTTTCAATTTCCAGCCCCCTAGAACAGCTGTCGACCAACGCCCGCTTTTCGTTCCAACGGGTGCGACGACCCATTTTGCGGTCCCTAACCCGGATCTGGGATCGAACATGCGGCTCGGTGCGCACGGCGGCCTCAGAACAATTGTTTCAGCCTGTTCATACCTCGGCATAGGCGCACCTACCTGTCGGTGTCGTGGCCGTGCCTTCCGCGAAGTGCGAACTTTCTGGAGCGGCTTTCTTCTCGAGGCCGCCGGTCAGGATGACGTCCAGCGCACGGCGTTGGGAGGTTCCCGCCCAGCGGCCAAACAACGGAACGCAATCGGGTTCAGAAAAGGAAAGACGGTGGAGCTCTACTATAGCCCTCTCGCCTGCAGCCTGGCCGACCACATCGCACTACAAGAGGCTGGCGCTTCCTTCGAACGCGAAACGGTGAACCTCAAGACGAAACGAACGGCATCCGGGGATGATTTCACCGTCATCACGCGCAAGGGATATGTTCCCGCCCTCGTGCTGGATAACGGGGAGACGCTGACAGAAAATGTCGCGGTACTCGACTGGATCGCGTCGCAATATCCAGAGCTGGGCGTGGAAGGGCCGCTGGGTCGTACCCGCGTTCTGGAGGCGCTGACCTACGTTTCAACCGAAATACACCGAAGCTTCAAGCCCATGTGGCACCAGGGCAGCGATGCGGAAAAGGCCAAGGCGAGCGCAGCGATTGCAATGCAATTCGACTTGTTCGTCGACGGCATGAAGACCGACTATATGTTCGGCGACAAACCGAGCGTCGCGGATTTCTATCTTTTCGTGATGCTGCTCTGGGTCGTGCGGTTCCACATCCCGATCCCTGCACCGTTGGAATCCCTGCGCGCCCGAATGGCTGCCCGTCCGGCTGTGCGCGTCGCGATGGAACGCGAGGGCCTCGTCTAATCGCGAGGTTGGCGCCGCATCATGCCAGCCACAACACGCCCGAGCCAGAACACAACGAAGGAGTCTGTTCCATGCGGCCGCTTCTGCAGGCACTGCATCCAATCGCTGTCAAACGCGGCGATGGGTTACGTCCCGAATTTCTGAGGATGGACGCCGAGGAAGCGCTCACCCTGACCTTCCCGCATATTCAATCTGAAGTCGAAGCACTGCCACGTAATCGCGCGATTTCAATACTTGCGTCGACGAAGCCGCCGTCGAAATAGGCAACGCTTTCTTGTCGGCCGATGCAGCGGGTAGTCGCCTGTCGGTCATCGCAATCACAGAGGCTTCATCATGCATAAGAGCAAGGCTCCCGAGATGATCGACCATAGTCGCCGACGCATTGTTGGTGCTGCGGCAATGACGTTCGCAGCCGCCACCGAGTTGGGCTTGAACGCGCCGGCAAAGGCGGCAGCCAGTTGGACGAACCAGGCGACGGCGTCTGCGATACAAGCGGCGCAGAGATCATTCGGCTCGCTCAGGCAGGTCAATGCCGGAGCATTGAGCGTCGGATATGCGGAGCTAGGGCCCGCCGACGGCGCACCCGTCATCCTGCTCCATGGCTGGCCTTACGACATTCACACCTACGTCGACGTGGCGCCCCTGCTTGCCGCAAAGGGGCACCGCGTGATTGTGCCGTACCTGCGCGGCTACGGCGCCACGCGCTTCCTATCGGACGAGGCGATGCGCAACGGCCAGCAGTCGGCGCTCGCAGGGGATGCGATCGCTCTGATGGACGCGCTAGGAATCGAAAGGGCCACGATCGCCGGCTGCGACTGGGGCGCCCGGACGGCGAACGTGGTCGCCGCGCTCTGGCCTGAACGCTGCAAGGCGATAGTCTCGGTGAGCGGCTATCTCATTGGCAACCAGCAAGTCGGCACACTGCCGCTGCCGCCGAAGGCGGAGCTGCAATGGTGGTATCAATATTATTTCGCTACGGACCGCGGCCGTGCCGGCTACGAGAAATACACGCGCGACTTCGCCAAGCTCATCTGGCAGCTCGCTTCGCCGCAGTGGAATTTCGACGATGCCACCTTCGAGCGCAGTGCCGTGGCCTTCGACAATCCGGATCATGTCAGCATCGTCATCCACAACTACCGCTGGCGGCTCGGGCTTGCCGAAGGCGAGCCGAAATACGACGATCTGGAAAAGCGGCTCGCCCAAGGCCCGGTCATTACCGTGCCCGCCATCACCCTTGAAGGCGATGCCAATGGCGCGCCACATCCGGACGCCAGTTCCTACGCCAAAAAGTTCTCCGGCAGATATTCGCACAGGCTCATCAGCGGCGGCATAGGACACAATCTGCCGCAGGAAGCTCCGCGGGAGTTTGCCGATGCTGTCATCGAAGTCGACCGCTACTGACCCGCCAACCTGCACCTGCGAGGTTGACTTTCCGGGTCTCCGTGGACCCAGGAGTGGACTGTATGGGTATGTCGGCATTCCCGACTCAATTTGGCACCTGTGCCTCACACAGCAGCAAGCCGTTGCTTTCTGGGCGCCCAAACCACAGCGTATGCGGAATTTGCCGTACCAATATTGTCTAACAATCCTCGGAAAAGTACGGCGACAGTCCCCCTAAGTGGTTGAAAAAATTGGTGATCCCGACAGGAATCGAACCTGTGACCTGCAGATTAGGAATCTGCCGCTCTTTTAAGGGTGACTGGATAGCTACCGATAGCTACCGAAATCCGTTTGAGCGGAAGTGGCTAGCTTTAACTGCGACACAAGCGGGTGGGGGCGGCGCACTACCCAAATTGTGCCGTAGCCGCCCCCATCCGCGCACCTTGGTGGCAGGTCGCGGGTAGTGTGTCGCGATAGTTCATGCAGATCTCCCGAGCCCGCCGCAGGCGCTTTGAGAACAGTCCGAGAAACGCTTCATTCGGTTAAGGGCGCCGTGCTTACGTGGTTGCGCTTTTCTGGTCGGGATGGGCGCGTTTGATCTTTGCTCGTTACGAAGGGAAAGCTGCCAAACTCCCAACGACAATTGGCTGGCATGAAGGTCGGGGAACTGCGCTGGAGCGAACGAGAGATCATGGATGGGAGGTATTCATACCGTCGTCGCCTTCAAGAACGCGAACTGTTTCGGCTGGTGCTGCCGGATATCGGCTACCTCTACCGATATATCGACGCCTAGGTAGAGACGGCTGGCTTCTCAAGGGAGTTCCTGATCCGGGAACCTTCTTCGTCAAAACCGTAAAGGTCACCAGCATTTCCTACACCGGGCGTGGGGTCATCAAGGGACGTTTGCCTCACGGGCCGCACAACATCCGTGACGTGCTTGCAGGCGAGCTACGCGATCCAGAACACGCCGGAAATGGTCGCCAAGCATTATGGACGGTTCCTGCCGCAGGACAAAGCAGCGCTCGCCGCCCGAATCCTAAACCAGGTCTGGGAAGCCGCATGAGCAATTCCTAAGCCCCTACTGCCCGTCGATCTGAAACCCGACCTTTCTCACGATACCTTTCCGGACCCTGATCCCCGGTCCTTCCGTCTCCGTCTCGGGCAGGAACTCCACCCCAGCCTGTTCCAGAGCCTTTTGGACGCGCATGCTGATCTCGAGGCCGACGGGCTCGCAGGCCTCGATGCGCACGAGGGAGCGCTTGCTGATGCCCGCCTTCCTGGTGAGATCGTCAGTGCTCATGTCGAGCGCCACTCGTGCGGCGCGGAGGAGGTCGTAGGAAGCCTGCATAATCGGCTTCTAGCGGGCAGCAACTGACTTCGCCAGTGGGCGAATCCTGTGCGTCCAGGCGTCGCGACGCCGCGACAGCCGGTTGGGCGCCTGAATAGGCCGGTTGACGCCGGCCCCTCCGACGCCGCATGGAAGGGCTCCATTTCGACGAATCGCCAAGGACTCGGTTTCCCCCGACACCTTGGCCGGAGCCCGGAGGCAGAGCATGGTGGCATTCAGCATCCGCAAGGAACAAGGTCCCACCTTCGCGCTCGAGCTCGCGCGGCTTTCAGCGCTTGTCGCAGACATGGAGGCCATCGGCCGCGGCCTGGCTCCGGAAGACCTCGTCGAGGGAGAGGCGCCGCTTCTCGATCGGTGGATCCTTGGCCGCCGCCCGATCCCCTGTCTTGTCGGCCTGTCGACCGGGCATCCGCGGCTGCCGGGCGAGAACCGGATGATCGGTACCTCTGACCTGTGGCTGATCTCGGAGGAGCGCAGCTGGGCGCGCACGCTGTCGCGCTGGTATCGGCTTGGGCGCCCGGCCGGCCACGATGATCTTCACTCCTGAGGCTCCGCCCGTGGTGGACGAAGCGACACCCAGCGATCGGCGCTACCTGCGCCGATTCAAGGCAGCGAAGGCGGGGCTCCATCTGCCGAGCGAAGAGGAGCTGCTGCGCGGCATGCCGTTTTTTCGCGAGGCGCGCGGCGAAGACATCCGCGAATATGCCAGCCGGCTGTCGCGCCGCTTGAGCAAGCGCAAGCGGCCGGTCCTGCTGCCACTGGTCGAGGTCCTCGACAAGCTGGCGGGCGATCCGAGCGAGGACGGCCTCGCAATGCTCGAGGCGCTTCTGGACGGCATCGAGGATTCGAAGCGCTTTCCGGTACATGGCTGTCGGCTGCGCTGCCGTTTCTACCGCGCGAGCTACGGCGACCCAGGGGCTGCGGCGCTGGTCGCTTGCGAGATGGCGCGGCTTGCCTTCCAAGAGATTGGTCAGAAGAAGCCGCCAACGCTGATCTGGCGGTCGCTCAGCTGGGCGGTCTATTCAACCCATCTTGATGATTGGAAGCGCGCCGGCATTGCCGCGGGCGGCTCCGGCATCCGCGCGGAAAACCAACCCTACGCCTTCGAATGGCAGTTCAAGCGGGCGATCAGAGATCTTGGCGAAGAAAATGCGGCCAATCGGAAGCCGGAGCCGAAGGATACGGTCACCGGCGATCTACAGGAGTCGGACAGGGAAGAAACTGGCGCGAAGGTAGCACCGCACGCCGGCGTCGTCGTGGTGCAGTCGATCGGCAACGATGCCACTGCGGACGGCAAGCGGGTGGCCAGGGAATTCGCGGCCCTGATCAAGCAGCAGCTGACGCTCAGGGCGGTCCCGGACCTGGTCAAGGTCCGCGACCGGCTGTTGGGGGAATTCCCGTATGCGGCGTCCGTCGTGGAAGAGGTGCTGAAAGGATTCGTGGGACGGCGCCATGTCTGGCTGCGCCCGACCATCCTGCTCGGGCCGCCGGGCTGCGGCAAGACCCGTTTTGCACGGCGGCTGACCGAAGAGCTGCGCACGCCCTACGAGCTGGTCTCTTGCGGCGGGATGAGCGACAGCGCCATCGGCGGGGCCGCCCGGCGCTGGTCGACCGGCGAACCAAGCCTGGCAATGATGGCGATCCGCCGCCATGAATGCGCCGGGCCGATCATCATCCTCGACGAGATCGAAAAGATCGCCACGAGCCGGCACAATGGCAGTGCCCATGACGTGCTGGTCGGGCTGCTCGAGGCGGAGACGTCGCGCCGCTGGCACGATCCCTATGTCGAGGCGAGCTGCGATCTTTCGCACGTCTCCTGGCTGATGACCGCGAACGCGCTTAATCCCGTGCCGGGCGTCCTGCTCGACCGCTGCCGGGTCCTGCGCGTTCCCGAACCCGGGCCGGAACAGGTTGCGGTCCTCGCACCGCGGATCCTCGAGCGGCTCTATGTGGACGCGGGGCACGATCCCCGCTGGGCGACGCCGCTCGAAGCATTCGAGCTCGCGGCGCTTTCCGCAGCCTGGCGCGGCGGGTCGATCCGCAAGCTCGAGCGGCTGGTTGAGGTGCTGGTCGAGGGGCGCGAACGAGAAAGGTCTCGGCAATGATGAATCCTGCACGACCGGAAGGGCCCACAGCGGCTGGAAAACCGACTGTCCGCCCGCGGGGGCGCACGAGAAACAAGATCGCGTCACCAAGTCAGACGAAGGCGAATCCAGGCGGCCCCCGAACCCCGTCGCGCTCGCCGCAGCTTCTCTGCCGGATGGCGGTCCACGAGGCGGGCCACGCGGTCGCGCGGCTTTGCCTGGGGCTCGGGACGTTGGAGATGATGACCATCGAAGCGGCCGAGGGCGGCGCGATCAGCTGGCGCTTCGACCGGCTGGACGACCAGACCGAAGAATTGCTGACGGCCGTGCTTGTCGCGACGCTCGCCGGACGCGCCGCCGAGGAAGAATTCATCGGCTCGGTCGCCGCATCGTCGGGCGGCGGCCCGGAGTTCAGCGACCTGGCGCAGGCGACCGACATCGCCTTCCAAATGGAGGCGACGCTTGGATTCGGCCGGACGCGGCCGCTGCTTTACCGCGCGACCTCCGAGCCGGCGCTTCTCCTGGCGCTCGATGCCGACCTCAAGGAGAGCGTCGACGCACGCCTGGAAACGGCGCACGCCGCGGCAAGGAAGCTGGTGAGCCTCCACCGGAACGCCGTCGAGTTCCTCGCTGCCGAACTGCTCGCCCATGGGACGCTCGAAGGACCGAGGCTCGACGGGCTCGTCGCGCAGGTCAGGGAGGCGATCAGCCAATGAAGCTCTGGATCTGGTCCGACATCCATCTGGAGCTGCAGAATATCGACTTCCCAGAGCGTGCTCCGGAAGCCGATGCCATCGTCTGCGCGGGCGATCTCTGCCTTGCCGACGCACTCGGCGACCATGCGCAAGAGCTCATCGAGCGGTACGGGCTGCCGCTGATCTTCGTGCCCGGCAACCACGAGTTCTACAGCCCAGGGAAGTTCCCGCGCACCAAGCCATCCGACCACCTTCTCATGAAGCAGGCGGCGGAAGCATCGCGGTCGTGGCGGCATCGGCTTTACCTCCTCGACGACGATGTCATCGAGCTCGGCGGCGTCCGCTTCATCGGCGGCACGCTGTGGACCGACTTCAGGATGGACCTGAAGGACGAGGCCGACCTTCCGCGACGGATGCTTTCGGCACCTTCGCAACTGGCGGATTTTTCCGTGATCCGGCTCGGCGACGGCACGCGGCTGACGCCGCAGGTCATGCTCGGGTTTCACTACCTGACCCGTGGCTTCATCGAGCGGCAACTGGCAGTGCCGTTCGCGGGCAAGACGGTGGTCGTCACCCATCACTTGCCGCATCCGGACTGCACGCCTGCCGCCTACCGAGGTTGGGAAACCAATCATCTGTTCGCCTGCGGCAGGGAGGCCTTCGAGGACATCCTGCATTCAAAGGCGGCCCCGGCGCTGTGGGTCTGCGGGCATACGCATCACGCAAGCGATGTCAGGATTGGCCGGACGCGGATCGTCTGCAATCCGCACGGCTATCTGCGGGTCCGGAGCGAATGGCGCAACGGCTTCCGCGGGAGCTTCGTGATCGACACGGAGGATTTGCCATGAAGGTCCCAAACGCGTTCTGCAGCCTACTTGATCGTCTCCGCCATCGGTCACCGGTATCGGTTTGGCGAGAGACGGCCAAGCTGAGCCTGCCCAACGCCATGCCCGAGCGGCTCAATGGGAAGACGTGCTGAACCCCGAGACGCCAGCCGGTCCGGGAAGGATTCGGCGAAAGACCGGACGCAGGTCCGGTGGTCGAGGGTGGGCTCCAGGACGCGAATCCTTGGGCCGGACGGAGAACAAGGATTCGCCTACTATGAAAATCTGGTTGTTTTCCGACCTGCATCTTGAGATCGCCCCGCTGCGGCAGCCGCTGGCAATTCCCGATGCTGACGTCTGCGTGGTCGCCGGCGACCTCTGCCGTGCGCCTGCCAAGGGTATGCACTGGCTGGCCGAGAACATCGCCCATGCCATGCCGTGCGTCTACGTCGCCGGCAACCACGAATTCTACAGAGGTTCGATCAAGGAGGGCCTGGAGGACGGGCGCGCCGCAGCCGCGCGGTTGGCGGACGTGCACTTCCTGGAGAACGATTTTGTCGTCATCGACAGCATCCGGTTCGTTGGCGCGACCCTTTGGACCGACTACCGCATCGACGGACACCACGAGCTTGCCATGCTGCATGCTCGAGAAAGGATGAACGACCACCGGAAGATCGCCAAGCAGCGGAACCCCTGGCAGCGCTTCGTGCCCGAGACCGCCTACCGCATGCATATGGTCTCCCGGCGTTTCATCGAGACCGCATTGAAAGGCGACCCGATCACCACCGTAGTGGTCACCCACCACCTGCCGCACGCTCGCTCGATTCCTTCAAGGTTCAAGGGCGACCTCCTCAATGCGGCCTACGCGTCCGACCTGTCCGAGATGATCGATGCGGGACGTCCAGCCCTATGGGTGCATGGGCATACGCACGAAAGCTGCGACTACCGGATCGGTAATGCTCGCGTTGTGTGCAATCCGAGGGGCTATGAGGATGAGAACAGCGAGTTCGATCCAGCGCTCGTGATTGACACGAATCTTTGAGCCCGCACGGACCGGAGCACTGTGGAGAGCACGGTGGATTAGATGAACGGGAAGGAAATGCCCCAGAGTCCTGCGGGCTAAGCGGGCGCGACTGCTTTGCGCCCCAAGTCGGTCGTTGAGTTTCGCGCAACAGCTTCCTGAATACCGACCGGCGGCTTACAGTCGAGATAGACCCAGCTTGCGCCCACCAGAGCGGCGGGCAATGGCAGGTCGCGCTCAAATGTATCTGCGGTAGTCGGAACTCACCTTCTCATCGGTGATGTACTTAAGGACCTCGCCTACTTTCCGTGCTGCACGAATGGGGATCGGCAGCTTCTGGTTCATCTGTGTAGAGTTCCAATTGATTTTCGTGAGACCGAATATCTCGTTCGCGATCTGCGCGACCGTGCTATCGCTAGTTTTGTAGGGGCAGATCAACAGAGGCTTCGGATCATACATGCCGGGGTATGTCCCATAATAGGGAATGCTGCCGTTGGTGTAGAGCAAGCCTTTCCCGTCAAGTTCCACGAACGTGCCGCGCATGACGGGATAATTGCCGTCCCTGAACACCTTCACGAACGACGATTCCTGCACCCACACGAGATCGCGCAGTTCGGTGCCGACCTCATCGAGCGCTTCAAAAATCCCGTCGGCTTCTTCGTCGCGGAAGCGTGATGTTTTCAGCACTATGACTCGCGCCGGATAATTCATGTGATGCTTTTTGTAGGCGGCGAGAGCATCGGCAATCAGAGTCTTCGCATCGTCCTGCGCCAGATAGGGATGCCTGCCACGACTTTCCGTCTGCGCACCTTTACCTTTGAGGATGAAGCCTCTTCCGCGCTCATCAAACATCTGAGCTGCACTCGTGAAGAGTTGTTGTCCACCGGCCTCGCGATAAAAGCTCACTCCGATGTAGCAGGCCGAAAACTCTCCCTCTTGAGGCGCCCGCCGCCACGGCACGCGCCCGGACCCCTTGTAGTAAAGGGTGGCCAGGAGATTCCATGTACGGCCTGCTTGATCCTGAATTTGTCGGGCGCTGCTCTCCTTGATCTTCAGAGGGATGACAGCACGCTCGTCGAGCACGTCTTCCCAGACGATCTGAATGGGAAAGCGAAAGTGCATCGCCTTGGCTTTGAGCATGCCGCGAAAATTGGGGGCATCCGAGCCCGAGCTATCTTCCTCCTCCACCGTCGCGTCAGAATCGACCTTGGCGTTCCAGACGCGCTCGATCAACGCAACCGGCAGCGCAATGATGGCGACATCCGGTCGTGAACTGCCCTCATCGATCGCCTGTAGCTGCTCAATGATTTCATTGACTGCCATCTCGACTGCCTTGCCGTGATGGGGTTCTTTCCTGATGCGTTCAATGCGCGCCTGCGGGATCGGGGCAACCGCTCCATCCGGAATCTCGAACCGGCAGCGGAAAGGGTTCTGATTCCCGAGGCCCGGAAACGGCGGATGCAGGTTTGGATGCTTGTCCGATTTTCCTGCGAATCCTACCGCAGCGGCTTGAAGGTAGTCGCGAGAGTCCTCGACGGTCTTCGCACTACCTACGACGGCGACCTTGATCACATCACCAAGAGGCGTCTGTAGCGGCCCAGCCTGGAATAAACCGAGGCGCGGATCGGGATGGTAATGTTGGTCGCCAAACTCGAGAAGCGGTTCATCGAAGATCTTGGTCTCGAACTTCATGCGAACCTCAGCAGCTCTTGGTTGGGATCGGCGTCCTCGGTCGTCCTCTTCGGCGTCCCCCACACGTCCTCGGGCACCTTTTTGGGGAGTTCAACGGATGGAGGCTCGCCGAATGTGAGGCGCGGGTCAGCGGTGGTAACGGCGAACAAATCATCCGCCTTGCGCTCTTCCTCTGTGAGGAAGCGATGCCACATGATTACCTGACCGCGAAGTGATGCACTTTTGTCCAACCGCTTCTTTCCGGCCAACAACGCGCTCGGATATGAGTGAGGAATGAACCCATTGGTGGTGAAGTAGTAAGTCGGGTTGATCATCAAAAACCACTGATCGTACAGGAGTTCGAATCTCGGCACGAAGGCGTGGTGCCGCACGAACTCAACGCGGGTCGGATCTGTCTTTTTGCGAACGACGTTGACGACGTCTGCTTCAGCCTTCTTCTTCGCTGATTGATAGTGGAACGCGCGGGACTCGTTTTCGGCTCGTGCCCTGAAATAGAGAAGCCGTCCTTCCTTGTCCCATCCCAGGTCGCTTCGTACCTGATAACGAAGCGTCTGATTGAGAAGAAAGGCAAAGTTGTTCCGCTCGTCGAGGTCTTCATGGAAGGCCAAGTGCTCGACCTCGATTGCTTCGACCTGATCCAGATCGACTATCTGATCGCACGACGAAGTGCGTGGATCGTGGAAAGACCAGAACGAGCTGCCTTTAATCACCCAATCAAAGCGCGCAGGCTCCTCGGCGTCGAGGAGCATCGCGGTCGCCTGCTTTGCCGTGTACGGCGTTGTCGTTACGAACACTTCATCGGGCAGGCTGACGGGAAGAATGTTCACCAGCGCTTCTTCGCCGCCGCCGAGTGGCGGAACGTAGTAGCCGAAGCCTGTCTTCGGAATGGTAAGAGCGGCGAGCCGATCGACCGCCTTCGCGTCCAGCACGTCCAGCTTCTTGTCGAAGCTCAGCCGCCTTTCGTCTAGCCCCGTACCGCTTGAAATTTCCTTCCAGTAATAGGTCTCGTCGCTCTTGCGAAAGAGGACGATGATGATGGGAAGGTTCGACCCGCGCCAGTAAGCGAGGTCTTCACCGCGCAGCAGGTAGGTAAAGCCGCTGGCATCTTCGCCCGTGTAGATACCGGCGTCGGTCGCTTTCACCTGCACTGCGATCATTCGGGCGGTTGGCTGACCTTCGATCATTACCTCGGCGATCCCATCAATTCCCGTTTCGAGGCGCGAGCGCACGTCGAACTGGAAGCCCATGGTAAGAAACCGCAATTGGACGGCGGTCTCGCCAATCTGCCCAAGCAGTTGATTCGGAGTTATGTATTTTGCCATGTGCGCATCATAGAACAATATGCGAACGGACCCATGGGATTTTTATCCTGTATCCGAAGACCTAAAGCAAACGCCAATATCCATTGCTGAAACGGAAGCGCTTACCCCAGTGCACTCAGGCGAACGGCGTCACTCGACGTTTCTGAACTCGACGCCAGACTCTCTGAGCACTCGAATAAATTCGCTCACATTCTGGAAGCCGTTGGCATCCCGCGTCAGCGAGAAGCGAATCCTTTCCCGCGCCCGCGATAGCGCGACAAAGAACACATTCACGTCGTCGTCGTTGTTCCAAAAGGCTTCGTCATTGAACTCCGTGAATATCACGGTGTGATACTCAAGACCCTTAGACTTGTGGATGGTCATGAGCTTGACTGCGCCGCGCCCCTCCACATTGTCAATGAATGCACCCCAACTAGCCGCCCCAGCACCGCATTCGGCAAAGAAGGACGCCGACGCCACTATGATGGAGTCGAGATATTCGCGGTTCTGATAATCTTTGTAGGTGCGGCCGAACTGCTCACGGCGCTCGTTCGGAAAAGCAATCTGCGCCAGCTCGATGAAATTAGCTCCGGCAGGATGTGCACCCTTGGTCAAGGCTGTCGCCGCCGCGACAAGCTCTTGAACAAGCCGAAGGCTTCGTGCCGTGCCCCTGTCCGTTGCAAGGTCGATGCCCTCCAAGCTTGCTAGAATATCACGGCAGACTTGGAACGGGCTGCCCTCACGGACGCCGTGCGCCATTTTCAAGAGAGCCGTCATGAAATGGAAAACTGGCTCTTTGACAAGGTCCTGAATTGTTAGCGGACCTAGCGACCTCGCATCATTCCGCAGCCGCAAACCTTGCGCTGCAAAGTAGGGCGCGAGACGCGCTTCGACGGCATCTGCCCTGAGGCGCGCCAAAATCACAAAGTCATGCGCGCCCAGGCCAGGATCTTCCGCCAAGGACTCTTTCACGAAACGTGCAAGACCTTCGCCCTCCGCAGCGCGCGTCGGGAATATCCAACCCTCTACCGCGTCCGGTGGAAATCCTGCGTCCCTGCGTGCACTTTCAGTGCGCACAGGTTCGGTATCCGCGAACAATTTCGACAGGTCATTGATAAGATCTACGATTCGCGAGTTGGACCGAAAATTGAATAGAAGCTTCCGGTTTGCAGCCGTGAAATCATCGTCGAACTTGTTGAAGATGTCCGGCAAAGCGCCAGCCCATCCCATAATTGCCTGATTGGTATCACCCACCGCCGTGACCACGGCGGATGCATCTTTGAAAATCTCGCTCACGAGATCGTATTGCTGTCCAGTGACGTCTTGGAATTCATCGAGGAAGACGTGGGTGTAAGTGCTCGCAATGGCATTCTTTACAATCTTCTGCGTGCGCACGATATGCGTGGCCAAAATCATGACCATGTCGAAGGAGAGGGCCGACGGAACATTGTTGAGGCATTCGCTCCACCAGAGTCGCCGGATGCGGGAGCGCGGACTTATCTCATCCGCGTCAAAATCGGGCAGGGCCCGGACCACGTTCGCTAGTTGACTTGCGTTAAACGATCGAACTTCCGGATAGTCGGCCCCATGCTTTTGCTGAAAAGCATCCCAGCTATCCCGGCTCGGGAAAATGATCTTGTAATTGGGCGAGGGCCGGAGCGATGGCTCCAGCGCTTCTCTAAATTGATCGAGCGTGCGCTTTGCAAAAGCATGCAAGGTCAGTGACTCAAAACGCCGCGCGGCCTCTGGTTCGGAGCGCTGCTGAACGCGATCTTGCAGATTGCGGGCCGCATCGACCTTGAATGCGATTGCCAGAATTCGCTTCGGCGGAGGGCAGAGCCCCGTATTGAGCAAAAACGCCGCGCGCTGTGCAAGCAGCTCCGTCTTCCCGGCGCCAGGCCCAGCCAGGATAGACATGGACGCGTTTGACTTGACGACTTCCAGCGCCGTCCCCTCAAGAGATATCCCCGGTGTCGGCCTCCAGTCTTCTGGGCTTACGAGCATCACGGCACTCCCTTCCCAGTGGCAGGTGCGATCAGAGCATTGGCCCGTTCAATCAGAGCCCTCAGCGGCTCGGGACAATTTTTCTTCAGCGTGGCTTGATCAAGCTTTCCAAACGCAATCAGGTGCGAACCTGGTTTTGATGATGATTTGAACAGGGATTTGTATTTGTACAATTCCTCGTCAGCGAAGCCGTGCTTGACCCGCTTAAGCTCAGTGTTTCCCTTTCCTCTGTCGCCAAAGACTGATTTTTTCAGCTTGGTTTTCACAACTTTGACCGGATCAAATGCTATTTCAGGCACATAAGCCGCCGGGAATGCCTTGAGCATCATCATGTCGAGATCGAGCGGAGACGAGTAAAAAATATTGTTGGCCCTCAGCCACTTTACCCAGCTCTCGAAATTCTTGGCGGATAGCTTCGTATTATCCGGCAAAGTGGCGGCAACAGCATCTACGAACACCGGAGGAATAGCTGGGGGCTGCTGGACAAGTTTTGGAATGAACGCCGGGCCCAACGCCGTGAGCCACGTAACAGCATTCCGAAGGCGCCCCATACCGCCGCCATGCCGTCCAAAATCCAAATCCAAAAGTGTGATGTGCGGAATAGAGAGGCCATTCAGCAAGCGCCATAGATGCTGTGCATGCCTGCCGCCGATCGACACATACGCGATAAAGGACGGATCAAGACTGGTGCCCAGCGCCTCTGCCATCTTCGGAATCACGATGCGTTCAGTGTCGCCTTCGCCAATGATCACCAGCTTGGCGAAGTAGATTTCAGGGTTCGCCAAAATCACCTGCTGAATGAACTTATCTTCTTCGGTTTTTTCAGCAGGCAATGGCAACGGCAGCGCCGTCGAGCGAAGGGTAGACGCGCAATTGCGGAAGTATAGCACGTGCCGCGGGTTCACACGGGACAAAATACTCGTCGCGTGGCTTGTCACGATGGACTGCGCTGAACCAGTAGCGTTCAGCGTATCGAGCAGCTTCATCAAGCGAGGCAGATAGAAGGGGGACAGGTGATTTTCCGGCTCTTCCAATGCGAAGATGGTCAGAGGAGTATGAGCAAAGTCGGCCGGCTTGAATCCCTTGAGCGCCTTCGGCAGCGCCTTGTGCATCTCCCAAACCAGGTTATGGAGTGTCGCCGACAAGGCGAAATAGAGCAAAGACATCTGTCCCTCGCTTAACTCGCCGAGCTGCCGCATCCCGCCGCCAGGCGACTTATCGAATTTGAGCGTCAGCTCCCTGATGAGCTTTTCGAACTCCACGGCGATGACGCTGATCTTAGGGGATGCGTCATAGTGACCATCATGCAATGCGGACCAAAATCCATGCAGCCTCGCCGTCACTTCAGTGATTGCATCGGTGCCGTTGAGATTTGCCTCAAGGTCCTGGGCAAACTTTAACGACGTCGCCTTGGTGGCGTCTGTCCAATCGGCAGACCATTCAAGGCGCTGAAGTACATTCTTCAATGCAAATTGACTGACGCCTCGTGAGTCTCGGTGCGCCGGAATGTAGACGACTTCAGCATATTGCGTGGTTCTCCCGCGCAACGGCGTTTTGCGTTCGTCGTCGGGACCAAATGGCACTGCATCGGTCGTGTTAACCGAGTAAATTTTGACTTCGATATTATCCTCGATCGATTCAGAGCGCTCATAATAACCCTCCAGCAAAATCCGGACCTTCATCGATTTATCGGCAGCGTTGAAGAACAAGTCATTGAACACGGCGGACACGTCATCGGTTGTCTCGAAGCCGAACACTGCATCAATGACGATCTCGCGCTTATCCAAGCGGACCGCATCTTCGCCAGGTCCAAAATGAACGTCAGAACGTTTTAACTGGCGCTCCGCCGCCACAGGCGAAAATAGGCGCTTCAACGCTTCGAGAGCAGCGGTTTTACCCGCCCCGTTATTGCCGACGAAAGCGTTCGTTCCGGCCCGTATCAAGAGGCGGACCGGAGCGTCGCCGTAGCATCGGAAGTTCCGAATTGTCAGGCTCTCAAGATGCACCGATCCCCCCGGCCGTAAACTTGCTTTTTTTCTTTTTGCAGTGAGAGGCGGATCTCGTCAATTTACTACTTGTTCAGTCCCCTCCCGATGAACGAAGGACGCGGCGTTTTCGCGGCGCCTATGCGCCAGGCTCAGTTGAAGACGAACGGTGCCTCCAGGCGTTGCACCTGGTCTACCTGAAGGTCTGCTAATGGAAAGTGCCGGCTGCTTCCTTCGGCGCTCACCAAGGGTTCGCTCGACTGAAACCGGTGCCGCTGATGTCGAAACCAGAATTGCGTGGGCGACTACGCGGGCGAATCTTGCTCAATGAGACGACTTGGAACGGATTTGGGAATGACCAGAAACATATTGTTGACAATAGCTTAGCATGGCGTTGGCGTTGACGCCGCGGCGGTGGCGCCTTAGTCCGTCCTCACCTATGGGATGGAAGGCACAAACGAAATCCAGGCCGACCTTCCACCCCAGATGCCATTGAGCGACATGGGGTCAATGATGACGGAAGCACCGCGCAGGAAGACAGAGGCCTTCGACTATTCCCAACTCGGCCTGAAGCGGGCTGATCTCGAGATCGTATTGAAATGCGAGTCCAAGCTTCTGACGTTAGGACGGAGGACAACCGAAGAGACATTCGAGGCCGGCGAGCTGCTGGGTATGGCCGCAAGCCTGATTCCAGACCGAACGTTCGGCATGTGGGCTACGGCTGTGACTCGCTACACACGCCAGCGCGTTCACACGATCATCAAGATAGCGAGGGTCCTCAAGGATCATAAATCGCGGCTCGTCCAAGCGCGGGTCCCTGACAACGTCATGGAGAAGCTTGCCGCTTCGCCGGAGCACCTGGAAGAGGTCCTTGCCGAATTCGAGGCAGGACGGAGACTGACCGGAAAGCAAGTTTCCGCCCTCATCAACGGCGGAGAAGAGACCCCCGATATCGCCCTTCCCAATGCCGGTGGTATCGCCGGGCTTCGGGCCAACGCCAAGGCAAAGCAGGCGCTCGTCATTTCCGAGTTTGTCGGGAACATCACCTGGATCATCGCCGATGTCGAGGCAGCGCTCGAGCCGGTTCAGGAAGGCAAACGGGTGTTGAAAGGCCGGTTGGCGGACAACATCGAACATCGGGCAAGGCTCGCCCGTTTCCTACTCGAGAGTATTGCGCTACTCGTTGAACTCAATCCGGCGAACGCCGCAGCGTCGCTGGTTATCCCGTTCCCGGACGGAAGCAAATGGCGGGAAGTTACGGAACTGCTGTGGGTGTTGGGCGGCCGAGATAGCTGGCCGCGCCAGGAACTTGCCGCGTGGCTGTCCACTAAGGTGCAGCCGACCCTCGCGTGGTCGATCGAGAGCGACAAGGGCACCAAACACGGCAACCCCTCCCGCCGAAACGGCAGCCAATCGGTAAAATAATTTGACAGAGTGCCAACGGTGCGGTCGACAGGGCAGCCAACAGCTATTCCCTGGAGGACGAGATCGAGCGCGGCGCTCTGGTCGCGGCCTGAGGCGTGCCATGCCGTTCGCCAAGGATTCACCAGGGGCGACCCGGCTCCATCGTGGAGACGTTTGGAAAGGCGGCGAAAACTCTCAAAATGACTAACATCGCCCTGCCGAGCTTCCGCCGTTCTGCCTGCCGTGCAATATTGGCATGGTGAACGGTCATGGACGGCGGCATGTTTCGGCCGGTCGACGAAAATCTGTCTCTGTCCGCAACGCGCAGGGTCGAGCATCCTGCGCTGAAGAGCGGCGGCGAGACGGTGAGCTATCGCTCCCTGAACCGCCTCGTCGACTCGATAGCAGCCTTCCTTCAGCGCAATCTTGGCCTGATGCCGGGAGAACGAGTGCTCCTGCTCTTGAGCAACGGCCTGGAATTCGTGACGGCCTACTATGCAGTCATGCGCGCCGGCGGCGTGGTGGTGCCGGTCAATCCGCGCAGCGTCCCGCGCGAGATAAGTCACTACCTCGATGACTCCGAGCCCCACCTGGCCGTGGCTCGGTTGGATAGCCTGGCGCACGTACCGCTGGAGAGCCTGCGCAAACTGCGCGGCGGCATTCTTGTCGACCAATCGGTGGCCGCCGGCGGACCGGGCGACCTGCCGGGGCAATGGGCAAACTGGACGCACGCCACGCAAGACGGCGGGACGCCGGCGCCCGTGAACCGCGACGGGAGCGCGATGGCCCTGATCGCCTATACGTCCGGTACGACCGGCGTGCCGAAGGGGTGTGTCCACACGCATGGCGGCATACAGTCGGCAATCTCCAGCGTGAGAGCGGCAGTCGGAACCGCGGCGACCGATGTCGTGCTGGTGACGTTACCCCTCTATCACGTGACAGGCATGCAGACCTCGATGAACGTCCCGCTCGATGCCGGCGCGACATTGGTCCTAGCTGAGAAATGGGATGCGGCGGCTGCGGCGCAATTGATCGAAACGCATCGAGTCACGCGATGGCGAAGCATCGCAACGATGATCAGGGACTTCGTCGAGCTTCCAAATATCGGGGCCTTCGATCTCTCGAGTCTGAACTCGATCGGCGGGGGCGGCGCCGCGGTACCGCTCGGATTACATGCGCGAATCCGCGAGATCACCAGCCTGGACTACCAAGAAGGATTTGGCATGACGGAAGCAATGGGCGCGACGCACATGAATCGCGCGAGTGCGCCACGGCCGGGCTCGATCGGCCGCCTGGTTGAGGGCGTCGATGCTTTTGTCATTTCGACAGAGACGGATTTGCCTTTGCCGGTTGGCGAAGAAGGCGAATTGGTCGTCGCCGGCGCGCAACTGTTCAGCGGTTATCTCGGCAGGGAGGATGAGACGAACCGGTCGCATCTTCAAATCGATGGGCGACGCTACTTCAGGACGGGCGACATCGGTCATGTCGACGAGGACGGATATTATTTCATCACCGACCGTCGCAAGCGGATGATCAATGTTTCCGGCCTAAAGGTGTGGCCGGCGGAAGTCGAGCAGGTGATCATGCGGCATCCGGATGTCGTGGAAGCTTGCGTGGTTGCCGCCGAGGACTTGCGGCAAGGCGAGATGGTGCGTGCGATCATCGTGCTGAAACCCGCCGTCAGTCGGGACGGGATGGTGGAAGAACTGACCGGCTGGTGCCGCGAAAATCTTTCCGCCTACAAGATCCCCCGACTGATCGAATTCAGGGATGCGTTGCCGCGCAGCGCTACGGGCAAGACGGACTGGAAGGCTCTTCAGCAACAGGTTTCGGCAGAAGCCCCGGTGTCGCGCTCGATTACCTGAGTCCCGGAAGGGAACATCGCCTGACTGCCGCCTAATCCGTTTGTCTTCACCGCATTTGTGCGACGCCAACCGATTCCTCTTGGCTGCAAGATGCCCCTAGCTAGCTAGCAACGACGCAAGGATCACAGCCGATAGGCGGGCCATGGTGACGACTGCGGCGCATCCGGCCCGGTCTGCATCGACGAATTGAACGCCATTGGAAGCTGAAACCGCCGTCCCGCTACACCCGGCCAGGATTGGGACTGACGGCAGTTCCCGGCAGTTGTCGCGCAGTTGAGGGATTCAGGCACTTGAAAAAAAGTGGGACAACTCACTATCCCGGAATTTCATTGAGTTTTCGGCTCGCCTGTCCCAATCCCCGCAAAATTGCAGTCGGACCTGGGATCAAGTGACTGCGGGTGGGGAGGAGGCTCTGCTTTGATTGATCCGTACTTCGTGAACAAGCTCGTCTGCGGGATAGCTGGCTTGGCATCTGCTCTTGTTGACGAGTCACTAAAAGAGAACAATCAACTAGCAAAGACGAACAGGTAAAAATCATTCAACAAATTGAAAAGTGAACGAATAAGAATTTCACATCTTAGGGGACAGAGCCGTGCGTTGTTCGGAGTAGTTGGCGAGCCAGTATTGGAGGATATTCTGCACGACAGTCGCTTTGTCGGAGATCTGATTCCGGCCGTCGACGATATCGATCTTTCCGCTCCGCATCACATAGGGATTGTTGCCTTTGGGAACGCCGAGGCTGACCTCGATGAAGTTCCAGTATCGGCCGTCGGTGAAGATGCCGCGCAGGAACGGAGGCAGGAACGGAGGCTTCATCCCGCTGAGCTGAACCAGCGTAATGAGTTCGGAAAGCAGCTGCCATTGTCCATTCTCTCGCGTTGCATTGTCGGGCGTCAGCAGGTCCTTCTTGGCTTCGATGACGATCGAAGGGAAATAGATCGGCGCCACTTTCTTGGCGTCGACCGACGAGATGAAATAGTCGAGGCGCCCGTGGCCGAGGCGTCCGGGGCGTGTCTTGTCGGCCGAGATGTTGTATTCGGTGGTGACGATGGCGTTGTGGGAAGCGCCGACGAGCGCTTCGGCAATGAACAGGTCGATGAAGATCCGGCGCGCTGCTTCGGACTGGTCGAGATTGAAGCGGCTGCGGACGTTGTCGAGCCGTGCCCGGAAGGGCTCGAGGTCGTGCGTCCCCTGCCCCTTCGGCTCGGCGGCGGGCAGGAACTCCAATCGACTATAGCCCAGTCCCGCAAGCGCGGTGCCGATCAGGTTCTGGCTTAGGACAGTATTGTCGAAGTCGCTGAAGGCTACGCTCATGGTTCAACCCGCCTGTGCCTTACCGGAGGAAGGCGGATCCGCTTGGAGCTTCCGAAGTTTTAGTCCGGTCTGCGGGAAGAAGCTGGCGGGAGCTCCGCCGACTTGAACCGAGCAGCGCTGATACCTGTTGGCCGGCCCTGGCTTCTCGACATAGCCGCCCGTGGTTGCCCACGAAACGCTCTTTCCGCCGTCGCCCCATTCCACCGAAGGGTCGATCTGGAACGGCGTTCCGGTAAGGTCGACGTTCGCGGTCCCGAACGGCCTGCGGTCTTGGGTCTCGGCATCGCGCATGTGGTTGCTCGCGGAGGCGGTCGCATAATCGGCGGAATGGAAGGTCGGGCCCTGCTCTTTCTTGGCATTTGTGTCCAGCAGGCTCGACCCCTTCGTGGTTGCGAACGTCGTATCATGAAGTCCGACGAGCATCGTCTGCGGATCGAACGCAATCTTGGTGTAGGTCGTCTTGAGCGAATCCCCGCGCCTGAAGTAGCAAATGCCGTTCGACGATTTCGGGCTTGCCGGCCAGCAGGAGGAATTCGCATCGCCGGCCGCGCGTAGAGTGATGTACGATCTCGGCAGCGAGCCGTCCTTCGGGAAGACGCAGTAGAGGTCGACGGACGAACTCGAGTCATTAGCGTCGAGAAAGATGGGATACTCCTGATCGGGGGGCGCGCGGTTGCTCGATGGGTCGAACATCATCCGATAGATATCGGTCGCGGATGTAGGTAGCTTCATCCAGCGCGGGGGCAGGCCGGCGACAAGATCGATGCTTGGCTTGAGCTCAGAGCGCTCCTTGATGTCCTCCTCCGACTGGAAGTCGGCAGAGGCCAGGCTGGACAACTGGGATACTCGCCGCATCTCCTTTTCCAAGAAAGAACTTCCCTCGAGCAAGGTGCGCTGATCGGCAGCGATCTGGGCCGGCGACAGCGCGGACAGGAATTGCGTGCCGAACTTGCTCATGTAGGAGAGCAAGGCGAGCCGGTCGTTGAGCCAGAGCCGGACTTTGGCCAGGCTCTCGATCTGCGAGAAGATGTTGTCGATGTTACCGAAATCGACATCGTTGAAAGCAAGAAGGCTCCGGTAGGGCGTCAAGGTCGCTCGCAAAGGAAAATGCGTATCGGCGTTCTGCAGGCCGGTCTCGAACGAGTCCAAGTTCGTAAGGATGTTTGCCACGGTGAGGTCGGACCAGTTAAGATTCCGCGGCCCGCCTGTCTGGCAGACATAACAGTTGACGTTCCGCCCCTTCGAGATCGCGTCGATCTGGCCGGTGAACTTAGCGCTTCCGCTGAACGAACCGGCGTTGGCGCTCACTTCCGCGCTCAAGTTCATCTGGTCGGTCACGCTGTGGGACTGGAGCTCGAGCAAGACGTAAAGGGAGGCCCCGCGAACCCAGCCGCTGACGAACGACTCCCCGAAGGCATCAAAAAAGCTTATCGGGCTGGTCTGGATCTTTTTGAGCGCGCGCGGATCGACGGTCAGTGAACCGATCTGCGCGGCGGACAGGTTCTGAGGCCTAGCAGTCGCCTCGAAGCTGGCCAGCATATAGACGCTGTTCTGATCGCATGAATGATCCCGGGTGAAGCTGGCGGTGGCGCTACCACCCATGCCCGTAGGCGTTGCGAACGCCGCGCTGGCCGAGACACCCAAGGCCAGAGCCAGGCTTTCCGAGTCCTCGATGAGGCGTATGGTCCGCTCGGTTTTGAGGGCAATGGTCTCGTAGCTGAGCTCGTCCTCGGAGACCATCGAGTCGGTCGTGAAGCACGATCCCATTATGGTTTGGGATCGGTAGCTGAACCCCTTGCAAATGCCGGTGCCTTCCGACCAGTCGACTGAAACTGGAAGCGTCATTGAAGTTCCCCCCGCGGCTCTGCGACCGCAAATTTGTAGTTGCCTATGTTAACCGTACACAAGCAATTGCTTATGTTAGCGTAAACAAATAGGGTCTACGGGCTCGATGATTGGAATAATCAGCCGCGCTTGCAGCTCGTCTCCTGGTTCCTCCGCCGATCTCGCGCAATGCTGCGACGCAACCGGTGCGACAATTTCGTCGCCAGTTTGTTCCGGGATCAGCTTGTGCGCAGCGTCCCCGGCAACCTCTTCCGGCTGGCTTTCCTGGTGTAGACGGTGGTCTGCGAATTCGTCGTCCAGCCGACAATAGCCATCAGCTCCTCGTCGGTGGCGCGTTTCTCAGCGGCGATCGTGGCGCCAGCTTTGCGCAACCCCTGCATTGAGCTATTGTGCGGCAAATTAGCCTTGTCGCACCACTCGCGCATCTTATTGACGGGTTCTTGTTGAACGGCTTGCCGAACTCGGTGACGAGAAACGGAGGGGGTGGAGAAAAGTGGGACAAAAACAGCGGAAAAGTTGAGCAATATCAACAGCTGAAAACCCGTTGGTGTCCTGGCAGGGCATCGCAACCAACCGAAGTGTGATGCTGGGCGCGCGGTGATGTGTATCATTTTAATACAATCTTCGATTTGTAGACTCCCTTGATGCATCGGCAGCTAGTGTCTCCGTCCAGGCTAATGGAGGGAAAGGCCACGGACCGAGAGGAAACCAATGTCTGTCCAAAAAGAAGACTATCGAACGAACAAGGCCGATTATCTGATCGCCGCGACGAAGGGCCGATCGGCCGTTGATGTCGGCCTCAACGAGACATCGGAAAGAAGGATGAAATCTCTTTGGGCAAGAGACTCGCAAATCGCCCGATTGGCCGCAAACCCGTGTGAAAGCTTCCCAGGACCAAGAGCCAGGCCGCGCGGGAACTAGCGGCGCTGGTGCTTCCTTCGAGACCGCAGCGGCGCCTGGGGCTACTCCCGACTCCGCCTTATGGATGCATGCCGACCATTTCGGCAGGGGCGTATATTTGTGTCAGCCGGTGCCGTGTCTCGCCCCCGAGCCCCCACCGGTTAGGCCCGGCGTTTGCTGGCCTACCCCGTCAGCCTGCCGGGCCGCTCCCGCTGTTCATTTACTCATCGCGCCAGATCACGCGCTTCTCCCAACGGATCTGCACCAGGCGCCGGTACCGGATTGTGTGGGCCTGCTCTCCGGTCGGGTGGAATAGCTGCGCGCTCATCCACTCCCGGCTCTTGCATTGCTGACAGCGGACCTTGTCCCGCACCTCGTCGATCGTGACGTTGCCGATCACCTCTCGCAATTCGAGCGGCTTGTAGTAGCGCGTGACGTTGCAGCGGGCGCAGCGGATGCCACTTGCCCGGCGTCATGGGCATGCGTCAGGGTCCACGCGGCGCCTCTCGGCCACTTTTCGGGTTGTTCCGGCATATGCTGAAATGAGGAACATATTCCTGTGAGGTCAAGGTTCCCCTTGACTTCTTGTTCTCTTTTTGTTCTAAATTGGCAAGATAGCCTCAAGGGAGGCGAAAATGCCACTTCGCTTGGTCATCGAGAACGCTACAGCGGAAGAACTCGCTCGCGGGGTAGCCGCCGCAGAGGCGGTTTTCGAAAGCTCTGGGATTTCCTACGAGGATGCTGCGAACGGCATGCTCGCAGTTGAACTCTGGGACATGAAGGGGTTCCCAGAGGATGCGGAGCCGAGTGAGGAACAGGATGCGGCGGCCACCGTCTGGTTCAAGGCTGAGCGCGCCGCCTGTGAAGCGTGCTGTGCGGGATGGCCCGAGGACAAGGTCGTTCGGGCCCACAGGGTCTTGGGGATCGGTCCGGTCGAACCCAGGGTCAAAACGGTCAATCTGGCGACTTGGCCGGACAGACAGCGGCGCTACCGGGAGATCGTTGAACGTCTCGAAACGGCCACCGGTCCTGACCGGCAACTCGACATCGACATCTGCTATGTCATGGGTTGGGTCAATGAACCGGGAACGCCGAAAGAGGCGGCCGAGTTGGGTCTGCCCTATCTCACTGGCAACCTGGCTGAGGTTGCGGCCATCACCGAGAAATCCCTTCAGGGCTGGACGATCGAAATCGACCAGGATCCTTGCGACGCGCGCATCATTGAGCCGGAGCGCGACGAGGATGACGACGATGACATGAGCGTGGCCGCATGGCGTTGTCCGGATGGCTACCTGCACATGGAGAAGCCACCGGCCAATACCGCGATTGCGCTGACACTGGCGGCTATGCGCCTTCAGGCTGACAGTTTCCTGCCCCAGGCATGGTGAGACGAAGCCGCGGCATTCCGACGCCAACGATCATCGACCGCGAGATGCCGCACCAGGTCGCGCTCCCTGACGATCTTTGCACGGACTGCAACTACACGCTCATCAGGCGCTTTCTGCACGAGCGTCGCCTACCATGCAGGACACGGGCTGTGATCGCGGTCTGGGACGACGGCAAGCAGGAGCAATGGCGGGTGCATTGCTTCGCCGGCCCTGCGGCCGCTGCAGCCTTCCTTGACCACTTCGGCGGCATCGTGTTCGATCCGAAGCGAGACAGGCAGAACGGGCGAGCTCGCGGTGTCTGGCGGCGCCGGGGCGCCTATGAGCGCATTCTGGAATTGGGGCCGCTCAGTGTCCCGGAAGCCCTGCGGAGCTAACAATGTGCAATCTCTACAACATTACGACCAGCCAGGAGGCGATCCGCCAGTGGACGCGAGCGCTCCGCGACATCTCCGGCAACCTCGAACCGTCGATTGACATCTACCCCAACCAATTTGCCCCGGTGGTCCGCAATGCCGCCGACGGCAGCCGCGAGATCGCCAATCTGCGGTGGGGCATGCCGACGCCGCCTGAACGGATGCGTGGCAACGCCGATTCTGGCACCACCAACGTCCGCAACCCGCAGTATGCCCATTGGCGGCCCTATCTCGGCGTAGAGAACCGCTGTGTGGTGCCGGTGACAAGCTTCGCTGAGCCGTCGCCGACACCGGGCGACAAGGACTCCGAAACTGGCGTCCAGAAGAATTTCTGGTTCGCACTCAGCGAGGAACGGCCGCTGTTCTTTTTCGCCGGCCTGTGGACGCCCTGGCACGGCGTGCGCAAGGTGAAGGAAGGCCCCGGCGACCACGAGCTCTACAGCTTTCTGACGACCAAGCCCAACGCGCTGATTGCGCCGATCCACGAGAAGGCGATGCCGGTGATCCTGACCACGCCGGAGGAAACTGACCTGTGGCTCACTGCGCCGTGGTCGGAGGCGAAGAAGCTGCAGCGGCCGGCGCCGGACGATGCGCTGGTTATCGTCGAGAAGCCGGCAACGCAGATCAATTTCCCCGCCGCGACGCCCGCTCAGGCATCCTTGTTCTAGGCAGAAATCGCCGTGGATCAGATCATAAACCTGGACAGCCGCCAGGAAGCTGCGTTGCAGAAGGTCGCCGATAGGTTCGTCGCCCTGCACAAGGGCGACACGATGAAGGCGCTGAAGGAAATGATCGTGCTCAACGGCCACCTGCAGGACCAGATCGACGCGCTCAAGCGGCGGCAAAACCAGTGAGCGACGAGCCGACCCGCCCCAGAGAACTTGTGCTGCCACGCGGCCACGGCCCGCTTGGGCATGTTTGCGAACACGCCGGATGCGGCAAGGATGCCGGTTGGGGTTTCGCCCGGCCAAGGCAGCCGTCGCATTGGTTCTGCTTCGAGCACCGCGGCGACGGAGAGAGGTTCCTGTGATCAGCCCGCCTAGACGCACCACTGCTTACCCCGACTGCGAGGTCGACTGTCAGGAAGCGATGGAGCCCGGCTTTCAGGCGATCGTCGACTGCATGCTCGATGTCGGCTGGCAGCGCGGCGAGGTGATGCGGGCGTTACGGCGTCTGATCGCCGCCGACAACATGACGCAGAAGGAAAACGCCAGAGTTGAAACCGAGTTGGCAATGGCGCGGGCGATTATGCGCGCCGGGTTATAGCTCAGTTGCCCTCCGCCTCGGCAAACTCGCCAGGCAGGTGCCCTTCAAAATGGGACGCGATATATGCTGCTCAGTTAGCCCGTCTTAGGTTCGGGCTCCGGAGGCGGCGTGTTCGGGCCGGGGCAATCAGACAATTGCTCACA
>NZ_JAVIJB010000040.1:0-61164 GCF_033977165.1 Mesorhizobium captivum
TGACGACGCGAGTACGTTAGACCGGCGGCGCGTAAGGCATACGGAATCCAGCTGCTTGGAACGCCAGACTCCTATCCTCAGAGGGGACGTGACTTTCTCCGGAGTGAAGCTGCATCTATGACCAAGTGTGCGGCGAGCTCATCATGGCGAATCTCTTTTCCTTTCTGAATTGTTCGGCCGCAGAGCGCCTCACCCCACCAAAATTGCAGATCCCGCATCGGCTCCGTAAACCTAGCCAGCAATGACGCGGGCGACGTACCCCGACATTCCACGGCGTTTGATCTCTGCTTGGTTGCAATGGTCGCAGCAGGCCCGAAAGCGTCGAGCCTTACCCCCTGCTGAACGCCCAATCCAGAACCTTGACCGAAAGGCTTGGGCGCCGGGCGATCTTCGGCCCCTGAAAATATTCCGAGATCGCGGTGCGCATGCAGGACCGGGTCCTCATTAGCTCGCTGACCTGATCAATTTGATGATGGCGCTGCTCCAGTATCTGCTCCCGGTCGAGCGCGAGTACCTGTGCTGTCTCCACCGTTTTCTCCGCCATGAAACGCAGCCTTGAGATATCGCGGCCGACGCTCGAACCACTGTGGAACATAACCGGCATTCAGCGCCCTTTCTAGGACACGGTGCTTGAAATTATGCAGCTTTTATGCATATATTGCATGAAATGATGAGAGGCAGTGCTATTATGCATCCCGTACTTCGCGTCCCGGAACTCCAGGGCTTGGAAAAGAAAATCTATGAGACCCTCGTTCGGCGTGGCGGCAATGGGCTTTCGCAGGCGAAGATAATCCAGTTGTTAGAGCTTGCCCCGTCCAGTCAGTCTTCGGTTTCAAGAGCTCTTGCCAAACTCGGCGCAGCCGGGCTCGTCGAGAAGTCTGGAACCACGAGAGATGCGTCGTTCAGCCTAACGGCGGAAGCGAAGTGGTTTGCGATTCCAGGCCACATTCGACCCCAGGTGAAATACGATCCAGACCGCTTTGGATCCTACGACCCTAACGTTGCACCCTGGCTTGATCCTGCTTCGCATGCGCTCATGTCCGAGTCCGTCGGAAAGGGTAGCCTAGAGCTCGACCCTTCCACCTACACGCGTGAAATTGCCGAAAGATTCTTGATCGAGATGTCCTGGGCTTCTTCGGCGCTTGAAGGAAATACTTATTCCCTGCCTGAGACTGAGGCGCTCATCAAATACGCGGAGGTCGCGGGCGGAAAGTCTGAAATCGAAGTCCAAATGATCTTGAACCACAAGCAGGCGATTGGCTGGGTTATCGACAACATTGCGACAGTGGAGATTGCTCCGGAGACGGTGATGAGACTGCACGCGATGCTCATGCGCACTCTGGTCAGGCAGAACAATCTCGGCGCGATTCGACGCGACCCGGTTAGCATCACGACCAGTTCATATGTTCCGTCGTCCGACCACACCGAGTTATCAATGGGACTTTCGGAGCTCTGCTGGAAGGCGTCCACAGCGAAAGACCCGTTCGAGGCCTCCTTCGCTTTGCTTGCAGGCATCGCTTACCTGCAGCCCTTCATCGACGGCAACAAGAGGACCGGGCGACTGCTCAGCAACATCCCGCTACTGAAAGCAGGACTGCCTCCCATCTCCTTCATCGGAGTGGGTAGAGCCGCTTACGGGATCGGCATGACGACATGGTACGAACTGGCTGATACAAGCCACCTCGGTAAAGCGATCGCCGAAGGCTATGCAATCACAGCGCCGTCCTATCTTGTGGCAACCACCACCAAGAGAGTGCCCCGCTCAGTGGAGATCAGAATGCGACGGCGCCTTGACGACGCCGTCGCGGAGTATCTCAGCCAGGCAGTCGCCAGTCCCGATTTGATGCCAAGCGATTTCGCGAGAGACGCATTCAGGGAACTCGAGGGAGAAGACCTGGATGTCATAGTTCAGTCCTTCGCGGACATCATCGCGGCTATCAATGAGTTGAACTGCGTCGCATACGGTGTTGCGCCTGACCTTGTCGAAAAATATCACAGGGTGAAACCCGGCGGAGGCGCACACGTTGGACCGTAGGCCTCCTGCATAAATCGCAACGGCAAACACTTGATATAACGATATATTTTTCGGCAAAAGCAATTTTGCATGAAAGATGCATAAATTGACGCCTTCCAATGAGTCCGCCGTCTCCGTCATCAATCCGAATGAGCAGACCGCTTTCGAGTTAGTAAAGCGATATTGGAAGCTGTCCTCGGCGAGATCGGCAGGGCGTTCTAATACCGCTCCGACGGAGAACTGGGCTTCAGATTACCCTATCGGCGGGACACCATGCCTGCAGGGACTGAGTGGCTTGCGACGCAGTGAGTGCAAAAGCATCATCGTGGCACTGCCGGACGCTGACGAAATGCCTGGGACCGCGCCCTCCCTTTGTGGCATATTCGGGTGCGCCTTTCTCCATTTCGGCAGAAAGCGTGTGCTTGTATCACGACCATTTCGTTACGCGAGTCATCAGCGTTTCCACGCTCATAGATGAAGGTCCGCATCATGCCTTTCCCGCACCGGACTCGTCGAGCTTCGGCGTCAGTCCCAGGATAGGCCCCACCGCCTTGGAGCTTCTGAATCGCTGCAGAATGTCGGTCGTCGCGGCATAGGCGAGCGCCACCACGTCGCCAACACCGAGAACCGTCATCAAGCACCGGCAGGTCGCGTTATTCCTGGTTATCGTGAGCACTTTTTGTGCAGGCGAGCCAATTCGGCGCGCACTACCGCCGGGCGGCAAGCAGCCTCCATGATCTCTTCGAGATCGGGCATGCCTTCGACGAGCTCGCAAATCCGCTCCTGCGCAAGCCGAATACCCATCTGCCCGGCTCGCTGCCCCAGGGGCGCAACTCGCCGCAGCGGCCGGCCTACGGCCTCTATGCCGAGCAGCTTTCGGGCTCGCCCTTCACCGCGGCGCGTGGCACCAAAAGCGTTCCTGGCTCTACCGCATCCGGCCGAGCTTCCGGCACACCGGCCGCTTCAAGGCACTATCTGCTTGGGAAGACCGCGCCCAATCTCGGCGACCATGAGGTGGCGCTCGACGAGCATCGCTGGAACCCGGCCGATGCCGAGCGAGCCGACCTGTTCAAGTCGCAAGTCCGACAAAAATGTGACGTAACGAACAGGTGGAATCGCGCATGAAAGCCAACATATTGAACTAAAACCCCTTTTTGAGCTGGCACAACTTTTGCGCTTTGAACTGCAACGTCCACCCCAGGAACGGAGCCGTTCATGTCTTTACCGACGATTTCGCTTGAGAGTTTGGTCAGCAGAAAATCCTTCGACAAGTTGCTGACGATCGCGAAATCCGCCGGCTGCGCATCTTCATCCTGCGGCTCGTCCGCAAAGCCGGACGAGATGGACTCCGCGGTCTGGGAGAAGATCAAGGACCATCCATGCTATTCCGAAGAGGCGCACCATTATTTCGCGCGCCTGCATGTGGCGGTCGCGCCAGCCTGCAACATCCAGTGCAACTACTGCAATCGCAAATATGACTGTGCCAATGAAAGCCGGCCCGGGGTCGTCTCGGAAAAGCTGACCCCAGACCAGGCACGACGCAAGGTAATCGCGGTCGCCAACGAAGTGCCCCAGCTTTCCGTGCTCGGGATCGCCGGACCGGGCGACGCCTGTTACGACTGGAAGAAGACAAAGGCAACTTTCGAACGCGTCGCCAGTGAAATCCGCGACATCAAGCTGTGCATCTCCACCAACGGGCTCGCGCTGGCGGATCATGTTGCCGAGCTTGCCGACATGAATGTCGATCACGTGACAATCACCATCAACATGGTCGACCCCGAAATCGGCGCAAAGATCTATCCTTGGATCTTTTACAACCATCGCCGCCACACCGGCATCGACGCTGCCAGGATCCTGCACAAGCGGCAGATGTTGGGCCTGGAGATGCTGACCGCGCGCGGCATCCTCACCAAGATCAATTCGGTGATGATCCCCAGCGTCAACGACGAACACCTGATCGAGGTCAATAAATGGGTAAAGGAGCGCGGCGCGTTCCTGCACAATGTCATGCCACTGATTTCCGACCCGGCGCACGGTACGCATTTCGGCCTGACCGGGCAGCGCGGCCCAACGGCGTTGGAACTGAAGACGCTTCAGGATCGCCTCGAAGGTGGCGCCAAGCTGATGCGCCATTGCCGGCAGTGCCGGGCCGATGCTGTCGGCCTGCTTGGCGAGGATCGTGGCAAGGAGTTCACGATCGACCAGATTTCGGACGAAATCACCTACGACGCCAGCAAGCGCGAGGCCTATCGGGAGGTGGTCGCGCGCGAGCGCGGCGATCACGTGGTAGCCAAGAGCGAAGCGGTCGCGACGGTCAAGGCAGCGGGTTCCAGCAAATCGCTCCTCATTGCTGTGGCGACCAAGGGCGGCGGCCGGATCAACGAACATTTCGGCCATACGACGGAATTCCAGGTTTATGAGGCCTCTCAGAGGGGGATCAGCTTTATCGGGCATCGCAAGGTCGAGCAGTATTGCCTCGGCGGTCGAGGCGCGGACGCCACCCTCGACAGCATCATAGCTGCGCTCAAAGGCATCGATATCGTGCTGTGCGCCAAAATCGGAGATTGCCCCAAAGATCAGCTCGCAGAAGCTGGAATCCGGGCAATGGATGTTTATGGCTACGGCTACATCGAGACCGCTATCAGCGCGCTTTACGCCGCCGAGTTTGGGAGCGAACCACTGGCGGCGACGGCTTGAGTGTCTCGTCCCAACCGAATCAGGAGTTGAGAAATGGCCTTCAAGATCATCGCCTCGCAATGCACGCAATGCGGTGCCTGCGAGTTCGAATGTCCATCGAGTGCGATCAAATTCAAGGGCGAGACCTACGTGATCGATCCGGAGCAGTGCACCGAATGCAACGAGGCCTTCGATACCCAGCAATGCGCCTCGGTATGCCCGGTGCCGGGGACCTGCATTCCCGCCTAACCTCCAATCGGGTCAGCGGCACGGTCGGGGTCGCTTCCGGGGCACGCCATGACCTCCTTTGTTAACGAACTGCAGCCGCGAGAAAGGAAGGAAGGGGATGGGCCTCGGACGCGAACAGGAGGTCGAGATCCGCAAGCCTCCACGATTTATGCCGGGCGAGCGGGTCCGTGCCACACGCCACATAAAGAATGACGGCACCTATCCCGGTAGCGAGATAGGCGCAAACCTCGTGCGGAAGGGCGATGAAGGCTATGTGCGCGACATCGGCACCTTTCTCCAGCAGTTCTACATCTATGCGGTCGAATGGTTCGATCGTGGCACCGTCGTTGGCATGCGCGCCCACGAACTCATCAGCCTCGACAAATCCGGGGATCCTTGTGCCGAAATCACTTGTGGTCACTAACAAGGGAACAGCCCGATGAAGGTTATGATCCGCAAGACCGACGCCGGCCTATCGGCGTATGTGCCCAAGAAGGATCTCGAAGAGCCGATCATCGGCGTCGAGAATGAAGAGCTATGGGGAGGGTCTATAACGCTCAGGAACGGCTGGCGGCTCGTTCTGCCCGACCTTCCGCGAGATACACCTTTGCCAATCACCGTCGAGGCAAGAAAGATTTCCGACGAGGATTGATGCCGCAGGTCGGCAACCTGAGAGCGTCAACGGGAAACGAGCATGAATAAGATTCTGGCCTTGGGCCATCTTGTGATCAATCGGGACAGTCATGCCGCAAAGCAGCTTAACCTGCTGAAGAAGGCTCTCTGCGCCGATGAGATCATCCCGTATCTGGGTCCCGACCTGCTTCGGCTTAGGTACGGGGAACCACCGGTACCGCACACGCCGCAAGCCGTTGCCGCCGCATTCAACGCGCGGGCGCCCGCTCCTTCCAAGATTCGCACCAATATGTGGTCGGTCGCTCAATTCATCGAGCAGCGCCGGCATCGGCGGACGCTCCAAGCCTGGATGGCTGAGATATTCGCAGGGCCGGTGGCGCCGACCGTTTTCCATGCCTGGCTCGCGACACTTCCCCTCTCGCTGATCGTCGATACCTGGTACGACGGCGCCATGCGCGCGGCCCTCATAGACACCGGCCGCACTGATGTCGTCGAAATTCAAGGCGTCACGCGGGCGCACGCAATTGGCGACGTTTGGACGAAAACGTACGATTTGTCTGGAACGGAACTCCAACCAGACTCGGCGGCAACGACGGTCCTCTATACGCCGCACGGCAGCGTCAAGCCGGCGGCAAACTTCCTTATCGCAGATTCGGATTACGTCGAGGCCCTAACTGAAATCGATATCCAGACTCCGATCCCTCGAGCCGTGAAGGAACGGCGCACCAAGCGCGGCTTCTTCTTCTTCGGCTGCCGGTTCGACGACCAGATGCTGCGCACCTACGCCAGACAGGTCATTAAGCGCTCAAGCGGCCCGCACTTCGCGGCTATGGATTCGGCAACGCTGACCAAAAACGAACGCCGCTTCCTTGCAGCAAACGCAATCACGGTCATAGACATGCCGGCAGGCGAAGCCGCGGCTCAACTGGTTGGGACAGGCGTCTAGCAGAGTGGCCAGCTTTGCATATCAGGGTTCATTTGACGGGAGAGTCATCCAGCTCAAGGCCCCCCAAGATCAATCTGGAATGCACCCTCGAACGGTAAGGATATTCGGGGCGTGACGAAGCCCAGGAATTCGCTCGCGCACGGAAAGGCGGCCGCTTCGGACCGGGGCTTGAGCACGATAGCGCGCCTTACCCGGATGAATTTGCGGCATTCTTGGCAGGTCGCCGTCGCTATCGGCTCGACACTCGTCGCGGCATCGCTCCAATTGCTAATCCCCGAGCTCCTCGGCCAGGCCATCGACCAGACCCAGACCGCCCTCAGCGGGGGTGCCAGCGGGGCGGCAGCGCAAGAGGCGCTGCGGACCTCGGCTTTCGTGCTGCTTGCCGTCAGCGTGCTGCGCGGCCTTTTCACGCTGGCTCAGAACTATTTTGCCGAAGCGGTCGGACATCACGTCGCGTATGAACTGCGGGTAGCTTGTTATGAGAAGATCCAGCGGCTCAGCTTTTCTTTTCATGACCAGGCGCACTCGGGCGATCTGATTACGATCGGCATGCTCGATGTGGACGGCGTGCGGACGTATCTTTCTACCGCTCTGGTTCGAGCCGTCCTGCTCGTCATGTTGATCGGGATCGGCGCCTATATGTTGATTTCCACCAACGTGGTTCTTGGCCTCCTCGCGCTGAGCTTCGTGCCCTTCGTCGGGTGGCTCTCATCAATCACCCAGCTCAAGCTGCGCGCCACCTGGCTTGACCTGCAGGAGCGGCTTTCGGTCCTCAGCCGCGTCATGGAAGAGAATTTCGGCGGCATCCGGGTTGTTCGCGCCTTTGCGGCGCAGGCCTACGAGATGCTGAAGTTCGACCGCGCATCAAAGAGTGCGCTTGGCCTCATGCACGAACGTGTTGAGATTTACGTGCGCAACATTTCCGCGATGAATTTCTCCTTCTTTTTAGCGATGGGACTGGTCCTGTGGATCGGCGGGAACAAAGTCATTGCGGGCGAAATCAGCGTGGGCAAACTTGCGACGTTCCTGACCTTTATGACCATCTTACAGATGCCGGTTCGCCAGATAGGCTTGATGGTCGACGGCTTCGCCCGCGCCTCGACGTGCGGTTCGCGCCTGTTCGGGTTGCTCGATCTGGATATCGCGATCAAGGACACAGCAGACGCTAAACCGCTCGAAATTAGAGAAGGCACCCTGCGCCTCGACAATGTTTCATTCGCCTATCCCGACGCCGAGAACCGCCCATTTCTGAAGAATATTAGTTTCGAGGCCCGCAAGAGCGAAACGATCGCTATTGTCGGCCCGCCCGGCTCCGGCAAGTCGACGATGGCTCATCTGGTCCCTCGTTTTTACGACGTTACCGGCGGCGTCATCACGCTTGACGGCCAGGATATCCGCGAGGTCACCCTCGCCACGCTTCGCAGGGCGGTCGCGGTCGTGCAGCAGGATGCATTCCTTTTCACTACGACGATCGAAAACAATATCGCCTATGGCGATCCCTGGGCCAAGGAACAGTGGATCGAGCGAGCGAGCGAGTCAGCTCAGCTTCACGACTATATTCTCGACCTGCCGGCCGGCTACAAAACGGTGGTGCGCGAGCGCGGCGTTTCCCTTTCGGGCGGCCAGCGTCAGCGCCTGGCGATCGCTCGCACGATGATGCTGCGCCCGTCGGTCATCATCTTCGACGACTCGACTGCCGCGATCGATGCAGCCACAGAGCAGCGCATTCGGCGCGCCGTGCGACTCTTTGCCAAGGATCGCGTGACGATCATCATCGGCCACCGGCTGAGTTCGCTCATGCATGCCGACCACATCCTGTTTATCGAGAACGGCGAGATTGTCGAGCGTGGCACTCATGAAGACCTTCTGGCGAAGGGTGGACGCTATAAGGCCCTTTACGATCTCCAGGTGCGCCCACTTGATGACATGCTGCCCGAACAAGAGGGGGCGAGCTGATGCTCCAAACCGGACAAGTCGAGACGGAACGCAACGACGCCCGCGACCACGACCGGCGTCCGCCGCATGCGGTCGTCGGCTCGCACCACATCGAAGAGGAGATATTCGGGCGGGCGTTTGATAAGAATATCGTACGACGCATTTGGGTGTTCGTCCGGCCCTACCGCACAAAACTGATCATCTCGGTTGCTGCGATGTTGATCCTGACCGGCACGCAGCTTCTCGTCCCGCTGACCATCCGCTTTGCGATCGACCACGGCCTGCACCCGGAAAGTGGCGATCGGTCGGCCCTGCTTGCAGCCGCCTGCGCCTTCCTTCTCACCATTTCGGTCAATTTTGCCGTCAGCTATACGCAAGAGATCGTGGTCTACAAAATGGCGCAGAATGTTCTGTTCGATATGCGCCGCGCCACGTTCGGCCATCTGCAGGACGTGGCGCTTTCTTTCATGGACAAGACAGAGGTGGGACGGCTGATGTCGCGTCTGCAGGGCGACGTTAATTCTATGCAGGAATTCCTTGAGACGTCAGTCTTTTCGCTGGGCGACATCACTCTTCTCTTTGGCATCATCTTCGTCATGCTGTGGCTCGACGTTCGCTTGGGGCTCCTTACGCTCTCAGTGCTGCCGGTTCTCCTCATCGTGCGCATCTTCTGGCTGCCGCGCGCCCGGGACGCCTTCATGGCCGCCAATGAGGCCAATTCGGTTTCCAATGGCGCGCTGGCTGAAGCCATTCACGGCGTACGGGCAGTGCAGTCGATGGACCGCCAGCAGGTCAACTTAATTCTTTACGATGACAAGGCTCACGCCAGTCTCATGACACATCTGACCGCCGCCAAATACGCTCAGATCATGGTGCCGATCGTCGATAGCCTTATGGGCGTTGCCATGGCTGTCGTCATCGTCATCGGCGGCTCGATGGTCATGAACGACCGCATTGACGTGGGTGCGATGGTCGCTTTCCTCTTCTACATCCAACGCTTCTTCGATCCGATCCGCTCGCTCACCTTGCAATATTCGATTATGCAACGCGCGATGGCGTCGGGAAAGCGCCTGACCGACGTGCTTGACGTCAAGATTGAGGTCCAGGACAAACCGAACGCCAGGGTGCTTTCGCCCGAGATGGACGGCTCGATCGAGTTCAGGAACGTTACTTTCGGCTATGATGCCAAGCATCCGGTATTGAAGGACGTGTCGTTTCGGGTCAATCCCGGCGAAACCGTCGCCCTGGTCGGCCCGACCGGTTCAGGTAAATCGAGCGCAGTGGCCCTCGTCCGCCGCTTCTACGATGTCCAGGAGGGCCAAGTGCTGGTCGGCGGATATGATGTGCGCGATCTCACCCAGGAATCGCTTGGCCGTCAGGTCGCCATGGTGCTGCAGGAGCCGTTCCTTTTTACCGGCACGGTTTTCGAAAACATCCGCTACCACAAGGCTGAAGCCACGCGCGAAGAGGTAATCGAGGCCGCCATGGCGGTCGGCGCGCATGGCTTCATCGTGCGCCTTCCTGGTGCATACGATGCCGCTCTAGGTGAACGCGGTGGCAATCTCTCGCTGGGCCAACGCCAGCTTATCAGCTTCGCGCGCGCTCTCGTGGCAAATGCCAAGATCCTCGTCCTCGACGAGGCAACGGCCAATGTCGACAGCTACACGGAAATGCTAATCCAAAAGGCACTGGTAAGGCTCCTCGAAGGCCGCACGGGCCTCGTCATCGCCCATCGCCTTGTCACGGTCCGAGGCGCCGACCGTCTCATCGTTCTCCAGAATGGCAAAGTCGCCGAAACCGGCAAGCACGACCAGTTGATCGCCAGAGGCGGTCTCTATTCCAAACTCTACAGGCTCAACCACGCCTCGTTCGACGACACGCCCGATGAGCAACTCGACCTCCGAAGCAGCGGACTACAGATCTGAGGCGCGAAGCTCCGAGGAGCCAGCGCATTCGTGCAAGCGCTTTGCCGAGCGGTGATAGCCGACGCGTCGCCGGCTTTACACAAGCAGATCAAGCGCCTGTGCGATGCCGAGATCGCCACCACCCATGACGAGCATTTGATTTCACGAAAAGCTCGCGATAGGTCCCGTGACTTTTTGTCCAAGCCTCGCAGCGTCTCCCAAAGCACGCGTCATGGACTGGCTGAAGCCCGACGAGGATCGGTTATTCATTGTCGTAGCATAGATCGCCGAAATCTGACGTGGCGTTAGCCTCAATGGGCGAAGATGCAAACGCTACGCGCTTGGCGCACAGCTGGCCCAAGATCTGCCCCAAGTTTTGAGTAAACGGGCTTCCGGACGACGCCGCCTTCTCTTGAGCCAAGTTATTGGTTTGCGGTTTCGTTCAAGTCCTGTCCAAATGAGGCCGGAGCGGCATATCGTCATGTACGCTCACGGTTTGCCGTTCGATCTTGTGGTGAATTTTGGGCGGGCAGTCGCCACAGTGCAGGGCTTCAAGGCGCGCAACGATTTCGGCGTCATCTTGGGTCTGCCTCTTGTTGTGGCGAACATACTCGACCCAAGTTGGCACATGATAACACTCGGTCCACAGTTCGGGCTTTTCGAGGTCACGCAGCAGCGCCCATTGCCTGGCTCCATCTCGCAGTCGGGCTTTTCGCCATGATGCCATCACATTGAGAAATTCTGGAACGTCTTTCTGGTGAATACGATAATCGACCATTATCATGATCGGACCGCTTCGTGGTCGCAGGTCAAGCTGCAGGGTTGGCTCGCAGAACGTGTTGGTCGGATCGAGTTTGAGCGTTTCAAGATCCGGAAGACGCAAAATAAAGCCGAGCAGTCCGCCAAATACAAGAACCAAGCTTGCGACGAGCAAGGCTCCCGAAACGCCTTGCAGATCCGCTAACTGGCCCCAGAGCCAGCTTCCCGCTGCCATGCCGCCATATGCGGCCGTCTGATAGAGAGAGAGGGCTCGTCCCACCACCCACCGAGGCGCCGAAAGCTGAACTGTGACGTTAAACAGCGAGAATGACTGGATCCATGCCGCACCGGCTGGCATGACGAGGAGGCAGCTAAGCCAAACGTGCTCGCTCCACGACAGAAGCAAGCAGCTGATCGCCAGTGTAAAAAACGCGCCGCGAACGACCCATTCGTTGGAGAGAATCTCGCGGGCGCGTCCGATGAGGAGCGCGCCACAGATCGCTCCCAAACCGAAAAAGCCAAGCATGACCCCGTAGGTGACCGCAGTGCCCTTAACCTGTTCGCGAACAACCAACGGCAGCAGAGCCAAAATGACGACTGCCGTGAGGCCGAAAATGAAACTCCGGCACATCAGTTTGAGAAGGTTTGGCGACAAAAGCACATAGCGGAATCCTGCCGCTATCGCGCTTCCGAAAGCCTCCCGCGGCAGCGCTCGTCGCGCCGGTACAGTTTTCCAGCGTAACAGCGCGGCGATCAGGGCGACGTAGCAAAATACATTGAAGAGAAACGCGAAGGCCGCCCCGGCGGTCGCCACGATTATGCCGCCAATCGCCGGTCCGATGCTGCGCATGAGGTTGTAGCTCATGCCGTTGAGCGCAACTGCGCTTGGGAGGTCTTCGCGAGGCAGGATATCTCCCATCGAGGCTTGCCACGACGGATCGTGCAATGCCCAACCACAGCCGATCAGGAACGTGAGACCCAAAAGGGTCCAGGGTGTGATTTCCCCGGCGTAGGTCAAGAGCGCCAGGGACGCTGATACGCAAACCATCAGCAGTTGCGCCATTAGCATGATCCGGCGACGGTCAAAGTTATCCGCAAGCGCTCCGGCTGCGAGCGAGAAGATCATGTAGGGCAAGGTGGTCGATGCCTGTACGAGCGCCACCATTCCATGGGAGCTGGCAATACTCGTCATCAGCCACGCAGCCGCCACACCTTCAACTAGCGTCCCAAGATTCGAAACAAGGGCCGCCGACCACAGAGAACGGAATGTCTTGTGCTGAAAGGGTACGAGTGGAGATGTTCTCTTCGCCATTGTGGGAAGCTTCGGAATCGACCGCGAGGCTGGATCTCTTCAGCTCACTCAACCACGGCCTCGCGGCCCAAGCCAAGCTGCCACAGTGAGCGCGCCTGCTAACCCAGGCAGATAGTTGTGGGCTGACGCTAAACCGCTGGCGAGATCGGCCGTTATCATCTGCTGGCGAGTTCTTCATGCGCACTGAACACAATCGAGATGCAGCAGTTTTTCAATTTCAAGAAGAGTTCCCGAGTTCCCCGACGGCAAGATGCGACATCTGATCCGATACTGCACCGCCCTGCAGCTTCGGACGCTCAAGCGTTTCCGAGCCGAATGCACCCACTCCCGTAGCGTTGCATTCCATTCTCCTCGCGCGGAGGCCTGCGCTCGGCCCGCTTGCGAACACTGGCGCGACCGGTATCACTTGCTCGTCGAGGGACTTTTACGATAAAGCTCCGCGCGAACCAGGAAGCGCCAGGAGTTCCGAGCGGCGACTTCATTCTTCTAATCGTTTCTCATCAGGAAGGAACTATGAGGCGGCAAACGCGACCATTCACCGTGGAAGTCAAACAGAAGCGCCGTTATAAAAAAGCCGCCCGTTCCATCTGGGGCGATTTCGACATCGCTGCGGCGATGGGCGAAACTTCAGAGGAACTCCAGAAGGTTCAACTGTCCAATCGTCAGCTTGTTGACTCTACTGTCGCGGCCCTTGATGCTGAACCTTTGCACAAACCGCAAATGGAGAATTTCATGGCAAATCGCCTGGAAACCGAAACAGCAGTAATTCCTACCGAACCGGCAGCCGAAGCGGAGAAGTCAAAATCGAGGGCGAGAACACCGCGGTCGAGGAAGCCAAAGGCTGAGCCGAGCGCGCCTGGCCGTAAGAACGGCGCCAAGCCGACATCCGCGACCACTGAAGCACCGCCATCGGCACGGACAGGCCGCAAGGTCTACTCCGTAAAGGAGCGCGGCCAGAAGCTCGCTCAGATCGAGACGTTGATCGGCGGCGGCGCCACTCTCAAGAGCGCGGTGAAGCAGGCCGGCATCTCGGAACAGACATATTATCTTTGGAAGAAAGCGGCGACGCCTGCAGCGGACAGCGACGAGCTGAAGGATCTCGTCGCGCTCGAGGAAGAAAACAAGCGGCTGAAGAGCCTGCTTGCGGATCGTCTGCGCAAGGAAAATACGGAACTGAAGAAAAGGCTTGGGCTGGATTAATTCAGCCTGAGCTTGCGGCTTCCCATATCGGCGCGCTGCCAAGGCGATGTCGTGCTGTCTTTCGCTGCGTTGCGGTGAACGACCGGGTTGGGTGACTGGGTTCACCGTTCATCGGCGGCGGCCAGAACGATCGACATTGTCGACGTGGCCAATTTTGCGGCAGTAGACTGGTGATCGATCCATTTCCTTCCGAGGATGAATTGCCGACTTTTCTCTTGAAGCGTCATCGGGCTGACAACACATTCTGCAATGGTCGGCGGGTGTCGATGACGCCGCCTCGCAAGTCGGCTGTCAGCAGGTCGGGAGGAAACGAAATGAAGGCGCAGGCCTTCGGCAGTCCGATTTTCGTGAAGCGTGCCGCCGTCGTGCAAGAGATTGCGGACCTCGAGGACGCCATCGATTTTCTCGATGAGTGGCCCGAAGATCGCAGGGACCTGATTCACGAGACTGCCTTTAAAGCATGTTTTGACGCTTATGATGGGAACAAGCCCTTAAGCGCAGCCCGCGCTGCCTTTTACGGCTTTGCGAAACGGGCCGCCATATTGGAAGATTCAACCTCGGCGATGCAGTGGATTGCCGCCTGCAAGACGGGCAGTGGCAAACGGTCCGTGTGAACAGCGACGTTGAGCGAGGGGCTGGGAACGTGGGGCAATGTGGTCCCGTGAAGTGTCGCGTCCAGAAAACCAGTTCTAACCATCGTCCGGAAACGGCGTCCGACCTAGGCAGGCATAGCGATGGAATCCCACGTCGGCCACGCGCTGCAAGGCTATGGTCTGGCAGCGGGCTGGTTGCTGGTAGACGCCGCGGGCGACTCCTTCGAGCCGCCCTACGCCACGTATTCATGGTCAGTCAAATCGGGTCATGATTTCAGAATGAATCGTCACTGCAGTGTACAGAGACGCTTCCAATGGCAAATCCCCAAACGCGAGCTGGCAAAGAAGATAGTTGGCCCCAGCCACTTCCAACTGACCAAGAAGAGCGTCCCGCACAAAAGCTGCCGTTCCCGCTATGCACAGTTCACTTTCAATCGCCGCTTCGAGGGTCAGCGGCAGGTTTGGTGGAGTTGGAATGCCATTGAGGTCGTAAAGAAACTTGAAGCTCTTGAGCCATGTTTCATAAGCAGGTGCCGCGATCGAATAGGCATGCGTGTCAGAACGCCCAATCACGATCATGCGCAGCAATCCTAGCAACGGCGACGGATTACCTTTGTCAGTGGTTTCCTCCCGCTTGGCGCGGAAGGCGTCGGTAACTTTGCGTACGGAGGAGCTATGCCCCACGCACGCGAGATTTGCGCCATTCGCGGCTGCCCAACCTGCCGATTCGGGTCGATTGGTGGCGACCCATGTCGGAGGACGCGGGCGCTGACGGGGTCTAAGCGTCAAGGGAACGCTATTCAGCTCAAAGTGGCGGCCCCGATAGGATAACTTCCCGCCCTTCAGGGCGGCGATTACGATTTCGCTGGCTTCCGAATAACGGCCTGGCACTGCGTCCGCGCCAATCCCAAAATAACCCAATTCGGCTGAGAGAGAGCCTCGCCCTATACCGAGCTCCACCCTACCACCGCTCAACCGGTCGAGCATACAGATCTCTTCGAACGCCCGAAGCGGATGGTAAAGGGTAAGGAGCATCACAAGCGGACCCACACGCAGCTGGCGGGTGCGCTGTGCGACCCTCGATAAGAAGAGATTTGGCGACACACCTCTCCCATGGGGGGTGCAGTGGTGCTCTGCGAGATGATATGCATAAAAGCCGAGGTGATCGCAGGCCTCCGCCAGCTTGAGGCGATCGGCGCATTGTAGGCCGATGTCGCGACCGTCCTCATCCAAGTGATCGAAGATTCCGAAGGTCGGCTTCGAAGGCAAGACGTTTTTCACTCTATTGTCTCCGGAGTTTTGACGCGGAAGGTCCTTGCTTCGAACGACGCTCGAAACGCTCAGAGCAACGGCATATTTTTGCGAAGCAACCCCTGTCCGCGGGGGTATATAAATGATTTCTATAGGCAGATGGGTTATACTTGCTGCTTTAGTCTCTTAGTATATCAGACATCTCAGACAGCAGTATGTCCATTTGTTCTCTTGTGCCTATGCTTACTCTTATGTGTTCTTTCAAAAATGACTCGGAAAAAGCCGCGACCAGTACTTTCCGCCGCTTCAACGTTTTTTGCCACCACCTACCGTCTTGTCCTGGCGGCACGCGGGCTAGCAAGAAATTTGCATGCGAAGGCGTTACGGAAAATCCCAGTTGCGAGAGCGCGAAGGACACGCGCTCCCGTTCCTGCTTGATGTATCTGTGGTTCTCTTCATAGGCGTCGCGATGCGCAAGGATGCTGACGCCAACCGCATGGCCGATCACGTTCATGTTGAAAACATTTTGGATGTTGCGCAGCCTTCCAATGATTTCGGGGTGCCCCAATCCAAAACCGATACGGATACCGGCGGCGGCGTAGCTTTTTGAAAATGTCCGTAGGAGCAGAATATTGGGATAATGATCGATAAGGCGCAGGCCATTATCCGGGGCGAAGTCGACATAGGCCTCATCCAGAACAATCAGGCGATCCGACTGCGCCGCGAGGCGTTCGATCTCGGCCACCGAAACGAATGTTCCAGTTGGATTGTTCGGATTAGCTAGAAGAATGAATTTGGCGCCTTCTGCGGGACCAGAGAGCAATTCCTTTACCGGCAGGACATCAGATTGACCGCATTCGATTTCAAGAAATTGAGCCCCCTGCAACATGGCGAGTTTGCGGTTGAACGAAAAGCCCGGCGATAGCATCGCCACGCTGTCGCCAGGGGCGAGGAAGGCTCTGTAGATGAGTCCCAGCAGCTCGGAGGATCCGTTTCCGGCAATCACTTGATCCTTGGTGAGGCCGTAGGCATCAGCCGCCGCTTCCCTCAAACCGATGTTGTCGTGTTCTGGATATAGATACTGCTGCTCAAGGGCGGCAATTGCACTTTGCATTACGACTTCCGGCATCGGAAATGGATTCTCGTTCGTATTCAACCGGACGCAGCTATCGTCCAGCGAATGGCGATCGGAGGGCAAAGGCTTTAGTTCCCTTGGCACCTGCGAAAACGACGAAAGCACGCTTTTTAGTTTTGTTCCCGACATATCCTCTCCAGTCGACTCGAGGGCTCAATCATCCACCCTCAACTTGCTCATGTTTAGCTCCCCACCAATTTCACTACTTCCTGTATAAGTGCTAATAATCCTTTTTGTCTGAGGTCATTTCAAACTTAGATTAGCTTTCTCGTAAGAGCCAATTAATGTTCGTTCCTATTTCTAACAACACTGCCTCATCGACTTCATCTGCCTCCGTGCGATGGTTTTAAAGGGGCATGACGAAACGTCTATTTCTGAGGCTATGCTTCGCGTATGCATGCCTCGCCGTTTGTTCATCGACATATTGGAGGCTGGTTGCGAAGCGGCGTTGATCTGCGCCAGATTGCTTTTCGACCACGGCTAATGAGGCGCCACAGTATTTCTACCGCTCGCGTCAATAGCCGGCCAGGACCGCCCGATCCTCGTGCTGGATTTCCCGGGGTCGATTCGTTTGAATCTCTATGGTCGACACGGCGCCGGTGAACAGCGCTCCAGGCAAAAACCCGCATAGTGATGAACGTTGTTTGCTCAAGCGCGATCGGGCTGCTGTCGCCGCGTTTGTTTTCATCAATCCGCGAGTCCTCGCTTGGTGTCTGCGGCTTGCCCGTGCTGTGGTGGTGACCGATCCGGCGAAGGGACGGGTCGCAACGAGGCGGCCTCACTTGGCGGCTGCGGGACGGGTGGCTGGCCGGCCAATGTCTCGGCAAGATGATGCCCTGCAAACGCGGCTTCCAACTGCGCCTGATCCAATTCGCCTTCCCAACGGGCGATCACGAGCGTTGCCACGGCATTGCCGATGATGTTCGTAAGGGCCCGGCACTCGGACATGAAACGGTCGATACCGAGGATCAATGCCATGCCAGCCACCGGAACGGACGGCACCGCAGAAAGAGTAGCGGCCAGCGTGACGAATCCGGCGCCGGTGACCCCCGCCGCTCCCTTAGAGGAAAGCATAGCAACGAGTAGCAATAGGATCTGATCGCCGATCGAGAGATCCGTATTCGTCGCCTGGGCGATAAAGAGGGCCGCGAGCGTCATATAGATGTTGGTGCCGTCCAGATTGAAGGAATATCCCGTCGGAATGACCAGGCCCACGACTGAACGCTTGGCGCCAGCCTTCTCCATCTTCTCCATAAGAGTGGGCAGCGCGGCCTCCGAGGAGGACGTTCCAAGAACCAATAGCAGCTCTTCCTTGATGTACCGGATGAGAGAAACGATCGAGAAGCCATTGAAACGGCAGACCGCGCCGAGAACGATAAACACGAAGAGAAAAGCCGTGAGGTAGAACGTCCCGACCAGCATTGCGAGATTGACGACGGAGCCGATGCCGTATTTGCCGATTGTGAAGGCCATGGCGCCGAACGCGCCGATCGGGGCAGCCTTCATCAGGATACCAACGAGCGCAAAGATCGGCACGGTGAGCGCCTGGAGGAAGGAACTGATCGGCTTGCCCATCTCTCCAACCATCGCAAGCGCAATGCCAAACAGGACCGAGAAGAAAAGGACCTGAAGGATGTCGCCGTCTGCAAAGGCGGCCACAATCGTGGTCGGAATGATGTTCATCAGAAAGCCCGTCACGGACTGCTCGTGGGCCTTTGCGGCATAGGGATTGACGGCTTGGATATCGAGCGAGGCCGGATCAATGTTGAGGCCGGCGCCCGGTTGAACGACATTGGACACGATGAGGCCGACGATCAGTGCCAGCGTCGAGAAGGTGAGGAAATAGACCATCGCCTTGCTGGCTACCCGGCCGACCTTTTGAAGGCTGTGCATGCCGGCGATGCCGGTCGCGACGGTCAAAAAGATCACCGGTGCGATGATCATCTTGACGAGCTTGATGAAGGCGTCACCAAGCGGCTTCATGTTTTCGCCGATTTCGGGGTTGAAATGGCCGAGCGCGACGCCCAGGGCGATGGCGGCAATCACCTGCACGTAAAGCCGTGCATAGAAAGGCTTGCGAGGCGCGGCGTTTGCGTTGGGGCCCTTTGCGGTCAACATAAATCTCTCTCCCAGACCGGATCTCGGCAGTGCCTCTCCTCCCCGGGTTATTCCCGATCGCTGCGCTCCGGTCGGACGCTGCTGCGCTGTTCGTCGCAAGACATATGCCAACCGGAGAGGCCGAGCGGATCGCGCAATTTCGGATGTTTTCAGGGAGGTTGCGCCACGCACATGTGTGAATTTCCGCACTCTGTGGTTCCATTTGGCGAAATCCGGCACTAAGGTTGAGTCTGGAGAACGCGGTAGCAAACGACGGCATCAGCGAGGGTGGCTTGCATAAGGCCCCGTTCAACTTCCCTGGCAGATTGGGCACCGGCAGGTTTCTCTGGCTTGTGGTTTTGTTTGCACTTCTTGGTCCGGGGCTCGGTTTTTTTGTTTTTGCAGCCGGCCGTATTGCCGGCACCAAAGCTGAGTCAGACCTACGCGACCGTGCTCTTGCCGCGCGCCCACTTGCAGCCGACACTTTGAAAGGAGACGTCGAGAAGCAGCGATTAATTCCGCGCGTCTTGGCTCGTGATGGTGCGGTCCAGGAGATGCTTCGCAGTCCGGGCACCGGTGGGGAAGCTGCCCTGGATGAAAAGCTTCGAGCCATCGCGCGCGACGCCGCCTCTTCAGTCATCTACGTCATCAACAGTGAGGGAACGACGGTTGCTGCGAGCAATGCCGGCGAGCCCACCAGTTTTGTCGGCCGCGATTACCGTTTCCGTCACTACTTCGTTGAAGCGATGGCGAGCGGCATGGCCACGCAATACGCACTCGGTACCGTTAGCAAGCGCCCCGGCCTCTTCTTGTCGAGCCGGATCGATGGACCGGAGGGGCCACTCGGTGTCGTCGTGGTGAAGGTCGAGCTCGACCGTGTGGAGTCGAGCTGGCGCGAGAGCGGTTTCGTAGTCTTCACGAGCGACGAGCGCGGCGTCGTCCTTTCGACCAGCGTGCCTCAATGGCGTTTTGGCACTCTCTCTCCGCTTTCCAAAAAAGAGGCAAAAATCGCCCGCGATCATCTGCAGCTGCCTGGCGCGGCGTTCGAGCCCGTTCCGCTTTCGCACCGCGGCGGCAACCTGGTCACCGCAAGTACCGCCGACAAGGCAGCCGGCTTTGTCACGGTTTCGCAGGATCTCGGCAAAGTGGTCCCAGGTTGGCGGCTGTCACTGCTCATTCCTGCCGATGCAGAGATTTCCGCGGCGATGATGACAGCCCGCGCGACAGCACTGCTTGCCCTCGTGCTCGTGGCATTTGCCGTTTCCGTTATTGTTCGACGGCGCCGGGCGATCCGACAACGGCAGGACGCGCTTGCGCACATGAACGCGGAACTGGAACATCGCGTCAACTTGCGTACGGCAGAGCTCCGCCGCTCGAACGAAGCGCTCGCAGCTCAGATAGCCGAGCGCGAGAATGCCGAGGCAAAGGTGCGCCGGTTATGTGAAGAACTCTCTCAGGCGAATCGCCTCTCAATTCTTGGACAGATCGCAGCCGGAGTTGCTCACGAGATTAACCAGCCGGTGAACGCAATTCGCACCTATGCCGAGAATGCTTCACGTCTTCTCCAAGGCGACAGGCCGCGAGAAACCGCCGGGAATTTGAAATCGATCATCGCTATAACGGGACGTATCGGGGCGATCACCGAAACGCTGCGGTCGTTCTCTCGCCGCGCAACCGGTTCCGTGGGGCCAATATCGGCGGAGGAGGCGATCGACGGGGCGCTTTCGCTCCTTTCGGGCCGCATCCGCGAATGCGGCGTGACGATCGAACGGCAACGGACAGATCCGTCTCCGACGGTGATGGCAAGTTTCGTTCGGCTGGAGCAAATCCTGGTCAATCTCTTGCAGAATTCGCTCGATGCCCTGAAGGGCCTGCCGGAGCCGCGGATCGAGATAGCACTTGCCAAGAACAAGGAAACAGTCACCATTTCGGTTCGAGACAACGGTGCCGGCCTCGCCCCTGAAATTCGCAAGAGCCTCTTCATGCCGTTCACCACAAGCAAGGAAAAGGGGCTCGGCCTTGGCCTGCTTATTTCAGAGGAAATCGCTCGCGAACTCGGCGGCTCGTTGCGGCTCGATACCAGCCACGAGAGGGGGACTTCCTTCACCATCGAATTGAGGCGTGCCGAATGAGTGGCGAAAAAGGGCCTGTCATCTTCGTTGACGACGACGATGATCTGCTGCCCGCTGCAGGGCAGATGCTGGAACTTGCCGGCTTTAGCCCTATCGTCGTCAATTCCGCCGAGGCCGCACTCGCCAGAATCGACGAGAACTTCAATGGTCCCGTCGTCAGCGACATCCGCATGCCCAGAATGAACGGGCTTCAGCTCTTTGACCGGGTGAAAGCAATCGATACGGACATCCCTTTTGTCCTTATCACTGGGCACGGCGACGTCGAACTCGCCGTTGCCGCCATCAAGGACGGCGCTTACGATTTTATCTCCAAGCCATATGAGACCGACCGGCTTTTGGTGACGCTGAATCGCGCTTCCGAAAACCGGCACCTAGTCCTGGAAAACAGGCGCCTTAGGGATGCGGTCGTCCGATCCGCGGGCGATATGCCTCTCCTAGGGAACGCGCCGAGTATGACATGGCTGCGAGAAACGATTCGCCAGATCGCCGATACGGATGTGGACGTCCTTGTGGAGGGTGAAACCGGCACGGGTAAGGAGGTGGTCGCGGATCTGCTTCACCGCTGGAGCAGACGAAGTACCAAGCCGTTCGTGGCCTTGAACTGCGGGGCGCTGCCCGAAAGTGTCATCGAAAGCGAACTTTTCGGCCACGAAGCAGGCGCGTTTACCGGTGCGCACAGGCGTAGGATCGGTCGCCTCGAATACGCGAATGGCGGCACGCTATTCCTCGACGAAATTGAGTCCATGCCGCCTGCACTCCAGATTAAACTCCTAAGGGTACTCGAGACCCGCCAGGTCACGCCACTCGGAACCAACGAAACCCGCAGCATCAATGTTCGTGTCGTGGCTGCGACGAAGGTCGATCTGAGCGATCCGGCCGCCCGCGGTGACTTCAGGGAAGATCTATATTTCCGTCTGAACGTCGTGACGGTCAATATTCCGCCTCTTCGCGAGCGGCGCGAGGACATCCCGATCCTCTTTGCGCATTTCTTGGAACGCGCGTGCAAACGCTTCGGCAAGCCAGTGTGGGAGATAACCGCGGCCGTGCGTAATCATCTCATGGGCCATGATTGGCCCGGCAATGTCCGCGAACTTGCGCATTTCGCGGATCGGGTTGCATTGGGACTTGAAGGGGCGCCGAATTCGCCCCCTGGAAAAAGAGACGCTGAATTAAGTCTCTCTCTTTCCGAAAAGGTTAGTCTTTATGAGGCGACCGTTATCCGCAACGCATTGCGGGAATGCGATGGCGACGTGAGGAGGACGACCGAGTTTCTGCAGGTGCCCCGCAAAACCTTCTACGACAAGCTGAAACGCTATGGAATAATTCCGGGCGCGTATCGAAGCAGCCGCGATTGTTCGAAATCTTCTTGAACTCGCCCGTCGCCGAAAGGCTGCTATGGGCTTGTGGGCGCCGGGAAAATGAAAGCTGCTTGCACCCAACAATACACTTCTCCGGTGCGGATACGTCAGGGGCGCGCTCTGGCGGTGTGCGGATCGTCTCGTGAGAGGGGGGGGGCGCCTGATGATCGGGCCGTTTGGGATCAGTCCTTTTTGGCTCCGAGACCTGAAAGACCTCGTGCTGCATATGTGTTCTTTCGGTCGATGCGTGTCGATGCAGTTGCGTCGAACTGCCAACGAGCACGCACCGTAATCGCCGAATCCGGCGAAGAAGGGATCTACTGCGACATCGCGGCATCAACCGCAGACTGACACATTCTGTCAAATTCCGTGACCCCGTCCTGTATGTTCCCCATGACTTCCTGTTAGACTCGAATCATGACTAAGCGCCCCACAATTGCAGATCTCGCCCGCGAAGCCGGGGTTAGCGTAGCGACCGTCGATCGGGTTTTGAACGGCCGTCGACTGGTGAGGGAACAGACCGCACGACGGGTCTGCGAGGCGGCCCGCGTCATCGGCTACAACGCAGCTGGTCTGATGCAGCAGCGCGCGCAGCGGATTTTGCCGGAGTACCGATTAGGCTTTATTCTCGGAATGCCGGCCGAGCATTTCTATCAGGATTTCGCGCGAGAGATCAAAGCTGCTGTCAGCGCGGCACAGTCCTTCCGGGGCATTCCAGTCGTTGAATTCGCGCCGTCGCATAGGCCTGGCGACCTGGTCGAGCTGCTCGAGGACATGGGTGCACGCTGCCACGCGATAGCGATGATGGCACCGGATCATCCAACCGTCACGGCAGCTGTCGAAGAACTCAAATCGAACGGAACCCCGGTTTTTTCGCTGCTTTCCGATTTTGCCGCCGGCGTGCGCGAGGGCTATCTGGGCCTCAACAACCGCAAGGTTGGACGGACGGCCGCCTGGATGTTTTCCAAGGTTGCAAAAAGGCCGGGCAAGGTGGCGGTCTTGGTCGTTAGCCACCGTTTTCAGGGTCCCGAATTGCGAGAAACCGGCTTTCGCTCATACTTTCGTGAGAAAGCGCCGATGTTCGAGGTGCTGGACACGCGCGTGAATCTCGATACGCGGCAAACCACCTACGAGGCCACGCTCGATGTCATACAACGCGAATCCGAACTTGTCGGCTTGTATGTCGCCGGCGGAGGCACGGAGGGCGCCATCGCTGCGCTCCGGGAAGAGGGCGATGGTCGGAATCTCCTCGCGATCGTCAACGAGATCACGCCAGAGTCGCGGGCAGCACTCGCGGACGACCTCATTACGATGGCGGTTGCCACGCCCCTGCGCCCGCTTTGCCAAGAGTTGATGACGCTGATGGCCAGGGCAATCGAGACAGGCACCGCGGAGGCGCCATGGCAGACGTTTTTGCCGTTTGAGATTTATCTGCCGGAAAACATTTGAGGCGAGATTCGTTCTCTTTGAGCGGTTCGCTACGACAGAGCATAACGACAGAATTCCATTTATCTCATCACCGGAAAACGTTCATCGACTCTGCTTCCGTATTCTTCTCGTTCCGGTCTCGACGATGACCCTCTGCGAGATGAAACTGGAGAGCCGTATAACTGCGCTACCAGACCCATCACCAGGCTGATGTGAGGAGCTTGCCCACAAAGACGCTCCACGACCATATGATTGTCTGGAAATCAGAAAGACGATCCCAACCCGAGGTTCGGCGGGTGGGGGGTCGAATGCATGCAGCAATAGACGATTGGATATGCAAAAGCCTCCGAACTGCCCAGGCAATCGCTTCTGCAATGGGTGAGAGAAAAAGTCGCCGTTCAATCGTTATGCAGCCGCCCTACTATCCATGGTGTGGATAAGTGCCATCGAAACAATTGATTTTTCGAATTTTTTGAAATGAGGCAAATCTCGATCTGATTGGTTTCAAAGCACGTCGAGCACACGTATGCAAATGGCGCTCGTAAGCATGGAAGTGACGTCCAGACTTGGGAACTCGGTGACGCGAAGAACTCAACCGGTAGGATAAGGCCACGGTCGTCTTCGTCACTGTTGTGACATCTCACTTTAGTAAAATCACCTCTATATCAGGTAGTCTATGCCGCGATATTTGCGAACCGATATTCAGGCCTTGCGAGGCTTGGCCGTTCTTCTGGTTGTTCTTTATCACGCCCGTCTTGGTCCGGGCGCCGCAGCTTATCTTGGCGTTGACATCTTTTTCGTCATTTCGGGGTTCCTGATCACAGGCCTCGTCAGGACGCATGTTGAACAATCACGGTTCAGCTTTTGGGAGTTCTACTACCGGCGTGCTAAACGCCTGTTGCCGGCTGCCTATGTCGTCATTGCGCTCACGACGATCGCTGCGCCTTTCTTCCTGTCGGAGGTGGAGCTGAAAGGGTTCCAAAACCAGGTTCTCGGGGCCCTCACATTCACCAGCAATATCGTTCTCTGGTTTCAGTCCGACTACTTCGGTGGCGCCGCCGAAACGAAGCCCCTCCTGCATTTCTGGTCGCTCGCTATCGAGGAGCAGTTTTATTTGCTGCTCCCTGCCTTCTTGGCGTTGGCTCCGAGGAGATGGTGGCTGACAGGAGTAGGCGTGCTCCTCGTTGCCAGCTTCTCGCTATGCCTTTATTTAACCTCCCGCGATCCATCCGCCGCATTTTTTCTTTTGCCGACCCGATGTTGGGAAATGGCCCTGGGGTCATTCGGGGCCTTGCTTCCCATCAACCCCAACGTGGCTGCCAAGGTTTCGAGGCTGCGCCTCCCGGCGCTCACACTGCTTCTCTTTGTTGCCGTTGTCCCCACTGGCTCCCCTCATCCGGTCGAGGATGCGGCTGTGGTTTGTCTCGCAACGCTGGTCCTCCTGCTTGCGCCCAGTAGAGATAATGTGGCGGTTCGAGGCATGGCGAGGATAGGAGATGTCTCGTACTCGCTCTATCTGATCCATTGGCCGGTGCTCGTCTTTGTGCGGGCCGCTTGGCTTGCAGATACACCTGCCCTTGCGATCTATGCGGCAGTTGCTTTCTCATTTGTCGCGAGCTGGGTTCTTCACCGTTTCGTGGAAGAGCCGTTCCGGCGGGGATATGCGACGTCCCGTGTACGGCTGGCTTCGGGTCTTGTTGCTGTATCGGTTCTGCTCGGCTTCTCGCCCTCGCTCGCCATTGCAGCGACCCAGAGCAACATTGACTTTGCCTATATCCGACGGATCAACGAAGGTTTGGGACCAGCATGTGATTTCAGGCCCGGATCGCCTCCTCAGGAAATCCCTCGGAACTGCCAAACGACAGACAAGCCCGAGTTGCTGGTCTGGGGTGATTCATTTGCCATGGCGGTGGTTCCCGGCTTGGCCAAGACAATCGGAGAAACGGGACTGGCTCAGCTCACGATGAGCGCGTGCCTCCCTGCTGTCGGAATAGCTGGTTTCTCGAAGCCGCCGACAGCGTCTCCCTATTCCCGCGCCTTCGGCGAGAGCTGTATTCGCTTCAATGACAGCGTTTTGCGTATCTTGAAAGCTCGACCCGAAATAAAGACCGTTGTCATTTCAAGCCCGTTTGGCGTCGCGGCGCCGGGTGAATTCATGCTGCTTAAGAGGACCAAAGATACTTTCACCGAGGTCAATCTTTCTATTGATGAGGCCGTTGATGGCATCAAGGCTCTCGTCGAAGCCGTCCGCGCCTTGGGCAAGCGAGTGGTCGTTCTTGCTCCTCCACCAGTTGGGAATATCGACATCGGTGAATGTCTTGAGAGGAAGGCACGTGGGATTGTTATTGTCGGGCTTTACAGTGACTGTAAAATATACGTCGCACAGTACCGTCGAAGCCATTCCGACACTCTCGAGCTCTTGAACCAGGTGGCCTTGAAGGCTGGCGTAGAGGTCATTTCTTATCACGACTTTCTGTGCGACGGCACAGCATGCAAGACGGAGATCGATGGCAAATTCCTTTACCGGGACAGCGGCCACCTTTCCTATGAAGGATCAGAGATAATCGCTCGCCGGACAAGACTTGCCGAGAGGCTGATTGCGGCTGCTCGTTAGAGCCGATGAGATGGTTTGAAGCAGCCAGATTCGTCCCATGATTCGAAAGCTGGAGGGTGAAGCTTGGTTAGCTAAGCTAGGCCCAATGTCGGGACCCGATCAACTCGCTGGATCGAATGCGTCTGTCCTCGCAACGGCCCCCTTTTTGCAATTGGAAAAGCATCAATTCGCGTAAGGAAGGGAAAGCAATATGCACCGTCGTCACCTGATCAAAGGGTTCGTTGCACAGGGCGCTTGCCTCATCTGTGCCGCGGCCGCGCGTGCGGATGGGGCCCATTGGGGATACACCGGTCAGGTGGGGCCCGAGCACTGGGCCGATCTGGACAGGAAGAATTTCGTCTGTTCGGCGGGTACGCAGCAATCACCCGTTGATATTACCGACGCCGTCAAGGCCGACATGCCGCGTATCGCAGTAGATTGGCACAAGGGCCGCCGCAAGATGGTGAACAACGGCCATACCATTCAAATCAATATGCCGGAAGGCAGCACGCTGACCCGCGGCGATCGCACTTTCGAATTGATCCAATTCCATTTTCATGCGCCAAGCGAGCATCGCATAGCTGGCAAGAGTTTCCCGATGGAAGTGCATTTCGTCCACAAGGACACAAAGAGCGACAGCTTTGGTGTCCTGGGAGTCTTTCTGATACCAGGCGCGACAAATGCCAGCTTTGCAAGCCTGGCAGCAGTCTTCCCTGCGTGGCCAGGCGCGTCAATGGCCGCCGATATCGATCCCAGCGGGCTTCTCCCGGCCTCGCTCAGCTACTGGACCTATGAGGGATCATTGACGACGCCGCCCTGCACCGAGAACGTTGAATGGATGTTGGCAAAAGAACCGGTAGAGGTCGACGCTGCGGATATTGCTCGATTTACCTCGCTCTATCCCCAGAACGCACGGCCTATCCGTTCACCTAATCGGCGGTTCATCCTAGACTTCAACTGAGGCCTTAGAATGCGGCAGTAAAGAATGTTGACCGGCAGAGGAGGCGGCCGCAGAACACGAAAGGCGACCGCCTTTGATGCCCATGCGGTGAAGATGAAAGCGGCCGGATCATTGCGGCCCAGATAACCGCAATGCAGGCCGGCTTCGTTAATGCGCCAGCGATGTGTCATCGGCACCGAGCGCATTTCGTCCATAAAAGTTTTCGGACCGCAGACTTCCGGCTCCGGGCATGATCGCCTGCCGATAGACGGGGCGAGGCTCTATTAGTTAAGGCACCGCCACTCCGCGATGGGAGCCCCGGCTGAAACCGGGTCGGCATCGAGCAACCGCTACAGATCTCCACCACCCATCCCAGATGCGGCAGCGCCTAGTCTCGGCGCAGTTGGCTTTTCGGTGGAGGCCCGCTTCTGGATCGGTAGTCGAAGCGTGCGTATCGTCCGACCGCTTTTAGCCTCGGGAGTTCGATCGCTGTTGCGCCCCACCGACATAAAGGCGTGGTCGCAGGCACGTGCCGCGCCGCAGCATCGGCATCGTGTCGTAGCGCACCTCGCGGCGGCCATCCTGAGGCCCTACCCGCCTCTCAACTCCTGTAGGATAGTTGTGACTCACCGAAGTCAGGCATAGCCGTCTCCACGGCGCCGCCCGACATCTTCTGTCGGGTTTGTCGAGTTCACGATAGGGGCCTTCTTTAGCCGAGCCCTAGCTTTTCTTCAGCTAATCGACTGAAAAGACACCACAAAATTCCTCCTTCGGCTCAATCGATCAAACTGGCATGAATCTTGAGCATCTCCATTGTCAGGCGGGCGGGAGCTGACTGTCGTGGTTAGTGTCACGGGTAGCAACGATGGAGGGTTGGAGCAAAGCGATGCTCTACGGTTGCGCACGCGTTGCTCTTAGCACGTTAAGACATGTGCGCACAGAACGGCCGACTAGCCTTGAAATACAACATCGCTCCGCGCGGAAGCCGCGAACAACTTCATGGAACGAGAAATGAACGCCCCCGCTATTTCAATCGCCAGCACTCGTATTCTGTGGTATAGGCGTATGTTCATCGCTGAAAGATGCCTGATTTCCTTCTCGATGGGCATCTTTGCGCTGCTTCCAGTTTACCTGTTGTCGATTGGGCGAGACGAGATCTTTTTTGGCTCGATCTCAGCAGCAGGCATGGCGACCGCCATCTTAATAGTCTTGATCAGTCCTTCGCTCGCCCGGCGGTTTGGCGTGCGAAGGCTTGCACCTATCGGCGGGCTTCTCTATGCAGCAGGCTGCGCGACCATCCTCGTAAACGAGCTTTCGGGAGTGCGTGCGACACTCCCCTACTTCCTGAGCTACATGCTGCAATCGGGTGGATGGGCGCTGCACTTCACCGTGGGCTCGATCTGCATTGCCGCCCTCTCAAGCGATGCAGACCGGTCATCGAGCTTCATGGCCTACTCTGCATTCTCAACCTTAGGGGTAACCTGCGGACCTCTGCTAAGCAGCCTCCTTACCCGGTTCACCGGCTTGGGCACGCTGGACATGTTCATTCTGGCAATGCTTGCGGCGACGGCAGGTTCCGCATTGTCATCCTGGGCAGCGCAGCGTGCGGCGAACATCCGCAACGCCGATATTCCCAACAACGCCTCGCTTGCACGCGACCTTTTCACTCTCCTCTTTAGCAATTCTGCAATGTTTTTTGTACTCGTACTGCTGTCGGCAAGCATTTACACCACGTTGATAAACTTCCAAGCTCCATTTGCGAACAATTCAGGTCTTCGGTATGAAATATTTTTTGGCTCTTGGGCGATAGCAGTAGTCGGCTCTAGGTTTGCAATTGGTCCGCGCGTGAGCCGCGGTGCGGCCGATCGGATCTTGCCGCTACTCCTGGGCGGGATGGTTATTTCGCTTCTCGGTTTCCACTACTCTCCGGGCCATCCTGTTATTTACGCGGTGGGATCACTAGCGACCGGCATAACCTACGGGCTATCGTATCCCCTGATGCAGGCAGAAGCTGTCCGCGTGACTGCGCCGCAGTCCCGAACCTTGGTGCAGATCATCTTCAGTCTTTCCTATTTCCTCGGCTTGTATTTCTTTCCTTTCGCTGCCGGCATCGTCTCAGTTCACCTGGGGTACGATACACTGACGTTATTAATTGCCGGCTTGGCTCTGCTGCAAACGGCTATTGCTCTTCTTGGCTATCGCATGACCCGGCGCAAGCCCGCCTCGACCGTGGCCGGCAACAAAGGCTAAAGCACGATGTGCGGGAGGTCCCACGTCGTCATCGGAGCCGGGCCAGTCGGCCGGGCGGTGGCCCTGCAACTTGCGGGCCAGCCGGACACGTTGGTTGTCCTGATTGACAGGAGCCATTCTGTGCTTGCTGCGGCGCAAGGGCTTCTGGGCGACCTCAAAAACGTCCGCTTCGACGGGTCGTTAGGTCCATGCGCTCTCTCAATCCAAGCACGATCGCTGATCATGGCTACGTCTTGGAATGACTGCCGAAATCTGGTCGGCAAACTCGCGCACCAAATGCACGAGGCAGGTCTACACACCCCTATTATTTGCGTGGGCAGGCCGGACCCCGAGGATCCTGACATCGCCCGGATGCCGCCTAACGGTCCGCCGGTAGTCTTGGGAGCGGGTCTCGAACCAGGACTGGTTGAATCGTTAATCTCACTGGCAGCAGCTGAACTAGACGGCTTAGAGAGCATCGTAACTCATTGCGGAGGGATTCCCAAAATTCCGGAACCTCCACTGAACTATGCTCTCGCCTTTGGACGTCGGCTGCCCATAGGGCAGAGGCCCGCGTTGGCTCGAGTCAATGGCCGAGCCGTAACACGAAATCGATTCGAAAGCGTGTCTTCGCTGTTCGTGGAGGGTGTCGGACTTCTTGAGGCATACGATGACGCAATGGTTCCGTCGACTGCCGCAAGCACTCATCTAAGCATTCCGACCATCCGGCAATTGACTGTGCGATGGCCGGGCTTTGCGGATGGCGTTCGGATGTTGCATCGCCTCGGGCTGCTGTCCGACGAGGAGGTTGAGATCGGGAGCGCCCGCCTGCGGGTCAAGCACGTCACGGAAGCGCTTTTAACTCGCCGGAGCCCAAAGGAACATGACGACCAGGTCATCCTTGATGTGGCCATTGAGGATCGCCATCGCAAACCTGGCCGCTGGACGTGCATCCTTCGCTCCGCACTTCAGGAACGAGGCTTCTCAAGCATGGCTATCGCGACCGCGGTTCCAGTGGCCGCAGCCGTGGAATGCGTCATGCGCAAACAGTTGCGGGGTGCCATCCACCCCGGTGAAGCCACTCTCGCCGAAGTCGCCTCGATGGCCCTCGGGAAAATGAGGGGAAGCCGGATGGCTGTCTTAGCCGAGCGCGCAACTGGGCTGTTGGAAACAACCACGATTTTTGGAGCCGGTAATGCAAAAGCGGAAAACACTGCTCGTGGGCAGCGGACCAGCAAACCTTGCACTGCTGACGTGCCTGAAAGAATGGGGTTCCTCAGTTCTGGATACGCTGGAAGTCCTTGAGCGCCGCGACAGTGCAGAATGGCACCCAGGCATTGCTTTCGAGGATTCAAGGCTCCAAGTCTCCTTGTTCAAGGACCTGGCGTTCCTGAGGAATCCGGCAAGCCCATTCACTTTTTTCTCGTTCTTGCACGACAGGGAGCTTCTCTATCACTTTATTCATACGAACGAACTATATCCCTCAAGGAAGCTGTTCTCCGACTATCTGGTCTGGGTAAGCGGGTTTTTTGCGAATAAGATTCGTTTCGGCAAGGAGGCGGTGGAAGTCAGGTTCCGCGAGAGGCCATCGGGAATCCCAACCCTTGTCGTCACGGTCCGGGATGTGTCGAGCGGGGACGTTTCGGAAACCGAAGCTGACGACGTGGTCGTGAGCCTTGGGCATGAACCATACCTTCCCGAAGAACTGGCCGTCGATCCCGGCCGCGTGGTGCATTCAAACTTCTTCCTGTCCCATGCGAACGAGGGACTGATCAACGCGAACGCTCGCGTTGCAGTCGTCGGGTCCGGGCAAAGCGCCGGCGAGATAGTCAGATTCCTGCTTCAGCATCGGGAAGTATCGGAGGTTATCGTCGTTGGCCGGCGCCACCTCTTTGAACAGACGGATGACAACCCGTTTGTAAATGACTTCTACACCTATCCACACTCGCTAAAGTTCGCGAAGCTGCCACCCGAAGATCGCAATAGGTTTCTTACCGACACGAGGAACACGAACTTCTCCACCGTCACCAAGGACGTCCTCAAAAGCATCTACGATCTTCGCTTCGAGGACCAAGTGTGTGGACGCGATCGGCTCAGACTGTTTCCGTATACGGAAATCACGGCGGCGGAGCGTGTTGAGGATAGCTTTCGTCTTCACCTTCGCGGAATCGGAAGCAGGCAAGACCTGACAACGCTTGAAATCGACCTTCTGGTTTGCGCGACGGGCTTTTCAAACCGTCGCCATTTATCCTTCCTCCAACCGCTGCAACCGGTCATCGAAGACGCCGCCCTCGTTATCGACGAGTCGTTCGAAGTGGATCTCGGTCAGACGGCATTGCGCCGCTCCGGTCCGCGACCTCGCGTTTTCCTCATGAACCACTCTTTTGGCCTTCGGGGCCCAACGGAGCACACGCTCGGCGGTCTGGCCGAGCGGGCGGCGGTCGTGGCGAAGGCGCTGCAAGACTGGCAGGTGCTTCAACCTGCTCATGGTCGCCCCGAGACCTTGCCAGCGGCATGGCCAACCCGAAATTCAAGAGTGGAAACGAAATGATCTATCCGCAAATAATAGATCTCAAAAATGAAGCACGTGCGGTCCCTATCTCGATTGATGGCGGCATCGTCAGGCATGATCCCTTCCCAGAAGGGGGTAACGTTTCGGTACGTCTGTTGAAGTTCAGTTCAGGCGCGACCACTTGCCGTCACAACCACGGGGAAGTCGAATTTTGGACAGTGATCTCTGGCGGCGTTCGAATTCACCTGGATGAAAAGACCTTCCTGCTGCTTGGCGGAGAGAGCATTAGGATCGACCCGCTGCGCAGGCACAGAATTGAGGCTTTGGACAGCGGTGCAGTCATGCAGACGGTGTGGTGGCACAGCCGCGCAGCGTTCGAAGAGGCGATTTCCACGAAGGAAGCGACAGCAAAAGACAAACCGTTGTTGCTGGTCCCCGCCATGCTTACCCCGAATGGGCAAATGCACATAGGTCATGCCTCAGGACCGTTCCTCCACGCGGATGTGTTGCGCCGAATTGCTGAGACAGGCGACCGAGAGGTCTTCGTGCTGCAGGGCACGCACGGTCATCTTGAGCACATTGCAATTGCGGCCGACGCTGCAGGACTGGAATACTACCAGCTCGCGGAGAAAAATACGGCTTCTTTCCAAGAGGCTCTGGATCGGCTCAACGCAGTCCCGGATATTTTCCTTGGGACAGAGCCAGACCGCCGCGGCAAGGCGGTCGTTCTCGAGGTCTTCAAGCGACTTTGTAGCAAGGGCCTGATCGCTGAAAGAGAGCATTTGGTCCCATATGACGTCGAAAGCGGGCGCTTCAGGGTCGACGCCTTCGTCCACGGCAAATGTCCCTATTGCGGCGGCTATGCTTCCGGCCATGAATGCGAGGATTGCGGCGCGCTGGTCCTCGATGCCGAACTTCAGGATCCGGTTGATCTCGAGGGGCGTTCCCTGGAACGTCGCCCCCTGAAGCGCCTTTTCCTGAACCTCGCTCCAATGCATGACGCGCTCGAATCCTTCGCCTCGCGGTCCTTCCTGCCCATTTACGCCAAGCACTACATCGAATCCTGGCTGAGCCGGGGGCTTCCGGAAGTCTGCATCTCTAACCCAAACCGAGAGGGAATCCGGATTCCAATCCCAGGATTTGAGTGTCAGCGGTTCAACATCACCATCGAACACGTGCCTCGGCACTTGCTTGCCTTAGAAATGATAAGGGAAAAGAGCGGATGCCCTGCCTTGTGGTACCAAATTCCGCGGGACGAGATGCCGGAGCTGAACATTCTTTTCGGGGCGGACAACGCCTTCGGACGCTTGTTGGTCATTCCCGGCGTACTTTCGGCCCTTGATCTGCATGAGATGCTCCCTCGACGGATCTTCGTAAATCAGATGCTCACTCTCGATGGGAAGAAGTTCTCAACATCACGAAATCACGCAATCTGGGTGAACGATATCACTGCAAAAGAAACGGGCGAGCCGCTTCGCTTCTACCTGTGTCGCCGGCGGCCGGACGGTTCTGTTGAGGACTTCTCCCTGAGTTCTTATGAAAGCTGGAAACGGAATTTCTGGGACGGACGGCTGTTAAGATCGACCGGGAAGGCTAACCAGGTCATCGAGCGGGTCGCAACTGACGAGCTCCCTTGTCCTGGCCAGTGGTCAGCCACCGACATTGCGTTCTTGGCGGAGTGCAGACGCTTCAACGCAGAAGTGCGAGCGCGTTTCGAAGCGGATTACCCGGACGTACGTCAGCTGACACATGCAATCGAGGCGTTCGTCGACGCAATCGACCGCTATTCATGTTCAGTGCTGCACGTTCCAGCTGCAGCGAAGGAAAACGAGGCGCTTGACAGGACCGCGGCCCGCGCAGTGACCTTCGCGCTTGTCGGACTCTGTGTCGCGGCCTACCCACTCATACCTGATTTCGCCGTCCGCATCGCAGGGAGTCTTGGGCTGGGGGTCCCCAAGCTCAGCTGGTTAGACCGCGACTGGATAGCCGAGCCAGTGCGTCTGCCTGAAAGCATAGGCGCCAGAGGCGGTGAATAGCCGGTAAAATGATTTCGGACTTACGCGGAGCCGCACATCGAGGAGCGGGCGCGGGGGAAGGCGCGCCAGGAAACGTCGGCGACACGTCTGATGTGGACGCCGATGCCGGTCGGGCCATACGCTCCATCCGTTCCCCAGCATGTGGCCTTCGGTGTTCGCGTGAGTTTCTTTATCTTTCGATAACCTTGACTGTCAGTCGATCGCCACTGCCCTTCCCCTCTCGCCGACGTCAAAGAATCTCGCATAAGGTCCGTGCGAGAAGTGGCGGCGCAACTCATGAAAATTCTCGATCGTTTGCTCTAGCGGTCGCGTTTCCTGGCGCTGAAGTGTCGCCGTACTGGAAAATCGAAGCGCCGGAACGCCTAGGAACTCCCAAATCGCTGTCAAGCATGTAGCAGGTTCGCGCAGGAGGCACTCGTACTCGATCTCAAGCATATTGCTCTTCGTGAAGGATCGCGCGACCCGAGCGTGGAAATCGTCGGCAGCCTTGAAGTATGCCTCACAGTCGGCGGTCGATAATCTAACTTGCGGCGGCGGAGCATCATTGTCCGACCTGAACTTCAGCCATTGGCGCGTTTGTCTCGCCTGTACCAGTGACCGCAGCGATTCCAAGGTATTTTCGCGAACCACGAGGATGACTCTGAGGCCCGGCCAGCGTGTCAGCTCGGCAAAAAAACCCGGACGATCATGAAATTGAGGTTCGTTGACCTTGCAGCCGACATGCGTCGCCTTTTTGTCGCTCTGCGCGGGACAGCACGAGTAGGCAAGCTCAAGCAGCTCTCGATCGCTGCGAAGCAGACGATGCTTATCGGGCCAAGTCGTGGCATATGGATTGAGCAGCTCACCGTTGCTCAGCACATTCGGATGCGCGTTCAGCAATTCTTCCAGGTAGTGCGTCCCAGTTCTTGGCATGGCCAGGATCACGAATGGCGCAGGCGGCGGTATGTGGCTATCAGTCATTGCGTGTGTTCCTAACCAGCATTAGTCGCGGCAGTTCGGGTGGCGCTTCGGACGAGAAGCCTGATTGCCATCTTCGACACTGCCTCGCTCGACGATGTTCGCAACCGGTCGGATTAAGCTCGCACTCAAGCAAACCGTACAATCGAAGGGATAGCACCACGGTCTGCGCTGACAGGGGGCGAGTGCCAAAGCCTCGGCACCGACGCAGCAGCGTCAGCGCATCAGGCGCCGACGCAATAGCGCCGCCGACAAGAAGAACGGCAAAACCGCGTAGACGCAAAGTGTCGTAATATGCAGGCCGAGGCTTTCAGCCGGGCGGCCAAGCATGACTGAGCGGATCAGGTCGACCGAGTGAGCAAGAGGCAAGAGAGACGATACCTGCTGAAAAGCGCCTGGCATTTGGCTGACCGGAAAGACGGCCCCGGACAGGAACAGCATAGGCGTGAGAACAAGCGTTTGATAAAATACGAGACAGTCGTAGTTGGGCGCAAGCGCCGTGACGATCATGGCTAGACTTGCGAAAGCAAGGCCAGTTAGGGCGATGATTGGCAGCGCGTAGAGAAGGGATGGCCACGCGGCATAGCCGAGCGTGGCAGCAACTAGCGTAATCGCCGTACCGGCCAGAAGAGACTTGGTGCCGGCCCAGGCTAGTTCACCAAGTACGATATCGCCGAGCGTGAGTTGAGTGCACAGCATCGCTTCCCAGGTGCGTTCGCCTCCCATGCGAGCAAAAGTCGAGTAGATCGTTTCGTAGGTCGCCGAGGTCATCGCGCTTACCGCGGCCATGCCAGCCGCCAGAAAAGCTACGTACGAAGTGCCTTCAACACGACCTATCATTATCCCGAGGCCAAAGCCGAGAGCGAACAACGAGATCATCGGCTCAGCGAGGTTCCCGAGAACCGCCGCAAGGGCAATTTTCTTCCAAGCCAAATAATTGCGGCGCCACACTGCAACCCAATTCCAGGCATTGGCGGGCATAACGGCCATATAACCTTCGATCATTGTTCAGTCCTTCATCTCGCGCCCGGTCAGCCGCAAGAAGACATCCTCGAGATTCGGCGGACGCTGCAAAAGGCGCAGACCAGCAACCCCACGCAGCTGCCTGAGCACCTGCTCGGGATCGGGCGCATAGCAAAAGAGGGTTTCGCCGCTCAGCTCGATGCGTTGCGCGTACGGCTTGACCAGCGATCTCAGTTCTTGTGGATTGCCGCCATAGACTTCGACCACCTGGCAGCCGATCTGCTCGTCGATCAACGCGTGTGGTCGCCCTTCGGCGATCTTGCGCCCATGCTCGAGCACACACAGCCGGTCGCACAACCGCTCGGCCTCCTCCATGAAGTGAGTGGTCAGAAGTATCGTCTTGCCCCGCGCCAACAAGGAACGCAGGCGTTCCCAGATCAGGTGGCGCGCCTGTGGATCGAGGCCAGTGGTCGGCTCGTCCATGACCAAGAGTTGCGGGTCATTAATCAGCGCACGGGCCATCGTCAGGCGTCGCTTCATGCCGCCGGACAGTTCGGCGACGCGCGCATCCGCCTTGTTCTCGAGGCGGGCGAACTCGAGCAGCGATGGGCTGACCGCTTCGACCTCGCGTTTGCTCATGCCAAAGTATCGCCCGAACACCAGCAAGTTTTCACGTACCGTGAACCTATGATCAAGGTTGTCGAACTGCGGGACCACGCCGATGCGTCCACGTGCCAAACGGGCACGTGCCGGCACTGGCACGCCGAACACCGTGATCTTGCCTGCGTTAGGCGTTGCCATACCGAGGAGCAGCCGTGTGATCGTGCTTTTGCCCGCGCCGTTCGGCCCCAGCAGCCCTAAGCACTCTCCCGGTGCAACGGTGAATGACATGCCGTCGACAACGACCCTTTTGCCATATGATTTCGTCACGCCGACAAAGTCGATTGCCACCATGGTCGCGCACTCAAACCAGCGTAAGGGCGCCGTCGACCGGCGATAGTTCAGTTTCGGGAATTTTGGTCAACAGCACACCATCGGACCATATGTGTTCAATTTTTCCCCAGCCGCAGGCTGCGGCGGCACCCGGAAAGAACCCACGTCCATGGTGGTTGGCACTCGTATTGCAAAGCAGCGGAATGCCCGTGAGTTTTTCATATTCGATGAGTAGCTCGGCCACCTTGTGCTCAGAGGTTCTGGAAATGGTCTGCAGTCGCGCAGAACCGTCGAGATGCACGACAGCGGGGACTTTGTCCCGCCATTCCGCCCGTGTCTGATGGTCGAACAACATGTAAGGATCCGGCGTTCCTGGGCTGAATATTTCCGGCGCGCGGTCCTCAAGGCAGATCGGCGCCACGGGGCGGAAGTGTTCGCGAAGTTTGACGTCGTTGAGATAATCCTTCATTTCGGGCGAAGTCGCGGCCGCGAGAATGCTTCTGCCACCCAGTGCCCGTGGTCCGAGCTCGGCGCGCCCTGTAAGGAAAATGACGGGCTTATTGCTGGCGAGAATGGAAGCGAGTTTTCGCATGCTGCACGGTTCGGAGTTCCATCCCGAAGGCAGTTGGCCATCTAGCAGGGCCGGGCCGCTGTAAACCGACCAATCCAGAGGAACGAAGCCATCTTGCACAACCATTGCGCTGCAAGCGGCACCGATTGCCGAGCCGCTGTCATTCGGAAATGGCGGCACCCAGACAGCATCGAAGAGACCCGCCTCGCGTAAGGCACTGTTCCATTTAATATTGAGACCGCAGCCGCCGGCGATGCACAAATTTCGCGCCCCGGAAAGATGTGCGTGCCGCTCCACAGCGGTCGCCGTTTCGCTGACAAGGAGACGCTCGAGAAAAAGATGAAAGGATGCAAGCACATCTTCGGGTGCCTGATCCCCCAGTCGGAGCGCACTGGCTTCGAAGAAGTCATGCACGCGCGCAAGCAAGGGCTCCGCGCTGTTGATATCCGCACGGTAATGCCTGGCTAGCTCTGTGTCGCCCGCAAAGCGCTCCTGGTAGAGTTCCTGAAACACTGCCACGATGTCTTCATCGACCGACCCGAGTGCGATGTAGGCCATCAGCTTGCCGGCAACACCTAGATCCCAGTCGCCGCGACCCGCCCGCTTATAAGGCCCGAAGTGATGGCCCGCAGCTGCGTAAACATGGCCTATCACTGGGAATAGGCATTCTAGGAACCGGGCGCCGCGGCGTTCTACATAATAGAGGCGTGGAAAGATGCACCCGTCCCAGATTAAGCAGAATGCGGGCTGTCCGGTTTTGGCGAAAGGGCTAGTGCAGTACGCCGAGGTCACATGGCCGGTAACATGCGGGTAGCTTCTATAAGAGAAAAGCCGGCCACCGAGCATCAGGCCGGAGCCGTCGAGCGAAGTGAGGAGGCCCTCGGCATGGCGTTCGACGTAGGGCGCCCCTTTGAGAGTGATCGGACCCGCCCCGCTAAGGACCTGGAACTGCGACTCCAAATCACCGTCCCAGCCGTCGATAACGAACTGATCTACGTCCCGCGGATCCAGACCGTGCTCCGCCAAGGCGGAGACAACTGACTCCAGATGGTCGATGGCTTGATATCGTCGGTTATTGTCCCGCTTCTCCTGTTCAAGGCAAAAGACGAGTTGTCCGTCCTCGACAAGGGCGACCGCCCCGTCATGCGTCAGCTTGATACCACAAATGCGCATAATACTTTCCTCGTCTAACGCAGGCAATTCGACAGATCCGGAGGCCGAACCGGACTCCGAAAACGGGCGAGCAAGCAGTCTTGGTTGGGGGTTTCACCCTGGCACTGCAGATGATCGACAGCGATCAACGTCTCGTTCAGCATTGCCATGACAGTCTCGGCACCAGCGGCGTGACCCCAGCGCCGGCAAGTGGCATCACGCGCCGATCCGAATACCAGGTGCCCCCCTGGCGCAAGCATCCGCGCAAGGTTGCGGATGGCAGCGCGCATCTCGGCTATGCCGTTGAGGTAATAAAGAACCTCCGCCACGACGATCAGATCGAACGGCTCCTCAGTCGAGAACTGTTGAACATCGGAGACTACCCAGGTGATGTGCGGTAGCTCCTTCATCCGTCTGCGCGTTCGATCAATCGCGCGCGGCACGACATCGATTACTGTAAGCCGTTGGCAATGGGGCGCTAGCCTTTCCGTGAACGCGCCTGCCGCACACCCGACTTCAAGTGCATTTGTGATGGATCCATGCAAAAGCGACAGCCGCAGCATTTGCGTGTGACGCTCCCGCTCGAACGAATTGGCATCGAGCAGCCACGGATCGTCGGCGGCCAATTCCCGATCCAACAATCGATGATTATTGTCCAACTTCAAAATTCGTCTACCTCGATTACGCAACCATCACTCATCGGAAGTCACCAGCACCGAACAGTCCCGCGCAAGATGGCGCATACGATTCGGCACCGCATCTTCCGACAATTTTGTAGTGCTTGATTCAGTGGTCAGGTTCTGGACGGGAGCCTGTTTCCCATCATTGACTGCCACGGTGGCAGCGAAGCTGCGCGACAGCCAATCGCTGTTGCTCAACGTACACAACGCATAGGCTTTCAGGGGGAGCAAGAGAAAGACGTTGATGAATGTGTGGACAGCGAAGCCTATAAATCGAAGTTGGCGAGCACGAAGCGCCACCACGCTGCAGCGAACGATGGTCATGAATACAATCATCAGGATTGTCCACCATGGCACGGTGCCCATCAGTGCGAACTGCACGAGGCCTGTTAGCACCGATACGGCGAGTAGTAGCGGCCCGAGATTCTGTCCCACCACGTCCAATGTTAGAAAGCGGTTGAGGCCCGGTAGCAGATTCAGTGCAAGCCAGGTGTCCCGGAAAGTGCTGCGTGCCCACCGGAGTTGTTGGCGCAGATAAGGCCCTAGGCTATCTGGAACGACTGTTGCCGCGATGGCGTCCGGGATGTACTCAGTTCGAAGGCCTGCTTTCAGCATTAGGATCGTAAGATGGCGATCTTCACCGAAGTCGCTTGGCTTTCCCCGAAATGTTTGGGTCTCATACTGATCCAGCAGCAAAAGGAGTGCGGATCGACGGTACATGGCACACGGGCCGCAGCAGCACATTACGGCGCCGAAGCGAGCCTGCGCTGCGCGTTCCTCGTTGCAAGCCAGCCAGTATTCCATATCGATCAACCGGGTCAGCCAAGTGTCGCTCCGGTTGCTGGCTGTCAACTGACCCATGGCTGCGCCGATCCCGGGATCTTGCATCTTCAGCGCAAGCTTTGTGACGACATCGGACGCTAGCATCGTGTCCGAGTCGACATTGAGCACCAAATCTCCAGATGATCGGCGTATCGCGGCGATCTGTGCCTTGCGCTTTCCGGCATTTTTGGGGAGCAGAATGAAGTTGAAGTTCGGGTGGCCCGCGAAGCTCTGGTGAACGGGCGCAACGGCGTCCCGGTTTCCAGAACCGTCATCAACTACATAGACTTGCAGTCTTCCGGCGTAGTCCTGGTTTGCAATCGACGTGAGGCACTCGAAGAGTGTGCGGGGGTCCTCGTTGTAGCAAGGAATGATGACGTCCACGCTCGGCCAAAGATCGGGACTGGCTAGGTTGTCCGAGACCAATGAAACGCTTGCCGTGCCGGCATAAGCGGCTTGCATGCTCTTATATGTGGTCGAGAGCAGCGCATAACACGAGATGGTGACAGTGCTGACTGTGCCAAGAAGGTCCATGAGATCTTTGGTTCGTTTAGTGTTGTTGGGGAAGCGAGCGCATTACAAAGCCGCGGTCGTGCAATGCTGGAATTATGCGCGAGAGGGCCAGGATGGTTTGGCTTCGCAAGCCGGCGTCACTGCCCGGCTTCATCTCGCTAGGAGGGCACCCGTCGTGCAAGAGCACGATTGCGCCCGGCCGGACGGAGGCCAGCACTGCATCGACGATTGCATTGACACCGGGACTAGACCAGTCTTGCGGATCTGCCGACCAGTGGACAGCCGACAGCCCAATACTGGCCGCAGAGGCGATCACTTGTTCGGTCCAGATGCCATAAGGAGCGCGCATGTACCGCACCGAGGCTCCAGGGCAGGCCGCTTTGATGGCTCTGTTCGCCTCGAAGATCTCACGCTGCACTACGCCGGGTTCGCATTCGGACAGATCAGGGTGGGTCATCGTATGGTTAGCAACCTCGTGCCCTTCCGTGATCATTCGTTGGATTAGTGCTGGCTGGTCTGCCGCGTACGCGCCAATGACGAAGAAAGTCGCCGACACACGGTGTTGCGCCAGCACGTCGAGCACCTTCGGTGTGCAAAACGGATGAGGGCCGTCGTCAAACGTCAAATAAACGCTAGGTTGGCCGGCACCGTTAGCGCACTCGCTGTACACTTCGGACAAGCAGTCGAGGTGGCTCAAAGCTCTGCTCCGTTCCGATCAATCATCTCGCCGGCGGGCCAATCGGTTATCGGACGCCCAACTGGCAAGACAACGACGAGTGCGTCGTCTATGCGCGTGGGCGGTTTGTCGAGAAGCGCGTCTCTAAGGGTGGAGCGCACGCGAACGCCCGACTTGACGACCAGCAGACCGCCTCGCCCCAATCTTGCAACGTGTTTATGCAACGCTGGCCGAACCGTGCCGAAGCCGAATGGAACCGCGAGTTCCTGCAACACGGGAAGCACGACGCGGAATGAACTGCTGATTCCGAGCCCCTCGAGATCCCGACGAATCCCGTACAATCCGAGTTCAGCCACTAGCAGATCAGCCCCATCGATTTTGATGAATCGACGCAGTATGCCCATGTGTGCCGCAATACCGCTCGAGTCATACGCGATCGCACGGAACTCAGGTCTAGCTCCGGCCCAACTTCGGCTGCCTTCGAACGGCTTGGCATTGAAGGCGCCGGTCGGTCCGTAGGTCCTTCGAAAGAATTCGGCGAGTTCGATATGGTCGGAAAGTTGCAACTCGTTTTCCCAGCACAGCTTCCACCGCACCTGAGAGCGCATACAAAGACTCCTTTTTTGATACTTCCCGAGGGCACGCATCACGCGTTCGACGCCGCGTGATCTGGTGCGAGTTCAGACGCTGCCGTCGGAGATCGCGATACTAGCCAATTGAACTGGCAGAACCTCGTACGACTGGGTTCCAGCGCTGATGGGATCTCTCAAACTTGCCGTCCTTCCTGAGCCAAACCCTTCATTTCGGGTTCCTAATGCAGCACCGCCATCGATTGGTAAAATCGATTGTTTGGATGGTTGATATTCGATCGGTGGATGTTAGGATCTATGCGTTCCAAGGGTCCTGACCGCTCATGATCGGCTGGCCGAAGTTGGTGCTGTGCGCCGTCGCGGTCAGGTTCCCCCGCAGCCAATAGGACTGCGCGCGAAGAGCAGATTTGATCGAGACCGCGTTGAACCGGCGGTGGAAATCGACACGCTCAGCCCCGCCACCGAGGGCATGGCCACGATGCCGATGGCACTGTGCGTTGTGCTCGCGAATCCATGCCTCGCCCGCCGAAAATGCGACAGGAGGCTTCCAGTGCCGGGGCCGCAGGAGCGCCCGTTGTGGTCCCATGAGGAGGCGGAACACGAGTTCCTGCTCTCCGTGACACGCCGTGACCTGGGTTTTGCCGGGGTGGTCGAGCACTGAGCGGTTATGCGGTGGAAGCTAGACTAAGACTTCTCAACCGATCCGCGTCTCTGCCGTGAAAGGCACCGGGTCGACCCGCTATCGCGCAAGCCCAGGAGCGCGCAAGAATAGTGAGCCGCCGATGTTTACGCTCGCGCCGGAATACGTCTCGGAGAACTGCCGACCGCCGTGCGAGGCGAGGTTTACTGGACCCCGGGCGTGGTATCAATACGGATGGGATTTATCCAATCAATCAATTTGACTGATTTGCTTGAGTCCTGCATTCATGATCGGACATCAACGCAAATTGAGCGAGGTACAAACCGGAGCCTGGGAAAAAAGCGGCTCTTAAGAGTCCTTGCCAAATCACATCAACACTGACATGTACCAGATTGCTTTGCCATTTCACTAAGTTTGGCGCCTTCGACCCACTTGTGACCGAAGTATAATCGCACCCCCATGCAGGCACGCCTGGAACAAGATGGCGCTCAATTCGACGTCGGGGTCAACCCTTCACAATGCGCTACCCGATTTGCCCCAAAGCGCACGGAAAACGCAGCTGTCGCTGTTACACCGGTTGAATGTTCAACGTCCGATTGGCCGGCCGGAGCGACAATCGACCGGAACGGACCAGAGCCAATGATACATTCCGACTGGTTATGGGACCTGCGCAGTGAGTGCGACGACTGCATCGGCCGCCGCAGTATATATTTGACTTTTGACGACGGTCCTCACCCGCTTTGTACACCGCAGATCTTGAATCTGCTCGCGGAACATCGGGTCCCGGCGACGTTCTTCGTCATTGGCGCCTATGCCTTGGGCCAGCCGGAGCTAATTCAAAGAATGGTCGCGGAAGGGCACGAGGTAGGCAACCACACGATGACTCATCCGGACCTGTCTAGATGCGGGTTCGACGAGGTGCAGCGTGAAATATTTGACGCTAATGCGGCTATTATGATGGCTTGCCCTCAAGCGTCAGTTCGGCACTTGCGCGCGCCATACGGGAACTGGACCGAAGAGGTCTTTGCCGCGTCCGCCATCGCTGAACTGGCAGCTATCAAATGGTCGGTTGATCCGCGCGACTGGTCTCGCCCCGGGGTGGACACGATCGTCGATGCGGTCCTGGAATCGGCCAAGCCCGGGGCAATCGTCCGCTTGCATGACGGGTTTCCTCCCGACGAGTTGCTAGCCGTATCTGGTGCAGGTCTGCGCGATCAGACCGTCACGGCGGTATCCCGTCTAATCCCAGCTTTACTTGAGCGCGGATTTCAAATCCGCTCGCTTCCGCATTTTGATTGAAACGCACCGCTGGCTAACTCCGCGCTTTGACCGCTGCTATCTACGAGGGCATTTGCGGCGGATGGCCGACCATCCTCATGAACCGCATCAATCCTGCGCTGTTTGTCGATGCGTTCACCGCTTGGATGCGCCAGACATCGCCGGACAAGCCCGACTTCGTGGCCACCTCGCGCCGCAGCCATGACCGCAGTGCCGACAAGGCTCCGCTGCATCTAGTCTCCGCCTTCGCCGCGACGTCTCGGCTGGTGCCCGGCCAGGGGGCGGTGCCCGACAAGAGCGGCGAGACCACCGCACTTGCGGCACATCTGGAGCGTCTGGGCGCAAATGACGGCCTCAAGGGAGCGATCGTCTCCATCGATGCCATCGCTACCAACGCAACGATCGCCACGGCAATCCGCAATGTCGGCGCCGACTATCTGCTCGCCATCAATGCTAACCAGCCCACCTTGTGCGCTGAGGTCGAAGCCTGCTTTGCTGATGCACCTGCCGCTGAACTCGACCGCGTCACCGACATCGAGGAACGGCGCGTCACCGTCTCTTGCGAGGCCGACTGGCTGGCGGGCTCGCGCCGCTTTCCCGACGAACTGCGCTTGCCCGAGGCCAAAACCATCATCCGCGTGAAAAACCGCACCGAACTTAAGGATCGCTGCCGCCACGACCAGATACTTCATGTCTTTAGCACGGCTCGGCGCCGAGCAGGCCGCCTCGGCCGTGCGTGGTGGTCACTGGCTGATCGAGAACGCCCTGCACTGGACCCTCGACGTCGTCTTCAACGACGATCAATCGCGGCTCCGAAAGGCCATGGCGCACACAACAGCGCCGTCGTTCGCCACTTCGCCCTCAATCTGGTCAGAGCCCTCTCCGACAAGCGATCCATCAAGCGTCGACGAAAAGTCGCCGGATGGAACCCCGACTATCTCGCCTCAATCATCGGAGAACTCGCTCGTTAACCTGGATTCAAAGCCCTTTGCTCAAAGACGTGCCGTCCCGATCCTGACGCGGCCGCTGGGGCGCAGGACTCTTGCAGCACATCTCGGGCCAGAGCTAATGAGCTCCCGGGCGGTCGGCTGCTTCATTTTGCCTCCCCGATTTGCATATAAAGACACTTTTCAAATGTGGTGTCTCGTGACATTGGTGAAATCTATTGCTCGGATGAAATGCATCCATGCGCTAGATTGGAATTGAAATGCGGTTTAAAGGCCTTGATCTGAATCTCCTCGTCGCGCTCGACGCTTTGATGATTGAGCGTAACCTCACAGCGGCGGCTCGCAGTATCCACCTTAGCCAACCAGCCATGAGCGCGGCTGTCGCCCGGCTGCGCGGCTATTTTGGTGATGAGCTTTTTACAATGAAAGGCCGTGAACTCATCCCGACACCGCGAGCCGAGGCGCTCGCCTCGCCGGTCCGCGAGGCGCTGCTGCATATACAGCTCTCGGTTATTTCCTGGGAGGAATTTAATCCGCGGAAATCCGATCGCTGTTTTAGGGTCATCCTTTCCGATTACATGACGATCGTTTTCTTTCAGGGGGTCATTGACCGTGTTGCGCGAGAAGCCCCTTTCGTCAGCTTCGAACTCCTGCCTCTCGCTGACGATATGGAAGAAATTTTCCGGCGCGGTGACGCCGATTTTCTGATACTCCCTGAAATGTTCCTGTTAAGCGGGCATCCAAAAGCGAAGCTTTTCGACGATACACTCGCCTGTGTGGGCTGTCGGACAAACAAGGAACTGTCGAGAAAGCTCACGTTCGAAAAATATATGTCAATGGGTCACGTAATGGCCAGATTTGGACGTTCGCTCAAGCCATCCATTGACGAGTGGTTTTTGATCGAGCATGGCCTCAAGAGGCGGGCCGAGGTGGTCGTGCAGGGGTTCAGCATGATCCCTCTGATGCTACCGGGCACCAGTCGCATTGGGACCATGCCCTTGAGGCTGGTTGAGCATTTCGCAAAAACACTACCGCTGCGCGTCGTCGAACTTCCGCTCTCGTTGCCGGTGTTCACTCTGGCGATGCAGTGGCCTGCGCTTCAGAATGGCGATCCGGCAAGCATCTGGATGCGGAAGATTTTGTTGGAGGAGGCATCTCGCCTGGTGCCATAGCCGAAGGCTGCGGTATGATTTGCACAACTTTGGATCTGCTCAGCGTTTCGGCGGTGTGCTTTGCGGCGAGTGGCCGCCTGTCATCTCCGCCAGGAGGCGCAACTGGACACTCCGGTTCCCTGCCCGGCGCGGGCCGCAGATCAGTACGAGCCAGCCGTTTCGCTGGCGTAAGAGCCCTCCCGCCGAATGGAGCCAGTCCTGCTGCCGTTGCTGCCTGTGAGGCCAGCGACGAGCAGATCGGGGAACTGCCGTCGGCACGCCTGCCGGCGCGGGATGGCCGGAATCGAGATCGAGCTGGTTGGTCGCTGTGCATTCGGGTCGACCGCGACGTCGATAAGGGTACGTTGAGCCGGGTGCAAAGGCGGCTCAAGCGAAAGCGCAATATGACTGCGTGTACCCGGATCGACTAGCGATGCTATTTCCGGCGTCCTGAAATTCTAGCACATCACTATGTACAGGAAAAATGCGATTTGTGAACGACGCCCTTCAAAATGAGTATTCCGGTGATGCTGGGCGGCTATTCCAACCCGACGCCGGTCGCAAACAAATAGTTCGGAGTCCGCCTCTGGGCTATAGGCACACCATCCATTGCTTGAATGATTCTTATCCAAAATATCAATTTCCCCAATAGCGCGAAATTTTGCATCACAACAATGCTGATCGGTGAATCTTTCGCGTCACCGAGATTCATGGTCGGCCGCCAGACGGGAGGTGAAAGGCATGACTAACCAGCTTACGGCCGAAATCCTGGCGGAGATCTGCAAGCACGCTGAACCGGATGGGAATCCGATCACTCTTGAGACGAAGCTGACTGATTTGGGCATCCATCCGCTGGAAATGGCGGACATCCTGTTTGATCTTGAGACGAAATACGGGATCCAGATCGAAACGGACATTACTGAGGCCTGGAGCGATTTGCAGAACGTGGGCAGCGTGGTCGAAGCCGTCCGTGCGCTTAATGAGCACTGACAATGAACAAGCGCGTTGTTATCACCGGCATAGGCGGGATTTGTGGGCTCGGCAGCTGTGCTGCCGATATTTGGGCCGCCATGTGCGACGGCCGTTCAGCAATCGGCGTGTTGAGCGGTCCCTCGCTGCACGACATCACCGCGCGCACGGGATGCGCCATCCGCAATCTTCCTCAGCATGAGATCGAGCGTAAGCAAGTTCTTTCGATGGATCGGTTCAGCGTGCTTGCAGTGCTTGCCGCTCGCGAAGCAGTCCAGCAAGCAGGGCTGACCGCGTCTGACAAAAACCGCTATCGCCTGGGTGCGACGGTCGGTGTGGGCGTCTGCGGATGGGAGGCGATTGAGCAAGATTACCGGGCTATGTTGCTCCACGGCAGAAAGAGGACCGGGGCCTTCACCGCGCCCAAGGTCATGCCGGGCGCCGCTGCTGGACATGTCAGCATGGACCTTGGACTGCGCGGTCCCGTCTACGGCATCACTTCGGCTTGTTCCTCCTCTAACCATGCCATTGCCTCCGCCGTCGACCAGATTAGGTGGGGCCGCGCTGATGTGATGGTGGCAGGTGGCGCCGATGCGCCATTGGTTTGGGGAGTAGTGAAATCGTGGGAGGCTATGCGAGTGCTATCGCCCGACACTTGCCGGCCTTTTTCCGCGAACAGGCAGGGCGCTGTTCTCGGCGAAGGCGCAGGCATGATAGTCTTGGAAAGTTACGACCATGCCCGCGCTAGAGGCGCTGAAATATTGGCGGAATTGGCCGGTGCGGGCCTTTCAGCCGACGCTTTCGACATCGCGGCACAGACCATTGAGGGTCCCGAGGCGGCGATCCGCGCTTGTCTAGCCGACGCGGGTCTGGTCCCGGAGGAGGTCGATTACCTGAACGCTCACGGCACCGGCACTAAGCCAAACGATCAGATCGAGACCGCAGCAATCAAGCGAGCGTTCGGCGACCACGCCTATCGAATGTCGGTATCCTCGACCAAATCGATGCATGCCCACTGCCTCGGGGCCTCGGGTGCACTGGAGCTGATCGCCTGCGTGATGGCAATTCGGCATGGGATCGTACCGCCTACCGCCAACTATGACGAACCAGATCCAGATTGCGATCTAGACGTTACCCCCAACGTGGCGCGGGAGCGGAAAGTCAAGGTGACGCTTTCCAATAGTTTTGCGTTCGCGGGCACCAATGCGGTGTTGGCTATCAAGGCGGCGTGATTGTTTGGATCAGTGACGATATTGGTTGCGGCCAATCGTGAAGTGAGTCGTCGTCGCTGCCTTGATCTTGGAGCAAACCAGGAACTCTCGGCAGCGGTCAAGAAATAGCCCTGGAGAGCAGATCCGGGAAAAGTGCTTTGTGCTTCCTGGATTGCGAATGGGCTTATCAGCTCAGGCAACTCGGTCGGGTGTCCGCATGGATGCCCGGCCGATTTCTTGCGCGGTATCGATAAACGACGCCTCGCGCAGGAATCATGAAAGTGCAAACAAGTGGGTATTGCTAAGTGACGTAGTCCAGGGCTGAAAGCGGGCGGCTGCTTTCGGGGCAAAGCTCATCACAAGCTGCCGTTCCGTTGTGTCCCACGGGGCAGCGGGGCGTAGAGCCAATCCAGCTTCGAGGGTGTGATGCGGCGCGCTACCCGGAGGACATCCAGAGAGTGAATGCATTCTATCCAATCAATCGATTTTACAAATTCGTGCAGCGACACAAGAGTGCTATGAAATCAATCGTGAGGAGTATATGCGGTGGCAACGCCTATCGAAGCTGGGCCCGCAGCCAATACCCCGTACGGCAGTAGCGGTGACGACTTAATCTTAGATTTCTCCAAGGTAATACTCGGATCGACGGCCGTGCTGGCAAAGACTCCATCTCGGCCGATGGGGGCGTCGACCGAGCCTTCGGCGGCGCGGACAACGACAAAGTCTTCGGTGGAGAGGGCTTAATTATCATTTCGGCGACGGTCGAAATGAACTTCGCATGGAGCATGACGACCGAGCGCTGTTAACAGTGTAGCAGACATTGAGGCGCCGCATCTGACTGGGTCCGACTTCACCTTCGTCTCCTCCAAGACGCCAGGACTAAGCATTCCCGCGCTGAGCAGTCGCCGTGTGTCAGGAGTTGGTGTCGCCGGTGACGTAGGCCGGTTTTGCGGGCCCAAAAAGTGGCAGATCCCAGCCCCGACGGTGCTTATGAACGAAGGCCTTTCCTAGGGGGTCCCTTCTTGAAAATTTCAGCGAACAAAGAGCAGTCCCCCTCGAGGCCTTTCGCCCTAACGGCCACCATTTGGGCAATTTTCTCAATCAGTGGCGTGATCAACTTGCTTGCGCTGACTTCGCCACTGTTCATGCTGCAGGTGTATGACCGCGTTCTGGCGAGCGGCAGCGTACCGACGTTGCTGGGGCTCGTCGTGCTTACTGTGGGACTTTATGCATTCCAATCCCTGCTCGACATTCTGCGCGCACGCGTACTGCTGCGGATCGGCGAGCGTTTCGACGGGGAGTTTTCCGGACGCGTTCATGAGGCAATTGTTCGCCTGCCCCTTTTAACACGCAGACCGGGCGACGGCTTGCAGCCGCTTCGCGACCTCGACAATATTCGCGGGTTTCTAGCCGGAAACGGCCCCACGGCGTTCTTCGATCTCCCATGGATGCCGCTTTATCTCGGCATTTGCTTCCTTTTTCACTTCTGGATTGGCATGACGGCGCTTGTCGGGGTGGTCGTCCTGGTTTCCCTAACGGCTCTAACAAACGCATGCTCCCGACGGGCCACACGCGATGCCATCAACCACAACATGGTCCGCAACGGCCTACTGGAAGCAGCGCGCCGCAATGCCGAAATCATAGAGGCTCTCGGCCTCAGAAGCCAGATCGCGTCCCGATGGCACAAGGTGAATACCAAATATCTTGCTGCCAATCGCAAAGCCGGAGATGTGGCAGCTGGGCTAGGCGGGATTTCAAAGTCGCTACGCATGATGCTGCAATCGGCGATCCTCGCCGTTGCCGCCTACCTCGTGATCGCACGTGAAGCTACCGCTGGGGTGATGATTGCCAGCTCTATTATGATGGGCCGTGCCTTGGCTCCAGTCGATTTGGCGATTTCAAGCTGGAAAACTTTGTTTCTGGCGCGCCAGAGTTGGGCACGGCTGAAGGACCTCATGGCCAAGATGCCTCAAACCGCTCCAGTCATGCCATTGCCCGCACCTGAACGCGAACTGCGCGTCGAAGGCGTGATGATCGTTCCACCCGGCGAGAAGAAACCGACTGTGGCGGGCCTTGCGTTTGCCGTTCGAGCGGGAAGCGCACTCGGGGTCATCGGTCCATCGGGTTCTGGCAAGTCAACTCTCGCACGCGCCATCGTCGGCGCCTGGGGGCCGTCCGCCGGAAAGGTTTGCATCGACGGCGCGGGCCTCGATCAATGGAACCGAGAAGCACTGGGCCGCCATCTCGGTTATTTGCCTCAGGGCGTTGAATTGTTTGACGGAACCATCGGCGAAAACATCTCTCGTTTTGACGACAATCCTGATTCTGAGGCTATCGTGGCTGCGGCAAAAGCAGCGGGCGCACACGAACTGATCCTCAGATTTGAACATGGCTATGAAACTCAGATCGGTGAAGCTGGCTCGGCACTTTCCGCCGGGCAGCGTCAGCGTATCGGTCTTGCCCGTGCTCTTTATCGCGATCCCTTCCTAGTCGTGTTTGATGAACCCAATGCCAACCTCGATGCGGAAGGCGAGGTCGCCGTGGTCGAGGCGATCAATTCCGTTCGTGAGCGCAACGGCATTGCCGTTGTCGTCGCACATCGCCCCAGCGCCATCGCGGCCGTCGATTGCATATTGATGCTCGAAGGTGGGCGACAGAGAGCCTTCGGTCCGCGTGATGAAGTGCTTTCCACTGTCTTGCAGAGAGCAGCGACGACGCCACGAGCTGAATCCAAGGATGTGTCTGCGATCGATGTTGGGAAGACGTCTGCTCAGGGGATTGCCCAGTCTGCGTCCAAGGGCGCTGTGTCCACATAAAAAGACCTAGGGCTACCCTGATTCGAGGATTGCGATGTCCGAAATTGACACGAAAGCCGACGCTTCCCGTTCTATTCGCCGAAACTTACTGACAGCACTTTTTTTGAGCGTCGCCGTTCTCGGAGGGGCGGGAGCCTGGGCTTCAGTGACGAATCTGTCTGGTGCGGTTGTCGCGCCCGGACACTTTGTCGTCGATTCATACATTAAAAAAGTGCAGCACCCGACCGGTGGGGTGGTGAAAGAAATCCTCGTGCGTGAGGGCGATAGAGTCAAGACAGGCGACGTTATCATGCGACTTGATGCCACTCAGCCACGCGCCAATCTAGCCATCATCATTAAGCGACTCGATGAGTTGGCGTCTCGGCTAACACGGCTCGAAGCCGAGCGTGACGATCTGGCAGAGATCGTCTTGCCGGAATGGCTGCTCAAGCGCCGAGATATTCCATCGGCTGCCTCCGCGATACTCGGTGAGCGGAAGTTATTCGAATTTCGCAGGCAATCCCGCGAAGGAAAAAAGTCGCAGCTGGCCGAGCGGATCACGCAATACAAGCATGAGATCGAGGGCCTCAAAGCGCAGCAGATTGCATATGAGAAAGGTATTGACATTCTCGGACATGAAATTGCTGTTTTGAGTAGGCTGCGCGAACAAGGCATTGTCTCGGACCAACGCTTAAACAGCCTCAAGTCGCAGGTTGCCACCTTAAGCGGTCAACGTGGTGAAACGGTCGCGAACCAGGCACAGACGGCGGCCCGTATTGCCGAAACTCGTCTGCAAATCCTGCAGATTGATCAAGATCTCAAGGCGGAAGTCGGCAGGGAACTCGCACAGGTCCAGGCCCAAGTGGAGGAATTCCTAGAACGCAAGGTAGCTGCTGAGGATGAGCTTCGGCGAATCGATATCGTCGCGCCGCACTCAGGAATCATCCAACAGCTTGCTGTCCATACGGTTGGTGGCGTGATCAGACCCGCCGATCCGATCATGCTGATTGTTCCTGATGGCGACGATCTTCTGCTGGAAGTACAGATCTCTCCGAAGGACATCGACCAGATACGCCTTGGTCAACAAGCCGTGTTGCGGATGTCGGCCTTCAACTTGAGAACCACACCTGAGTTGAACGGGTATGTAAGCTGGATAGCGGCCGATCTGACGACGAATGAAAAAAACGGCACTTCTTACTACCTGGTGCGCCTGTCAGTTCCGCGTGTTGAACTGACGAAGATCAAGGATCTGACACTGATCCCAGGCATGCCGGCCGAAGCTATGATCCAGGCGGGCCAGCGGACAGCGCTTTCCTATTTTCTCAAGCCACTGTCTGACCAGATCAATCGCGCATTCCGCGAAGAATAGTGCGGCGGTCCTGCTCGATCTCATAGTTGATCTTCTGGCCATCAATGAGGCTCTTTAGGCCTGCGCCGACAGCGGAAATGTGAACAAACACGTCATGGCCGCCGCTATCAGGTTGGATAAATCCCAATCCCTTGGTGCCGTTGGAACCACTTCACGGGTACGTTCCCGTTTAACTCCTGGGCCCGGCTTACGACCGGGCCTCCTTTTATGCAGGCCCAGTTTCGACCGGTTCGAACGGATGGCCTTCAGGATCGCGTAGGCAGCGTGCGCGTCGAGCGCGATATCCAACAGGCCTTCCGTGGTGTGAATCGAGAGAATGCCAATCACGTGGAATCCTTGACTGTCGAAGTGTGAAATTCGCTCGGCACGAAAGGCATGCCTTCTTCGTCTGGCGCATCGCTCACCTGTGTCCACAGCGCCGACAATCGCGCAACCCGACACCATGATCAAGCGGACCTAGAGGTCGGATAAACTTCATGGCCTTGTTGAGCCCGCGAGGGCGGCGATAGTCCCGCGATTCCGGGACCTGTCGGTGGCAAAAAGCCTCCGTGGACTTTCAACTTGACCCCGTTACCCGCGGACTTCGTTGCGTTCACGCCACGCCACCATTAAAAACGAGAGCTTCGGCGACATTGCTTCAGGCAAGGAGTGCACCGCGATGGAAGAAACCGACGACAACACCAGCGCCCTTATCGAGCTGACCGCCGAGGTGGTCTCAGCCTATGTCTCGAACAATCCAGTCCCGGTCGGAGATCTCCCGGCCCTGATCGATCGAGTGCATGGAGCGTTGAAGAGCGCCGGCGGCGACGCGGCGGAAAAGCCGGAAGCTCTCACGCCAGCGGTGCCCATCAGGAAGTCCGTCACGCCGGACTACATCATCAGCTTGGAGGACGGGAAGAAGTTCAAGTCGCTGAAGCGGCATCTTTCCGTTCACTATGGCCTGACGCCGGACGAATACCGCGCCAAATGGGGCCTGCCGGCTGACTATCCGATGGTGGCCCCGAACTACGCCGCCGCCCGTTCTTCGCTTGCCAAGTCAATGGGACTTGGCCGCAAGGCTACCTGACAAGCAAAAGCGGCGCTCGCTAAGAGAGGCCCGCAAGCTCCCTGAGGGCATGCGGGCTTGCCAACACTGATGGCCTTGCCCTCTGATGGTTAAATTGCCTCCTTGAGGGTGGAATGCTCCCGAACGCGGTTAGGAACCCACCTATCACCAACACTTGGACGGTATCGGAAAACTTGATAAATCGACGGTTCTCGGGATTGTTTTCATTGTTTTTTTGTCATGCAGCTTGACTATCAGACACTGACAAATTGCGGTCCACCCGCCGCCTCTGACCCCCACCGCACGCCGCTGCGCGGCAGCTGGTACGAGATCGACCTAGACGCGATCAGGCACAATTATCGCCAGCTTCGCGCACACCTGCCCGCGGCAGTACGGATTTTCGCGTGCCTGAAGCGCAACGGTTATGGGTGCGGCGCCGGACCGGTGGCTTCAGCTCTGGCTGCAGAGGGGGTTGACGGCTTCGGCGTCGCTGCGCTGCCGGATGCGGTCGCGATAAGGCATATGGGAGTCGAGCTTCCAATCCTGCTCTATCCAGGACCTCTGCCGTCATCGGCCGACATCATCGAACGGCTCGGGCTTACAGTCACGATCTCCAGCCTCGAGGAACTGGAACGCTGGCGTGCCGCAATGGACAGCACGCGGGTCTTTGTAAAGGTTGATCTTGGCTTTTACAGGTCGGGGGCAGCGCCGTCGGCTGTCAGCGCATTGCTCGCGGCCGGCCATGCTTATGACGATGTCGATGTCGAAGGGCTTTATGCGCATCTCAGCGAACTGCCTTCGGAGACGCCCTTCCATGTAAGCGAACAGCGCTCCCGTTTGCAGCAGATTCTTCAATCGGCCAATGCTTCTGGGACACGACCTCCCATTGCGATGGTGGCGAGCACGGTGGGTGTGCTTCGATACCCTGAGATGGATTTCGATGCTGTCGATCCCGGCGCCTTGTTCATTGGTGTCTCCGACACGGATCACTCCACCCGGCCTGTCGCCCTGCGGCCGGCTCTTAAAGCCATTTCGAGCTCTCTGGTTTCAATCAAGCGGACCGACTCCTCGCTCGGGACGGCGCCGAGCCTGCCTGGCTACCAGCAAGGAATGGTCGTCGGAGTGCTCGGTATCGGTTGGGGAGACGGGCTGCCACGTCAGCTCCCGCCCGGCGCTGAGGCACTGGTGAGAGGCCGGCGTGCGCCTCTGCTGCCGCCGGTTCATTTAGAACATCTCCGTATCGACCTCACGGACATCCCCGATGCTTGTTTCGGCGATCAGGTGCTCTTGCTCGGGCAGCAGGGAGACCAGACCATCACACAGCATGAGGTCGCCACCTGGTGGGGCACCGACATCGTCGGGCTGTATGCTCAGCTCCGGGACCACGTTCCACGCGTCTATGTCTGAGATTCATAAGAGCACAACAATCGAGAGCGGTTGATTCCAGAGCAACGCATCCACTCCCGCCGACCAACTCTCCTTGCACACCGCGACGTCGCGCGGCTCACTGCGGCGTCGCGCGATCGTGGGTATCCAAAAAAGCGGCCTAGGAGTCGTCCCTGCCGGAATTGACAATCAATTCGGCGCTGAAGCTCATCGACCAAATGGGGCCGAAGGCAGGCCTGGATGCGTATTCCGACGAAGCCGGCCATCGATTCCGATTTGAAGCCGGCCAGTCATTCCGATTTCATTCCGGCCGCCGTTCCGATTTGAAAGCGGCCAGTTTCGGTCTGATCCTGGGTCGCGTTAATGCGGCCGTGCTGGAAGAACGCCGACGCCATAATGGGATGCCATCATGCCGTAGCTGCGATTGATCTCGGGATCGTAGAAGCTGGCGCGGCTGGCCGGGGAGGAATCAGCGCGCTCAGAATCTCAAAGTCAGTCAATGCTGGCGCGGCAAGCCGACGCCGGGACGGCTGTGCCTCGGTTCCTAGCAATGGGAAGTGGCCGATCTACGATGTTGAGGCGTCAGCTTAGACGCCCCAGCTCGATTTATCATTGCGGGCCGCGCGGATCGCGTGCGCCCGCATTTTTTGTCGTAGGCATACGCCGCAGCAAGAGGGCGGCATTAGCGCCAGGAGGCAGGTGATGCAAGCTGAAGCGATGCCTTGCTAACCAGCAAGGAAGCTGCCGCTCATCCTTTAATATCGGTTGAGCGGCGGCCCGACGATCATGACGGTCGGATCAGCCGACAGAAGCTTCCTCGCCTCCGTGCTGACATCCTCCAGAGTCACCGCGTCGATCAGCGCGGCTCGGCGCTTGATATAGTCAATGCCCAGATTGCCGCGCTGCAGCCTGACCAGTGTCGCCGCAATCGAATCCGAAGACTTGAGGTACTTAATCGCAAACGAGCCGATCAGGTATTTCTTGGTCGTCGCGAGCTCCTCCTCGGTCGGCCCGTTCTTAGCCATCTCCTTCACCACCTTGCGCACGATCGAAAGCGTCTCGGCGGCCCGATCGGAGCGCGTCGCGGTCGTCACCAGCAGCGCGTTGGAATGCTCATGATCGACGAGCTTCGAGCTGACGCCATAGGCAAGGCCGCGCTTCTCGCGCACCTCCTCGAAGAGACGTGAGGTGAAGGTCGAGCCGCCGAGGATCTCATTCAGCAGCGCGGCAGCGAAGAAATCTGGCGCGTTCAGTTTCACGCCGGGCCAGGCAAGCTGCAGCGAGGTCTGCGGCAGGTCATAATTGATCTCGAGCTGCTGGCCGAGCTTGGGTTTGACGTCGGCCACGGGAGCCAGCGTCTGCTTGTCCGGCAGGTCGCCAAACACCTCGTCCAGCTTGCCGCTCAGCGTCGCGGCGTCGATATCGCCCACCACCGCCACATGCAGGCCGCTGCGGGCGAAAGTCGCCTTGCGGAAGGCCTTGAGGTCGTCAGCGGTGATGGTGGCGAGGCTCTCCTTGGTGCCCTGGTACGGCCGCGCATAGGGATGCCCGCCATAGATCGCGCGCAGCCAGCGCTGCTGCGCCACCGTGTGGGGGTCGCGCTCGTTGGCGAGGATGCCGGAGAGCACCTGGGCGCGGATGCGATCGATCGGCGCCTGGTCGAAGCGCGGGCTGTTCACCGCCAGCTTCAGCAGGCCGAACGCCTCGTCCATCTGGTCGGACAGCATGCGCATCGAGCCATAGGTGCCGTCGCGCGCCGCCTCAAAACTCATCTCGGCGCCGGCATCGTCGAGCTTCAGCTGGAAGGCATCGCTGTCGAGGTCGCCGGCGCCTTCGTCGAACAGGCCGGTCATCAGATTGACCAGACCGTCCTTGCCGGCGGGATCCTGCGCGCTGCCGCCGTCGAAGACAAAGCGGATGGCGGCCAGCGGGATCGAATGGTCTTCCACCAGCCAGGCGGTGATGCCCTTCTTCGACTTCACCTCCTGGATGTTCATCTCGGCGCGCGCGTCAAGCGCCGGCAGCGACAGGAAGAACAGGGCAATGCACAGAGTGGCGATGGCGCGCGCCACCTTTTCTTCTCCCCTTGCGGGGGAAAGAACGCTGCTCATCCGTTCAAGGACCAGGCTCATCATCAGTTCCCCGCCTGTTGCTGCGGCAGAAGATAGCCGGTGGTCGAGTGGTCGAGCACGAGGTAGCGGGCGGCAACCGCCTTGACCTCTGCGGCTGTCACTTTGCGGATGCGGTCGGGCCATTCCTGCACATCCTTCACATTGCCGCCGGTGGCGAGCGTCGAGCCGTACATCTTGGCCATTTCGTCCTGCTTGTCGCGGGTGAAGATCATCGAACGAACAAAGCGGGTCTTGGCCCGCTCCAGCTCGTCTTCGGTCACGCCGTCCTTGACGACGCGGGCGATCTCGGCATCGATGGCCGCCTCGACATCGGCAAGCCTGGCGTCGCCGCGCGGCGCGCCATAAACGGTGAAGTTGGTGGCATCGAGCATGGTGCCCTGGAAGTAGGCGGCCGCGTCAGAGGCGATCCCCTGCTTGACGACGAGCTCCTGGTAAAGCCGGCTGTGGTTGTCGCCGCCCAGGATCTCGGCCAGCAGGTCGAGCGCCTCCGCTTCGCCGGGCTTGGCCGTGTGATAGGACGGCACCACCCATTGCGTGGAAAAGCTCGGCACCGAAACCCGCGCGTCGGCGAGCGTCACCGTGCGCTTGGTGTTCTGCTCGGGTTCGACCGGACGGATGCGCGGCGGCAGATCCGGTCCACGCGCGATCTTGCCGTAGGTCCTTTCGGCCATCGCCTTCACGGCGTCGGGATCGACATCGCCCACCACCACCAGCACCGCGTTATTTGGGTGGTAGTAGGCGTCGTAAAACGCCTTCGCGTCCTCTCGGTTGAGCTGTTGTATTTCCTGCATCCAGCCGACCACCGAGATGCGATAAGGCTGATTCTGCCAGAGCGTCGCATCAAGCTCCTCTGTGAGCACCGCCTGCGGATTATTTTCAATGCGCGAGCGGCGCTCCTCGAGAACCACGTCGCGCTCGGTCTTGATGACGTCGTCGGTGAGGACGAGGTTGCGCATGCGGTCGGCCTCAAAACCCATCATCTGCTCGAGCGCCGAGGACGGCACTGTCTCGTGGAAAGCGGTGAAGTCGTAGTAGGTAAAGGCATTCTTGGAGCCGCCGATCTCGGACACCGCACGATCGAGCTCGCCGGCGGCGTGATTGGCGGTCGCCTTGAACATCAGATGCTCGAAAAAATGCGCGATGCCGGAGTTGCCGGGCGGCTCGTCGGCGCTGCCGATTTTGTACCAGATCATGTGGGTGACGACCGGGGCGCGATGGTCAGGAATGACGACCACTTCCATGCCATTGTGGAGTAGGAAATCGGATGGCGACTCTTCGCCGGCCATTGGCGACCTGATCCCGGTGAAGGCTAAGATGGTTATCAGCAGGGTCTTGGAAACCCAGCCGCCGGGGTTTGCAGCGAATATGGTCATGAATCTGTTCTGCTCCTTGGTGCGCTACACGTTCGACAGATCGGGTAAGCATGGAACGTGCCAAGCAGAAACGACTTCCAGAGCAACGCTTCCGCACGCAAACTGACCTGTCCATTGTCGGACATTGTCGGATACCACTCCCCGGCCTTGGCCGATGCGATTGCACGGCAGCGATGGTTCGGCACGGATTGCTGTTCACGCTGCCGAACCGGGGCCAGCATAGCTGGTGCGGTATCGCTCATGTATTTGGCCGGCGGTAGCGGACACGGTCCCCCCACCCCTTCTGCAGCATCAGTTGGGCTAAATCAGCGTGTCAGCCTCGAAGGCGAGAGCACCACCAAGCGGGTGCTCCCTCCGAACCGGAGCTGCTCTGGCAGTGCTTCCAGATAGCCGGCCAGCGATACTCCTGTGTCTCGGTGAATGGGGGTAAGTTCCTCGCAGCTGCGCCATGCGAAGCAATCTGCGCGCCATGTAATTTGCCTGCCCAACCGAACGCAGACCAAGAACGCCCAGGCCCTGCGCAATGTTCAAAGTCGCCGCTTTTACCACGTACTCGACGTGAAGTTTGGGTCCGATACCTTGTGTTCAAGTTGGCCGGACGGCGCCCAGTAAGCTCCACATATCGGCAGTTTAGGCGCTGAACAGTATCCTAGCTGGTAGCCATTTCCTCTGCACGTGGAGGGCGCCGATAGGGACAACCGCATCTTGGATCCATTTCTCCCACCTCCCAAGCCAGTTCCTCTGCGCGACGCAATTATCAGACCAACAACAAAATACTGGGCACCGTGATGGCTACGCGAGAGCCTCAATTGTTCAGCGAATAATTATTCCTGGCGCAACTGAGGTGTTGACAATTTCGCACATGCGAAAAGATTTTGTGCATTGCGATGAGCTCTTCGGCCTGTAAGGTCCCGGTGTCGGCATTGCACGTCCATGAAGTGCATGCCGGCGTGAATTCAGCGCTGTCCCTTCGTGCGCTGTTTTCGATGCGAGCCCGCTGTCGCCTTCCGGCAGCGGGCTCCTTACCAAGAATAAGAATCGGCTGCCCGAGCGATGAGCTATGCGAGCCGAATGCGCTCCAGACCTCTTTTGCCTGCCGCGCATTCGGCGAATACTTTTTGACCTTCAACCTGCGCAGCGAGCCCAGACCGCGTCAGCGCGGAGGCGTGAACGAAGATATCCTTCTCGCCGCTTTCAGGTGCAATGAAGCCCAAGCCCCTTTCAGGATTGTAAAACTTAACGGTGCCTGAGACCCCCGACTGGGGGCCCAGTCCAACACTGGATCGGTCCGCTACACGCTGAGGAGTTGATGCTTTCATGACCTCTACAATTTTGCGCCACCTGACGGCCCTTTGGCCGTTCCTCTAGGATAACTTTGAGATGCGCGCCCTCTGAGACACTGCGGCCATCCGGCCGCCTCCACCACCCGCATATGAAGATATGCGTCAGCGCCGTCGGCGAGTGCAACGAAGCCGAAACCTTTGCTGGCATTGAACCACTTCACCTCGGCGTGACGCAGTTCGAGGTGCCGGCTGACTGCCGCTGAAAATAACTGGGCTCCGGGTGCAGTTCTGAAAAAAAGGGCTCGTCGTCATATCGATCGCGACGTGACTTGCGACGGTCTTTGTGTTTGCTCATGATTGTCTCGGCTTGCATGGCGATCGGCACTGCCCGTCAGTCAATTTGTCGGGAAGTGGCCGACTGGCATGACAGCTGAAATTCGCTCTTCGTGCCGGATCTATTCTCCTGGCTAGTTCGCACAGCCTACGGCCGTGGGGGACCTGAGCCGCCGGAAGTGCAGCTAACGTTACGGCTTTTCCTGGCTGACGGGACCCCTCATTAGGGTGGCAAAGACGGTTTTATCAGGTGGTCACCCGCATTGAACCCGATGCAAGGCGGTAAATTGATTTCTGCGACTTCGGCCCTCTCTCTACTGAATCAAGTGCATTGCACAAGCCGGAAGCTAATCGCCTTTGATTGGATGCGGACCTGAGAACATGATCGAGTGCGTCGTTGTATCGCGCCATGGCATCGCTTCTAGCCCGGATAATGCATGGGGGTTGGCGGATGTGGTGCAAGCCGTTGAAATGACGTAGGATTTGGTTGCTTACGCCGATCCTCGCCATTCCCGGAGACCACACCCGCCATGAACGATCCTACGCTGCCGCTGAGCGGTTTGTCATCTGTTGTCGACGACGGTCGAAAACCGCTGATAAACGATGACACGCGAGCTGAAGCGCTGGAGAGAGCAAAGGCGGTCGCCCGCGCGCTCTTCAACTAGCGCTGTAGCGGGCGACCGCCTTTGCGGGGCGGTGCTGATCATCTGAGGTTGAGAAGGGGATAGACGCGGGGCACGTCTCCAGTCGCCCTGAGGCGGCTTTCGACTTACCCCGCCATGCGCCTGCCTTGTGGTAGATCTGCGGGTAATCAGCGCCGCAGAAACAATCCGGCGCAACACCGATCTCAACTGGCAAGTCCAGGCTCGGTGTCACGCTCCACTGACGGTGCGCGACCTGCATTATCGCATTGTCAGCGCATTCCGTCGACCTTTTCCCCGAACTCCCAGCGGCGCTCCGAAAGGACCGTCGCGGATGTTCACGGGCCGCTTCTTTCTGTGCGGCCGCTGCCGTTCGCAGGTAACGATCTGCCGCAGTTGCGACCGCGGACAGCGCTACTGCGGGGAGGTCTGCGCCCGTGCTGCCCGTCACGACTGGCGCAGAAGCTGAAGCAGATAAGTGGGCAGGCGACAGGCTTCTTGCTCCCCAAGGACGCCCCGAAATAAAGTGGATCCGCACAGAAGTGCAAGTCCGAGAGCTTGCACGCAGGCTCTCAGCCCTGCGATCGTGGCAAGAAGAATCAGACACGAGCGGAAAACTATCGGCTGATGACCGATCTCCTAGGCAGGCCCCTAAATCAAATCTGGAACTGAAACTCATTACATTGGAAGCTTGACCTCTTCGTGGGAGGTTTAGCGATGGCGCACAGCGGCTCCGGGATCAGGCTGGGATTCCACAACACGTCGGTCGGTATATCGCTTTTTGACCAGCAGAGGCCGACATCAGCCCCGCAGTCGGTTTTGCAGTGCCTGCCGATCAACGGC
>NZ_JAVIJB010000041.1:0-60073 GCF_033977165.1 Mesorhizobium captivum
GCAGCCCCGTGCGGCCTAACGCTAACGCTGTCACCTATTCCCTGTCTCACAACAGGGGTGCAGTCCAGGAGTAGGGCAGTAGGGCAGTAGGGCAGTAGGGAAGAGAGCACCTACTGCCCTACTGCCCTGAATTCTATTCGCCAAGCGCCAGTGCGTCCGTGATCTCGAAACGCTCGGAAACGCCTACGCGGATCATGTTGAGCGTGCCTTCGCGGGTGAAGCGGAACTTGTCGGGGGAGTCCGAGCCGACCGGCACGCCGCCATGGAAGTTGATGACGCGCGTGCCGTCGTCCGGCCAGGTCACAGTAACGACGCTGTCGCCGCCCTCACGCGCGACGCTGATCTCGCAACGGGTCATCGGCTGGCCGATGTGGCGCGCGCAGGGTATGCCGCCGACGGCATCGGGGGCAGGGGTGTCGGATTCTGTGGTTGCCGCCGAGGCCGCGAAGGCGAGGGCGTATGCGTCCTGCATGGCGGTCACGCTGATATCGGCCGCGGATGGCGGGTCGGCCGGCTCGCTGCCACCCAGGCGCGCGGCGATGTCGGGCGACGGCGCTTCGGGTGCCTGCGGCGCGTTGCCATCCTGAGGTGCTGCGGCCTCGGCCGCCGGCACGGCGGCATCTTCGGGCGCGGGCGCCGGGTTGTTGGGGCTGAGATAGCGGGCGGGCGCCCATCCGACGATATGCGCGTCCTGCGTGTCCTCGACCTTGCACCAGGGATAGCCGTTGACGGGGTTGCAGCCGAAATTCTTCACGGCCGCGCCGTTGGGCAGGCGCGCCGCGATCTTTCCATCCGGTGAAGCGGTGGCGCGGATGTTGAGGAGATCGTCCGGCGCGAGGCCGCCGATGATCGAAATGATCGGTCCCGGCGCGTCCTCGGCCAAGGCCGGCAGGGCGGCCAGCAGCAAAGGAGCGGCGATCAGCAATGTCGATCGGAGCGTGACTTTGCGCTTCATGTGGTCTCCAAAATGGACGCTTCGGCTTTCCATTCAGCCCGAGATATCGCTCAATCGGATATAAGCTTCGCTTAATCGGATATAAGCTTCGCTTAATCCTTCATGAATCCGGTCCGCAGGGCGTGCGCCCATTCCGGCCGTGCGGCCTGTTCGGCCTGCTTTGCGGCGGCTTCATGGTCGTAGTCCACGGCGATCGCCTCGAAGCGGTCGGGGCGACCGGGCGCACCCAGTTCGACGATGCCGTAGCGCGCATGTGGGGCACCTTGTTCGGAGACATGCGCCGGCGGCGTATCGTCGGCATAGGCGGGGCAGCCGACGCTGCCGGGGTTGAAGACGACCGGGCCGCCCGGAATGCGGATGAGTTCGTTGCGATGGCTGTGGCCGCAGAGCGCGATCCGGCAGGCGGGGTCGAGCGACTTCAGCCGGCGCTTGATCATGCTGAGCGGTGCGCGCACCAGCTGGCCGTCTACGATTGCGTCGGCGAGGTATTTTTCGTCGTGGTCGGGCCGGGCATGGAAGGCGACGATACCGGGCGCGATCTCGAGCGTGAGCGGCAAGGCAAACAGCGCTCCGCGCTGCGCGGGCGTCAGCCGCTCCTGCGCATAGCGGTCGGATGGCCACATCTTCTCGTCGGCCGGGTCCTCGGCGACACGGCGGTCATGGTTGCCGCGCACCGTCGGCAGATTGAGCGCTTCCAGCCGCTGCACGGTTTCGCGTGGCCAGAGCGGGCCGGAGACGCAATCGCCGAGATTGACGATAAGGTCGGCGCCGCGCCGCGCGAGATCGTCGAGCACGGCGTCCAAGGCCAGCACGTTGCCGTGGATGTCGGCGAGGACTGCGATGCGCATCAGGCGTCGATTTCCGTGTCGGCGGTGCCGACCATGGGTAGCGCCTTGTCCTCGCCGGCGGCCGCAATAACGCTGTCGAGCAGGCCGGGGAAGCGCCTGTCGAGGTCGTCGCGGCGCAGCGTGATCAGCCGGCTGGTGCCGACTGCTTCGGTGCGCGTCACGCCGGCCTCACGCAGCTTGGCGAGGTGGTAGGAGAGGTTGGTCTTGGAGGCGAGGTCGAGGAACTTGCTGCAGTTCAACGGCACGCCTTCCTTGCTGGCGAGATAGCGCACGATGGCGAGCCTGGTCGGATCGCCGAGCACGGCAAGCACGATCGGCAGGCTGATCTGGTCGTCGGTCGGATGGGGCAGGGTCATGGCCGAGAATTAAGCGCAAACGCAACCAACTTCAACGCGTCTCCTCGTCCCGCCGGTTTACACAGCTTCTTCGTTTGGCTCCTGTTTTTACCCCGTCCTGACACAGGGCTGTCAGCAGGGTTCAGCTATTTTTCCCAGGCTCCGTTGACATCATGCCCTGTTGTGTCCAATTGTTCAATAACTTTTGAACTAAGGACATCCCCATGGACAAGCGGATCTTTTGGCTTGCGCTCGGATCGTTTGCGATCTCAACCGAAGGCTTCGTCATCTCAAGCCTTCTGCCCGATATCGCCACGGATGCGGGCATCTCCGTTCCGCTTGCCGGATCGCTGATCACCGCCTTTGCGCTCGCCTATGCGATCGGCGCGCCGATCCTGGCGACGCTGACCGGCGAGTGGGACCGGCGGCGCGTCATCCTGTGGACGATTGCGTTCTTCGTGATCGGCAATCTGGTGGCGGCGCTGAGCTCGTCCTTCGAGCTGCTGCTCATTGCCCGCATCGTCATGGCGCTGTCGTCCGGCCTGTTCGCGGCGACCGCTCAAGGGACGGCGGTAGCGCTGGTCGATGACCATTACCGGGCCCGTGCCATCGCCGTCGTCGTCGGCGGCACGACGGTGGCGGTGGCGGTCGGCGCGCCGCTCGGTGCGCTGGTGGCGACAATTGCCGGCTGGCGCGGCACCTTCTTTGCCATTGCCGGCCTTGGCGCGCTTGCCGGAGCGATTCTGTGGTGGCGCTTGCCGCGCGGCATTGTCGGCACCAGGCTGCCGCTTCGGGCTCGGCTGGCGGCTGCCGTCCGTCCCGGCGTGTTGCCGATCCTTTTGACGACGGTGCTGGCGCTGGTCGGCGCCTTCACCGTCTTTGCCTTCATCGCGCCTTTGGCCATCGAGGGCGGCGGTCTCAGTCCGCTTGCGTTGCCCGGGATGCTGCTTGCCTTCGGCGTCGGCGCCGTCATCGGCAACATCGCCGGCGGCCAGGCCGCCGACCGTTTCGGCGCGGCGCGCACCGTCTGCTGGTCGCTGGCGCTCTCCGCGGCCATGCTCGTCACCTTCTCGCTGATCCCGACCTTCCTGCCGCATTCGATCGCCGGGCCGGCGCTGATGGGCATGATGGTGCCGTGGGGCATCGTCGGCTGGGCCTTCCCGCCGGCGCAGGCGAGCCGCATCATCAAGATCGCGCCTGATGCAGCGCCCATCGTACTGTCGCTCAACGCTTCGGCGCTTTATTTCGGCGTCGCGCTCGGCGCGGTCGTCGGCGGCGCGGTGCTGCGCTTCGGCGCGCCGGCCGATCTCGGGGTGATCGCTGCGATGTTCCCGATCGTGGGGCTGGGTGTCGTGCTGGCGGGCCGCGTATTTGCTCGCCCGGTCGCGATGCCTGCGGAATAAGGCGCGCCGATATTCAGGTGATGCCGGCCTGCAAATGTAGATTTCCTGCGCTTCCGGTGCTCACGTACTTTAAGTACGCTCCGCTCCGGTTCTCGGAACCCGCCATTTTCGGCGCGGCCTGACCTGAATCTCAGCACGCCTTGACAGCGGAATGGATCGACGGCCGCTTCTTCAGCTCGAAGGAGCGGCCGTCGCCATTTCCAGATCCAGGTCAGCCACGGCGTCCAGCGCTGCACGAAGCTTCGCGGCCTGCTCAGCGCCGACCTTGTCTTCGAATTGCCGCTGGGCAGCGCTCCACAGCTTGATCGCCTCGTCGAGCTTGGCCTGGCCCTGCGGGGTCAGCCGCACGCGCTTGATGCGGCGGTCGTCCTTGTCGGCGAAAGTCTCGACATAACCGTCGCGGATCAGCGGCTTCAACGTGTGGCCAAGCGCCGACAGATCCATGATCAGCGCCTCGGCGATAGCGCCCATCGCCGGCTCGCTGCCGACATGGATTTGAAAGATCAGGCCAAACTGCGTTCCCTTCAGGCCCGAAGGCGCCAGCGCGTCGTCGTAGAAGCGGCCGAGCCTGCGCGCGGCGCGCCGCAAGGTGGCGTTGTTGCAACGGCTGAATCCGGGCTGTTGAGCTTCGGTCATATCCACTCCTTGCCGGCGCGAAGGTGTGCCAGCCTGCCGCAGAAATAGTTTTCCCAACCGCCGTTGACAAGATAGTGGCATATACCTACTTGGAGAAAGTGGCATATGCAACTAATTGGAAATTGGACATAGGCTGGGCGGCTGACGCGTCCGTCTACGCCGAGCGAACAGGACAAAAAGGAACAGGACAATGAGCAAGACAGACAACAAGGGCACGGCCGTGATCACCGGCGCTTCCTCGGGCATCGGCGCGGTCTATGCGGACCGGCTGGCAGGACAGGGCTACGATCTGGTGCTGGTGGCGCGGCGCGCCGACCGGCTGCAGGAAGTGGCGGACAAACTCGCTTACGCCTATGGCCGCAAGGTCAAGACGATTGTCGCCGATCTTGCCGACGACAATGATGTACGCCGCGTCGAGCAGGCAATCGCCGCCGACGACAGCGTGACCCTGCTGGTCAACAATGCCGGCCTCGGCGGCCAGCAGGTGGTGGCAACGGCCGACGCCGACGCCGCCGAACGCATGATCAAGGTCAATGTCATCGCCTTGACCCGCCTGACACGCGCTGCGCTGCCGGGTCTCTTGGCGCGCAACCGCGGCGCCATTGTCAACATCGCATCGGTGCTCGCTTACGAGACGTCGTTCGGCGGCATCTATAGCGGCACCAAGGCCTACGTCGTCAACTTCACCGAGGCCCTGCACCGCGAGGTCGCGGGCACCAATGTGACGGTGCAGGTGGTGCTGCCGGGCGCGACCCGAACCGACTTCTGGGAGCTCGCCGGCAGCGACATCGACCAACTGCCGAAGGAGATCATCATGACCCCCGACGATCTGGTCGATGCGGCGCTTGTCGGCCTGGCCAGGGGCGAAGCCGTCACCGCGCCGGCGCTTGCTGATGAGACCAAGGTGGCAACATTCCTCGGCGCCCGGCAAGCCTTCTATGGCAGCTTGCATGCCGACAAGCCGGCGGCCCGCTACGCGGCCTGAAGTGTGCCATTTCTTGAGGCGTAGAAGAGTACGCTCCCTACCTCCCCCTTGTGGGGAGGTCGGACCGAAGGTCCGGGTGGGGTACTGGCGCTGATTTAGCGGGATTTGGGGACTCTAAGCTGGCCGCCACATCTGCAGGATCGAGGCGGCCAGCAGCAGCCCAAGCACGATGTTGAGGGCGCGCCATTGGCGCTCGGTCCGGAGCAGCCGCGCCAGCAGCGTGCCGGCCACGCACCAGAGCGACAGCGATAAGGCGGCGGCGAGGCCGAACACAGCGCCGAGCAACAGCGCGAGCTGCAAAGGGCTATCCGCAAGTGCTGCGAAGGATGCGGCGGCGCCCAGCCCCATCGCCCAACCTTTCGGGTTCATCCACTGGATGCCGGCGCCGCCGAAGAAGCTGTTCGGCTTGGCCATGCTGACATCGAGATTGGGCGGCCCGCTGCGGCCGATCTTGATCGCCAGCCAGATCAGATAGAGCGAGCCCGCGATCTTCATGGCGAGTTGGAGCGATGGGACGGCGGCAAGCAGCCCGGCGAGGCCAGCCGCGCCTGCTGCTGCTACCGAAGCCAATCCGGCGGCGCTGCCGGCCATCAGCGGCACCGAGCGGCGAAAGCCGAACTGCGCGCCGGAAGCCGTCGACAGCGTCGTGGCGATGCCCGGCGTCGAGGTCGAGATCAGCGCGAACAGGGCAAGAGGGATGATCGTTTCGGACATGCGGCTTTCCCGGTCGAAGGAAGCCGGCATGCTAGGCGCTTTGCTGCATCAGTAAATGCAATGTTTGATATGGTTTGCATTAGCATTTATAATGGAAAAATGATCCGCGATCTCGACACCACGCTTGTCCGCACCTTCGTCACCACGGCCGACAAGGCGAGCATGACAGCGGCAGCCAATGCGCTTCACCTGACGCAAGGGGCGGTCAGCCAGCAGATCAAGCGGCTGGAGGAAGTTCTTGGCCAGACACTGTTCGAGCGCGACCGGCGTGGCTTGAGGCTGACGCGTTTCGGCGAACGGCTGCTCGACAAGGCTAGGCGCCTGCTGCAGCTCAACGACGAGATCATCGCCGAGATGGTTGGCAAGGCGGTCGCGGGCCAGGTGCGGATCGGCGTGCCCTACGACCTTGTCGGCACATTGCTCCAACCCGTGCTCAAGACCTATGCCGAAGCCTACCCGCAGGTGGAGATTTCGCTGGTCTGTGCCTCCTCGCCCGAGCTCGCGGCGGCGCTGGCGGCAGGGACGATCGATCTCGCCGTCATCGAGGAGCGGGCCGGCCCGACGGCAGGCGAATGCCTGCTGGTCGATCGGCTGGTCTGGGTTGGCGCCAGAGGCGGCTCGGCGCGCCTCAAACGACCGCTGCCTGTCTCGATGGTTGCGGACACCTGCGCCTTCCGTCCCGCGGTGCTGGCAGCGCTCGGCGAGCATGGGCTCGACTGGCGCACCGTGTTCGAGAACGGCAACATCGATGCAACGACCGCAACTGTGCGCTCGGACCTTGCGGTGACCACCTGGCTTGCCTCGACGGTTCCGGCCGATCTCGACATCCTATCCGATGCCGACCTGCCGGCCCTGCCGAATTTTTCGGTCAACCTGCACCTGCCGAAGCATGCCGTCGCGCCGGCGGCAAAGGCATTCGCGGCTCATATCCGCGAGGGTCTGGCGCGCTACCGCCGGGCGGCTTGAGCAACACTTTCTTTCCTCGCCCCCACGAATGTGGGGGAGAGGTGGCTCGGCGAAGCCGAGACGGAGAGGGGGCTGGGCGCGGCGGTGCCAAGTTTCAAAGGCATCAGCCTACGAAGCCCCCGCTCCGGCCGCTTCGCGGCCACCTCTCCCCCGCTTTGGCGGGGGCGAGGAAACTAGCCTTGGCGCTACTTCCAGTTCTTGCGCCGTTCGAGTTCGGCCTCGGAAGGCTCCTGTTGAGCAAACGACCCCGTGCGAATCTCGCCTCCACGTTCATAGGTCGCCATGATGACGCCGGTGCTGGAGGTCTGCGACTTGATAAGCTTGAAGGCGGCCGGTATCGCGCTGTCACCGAACAGCCGCTTGCCCTTACCGAGCAACAGCGGGAAGATCATCAGCCGGATCTCGTCGATCAGCCCGTTGGCGAGCAGGGTCTGGATCAGATTGCCCGATCCCTGGATGAGCAGGTCAGGTCCGTCCTCCTGTTTGAGCTGCCTGAGCCTTGCGACGATATCGGGCCCAAGCGATTGCGTGTTCTGCCAGGTGAGCGAATCCGGCCGATGCGTCGCCACATACTTGGTCGCAGGGTTGAAGGCATCTGCGATCTGATCTTTCTGATACGGCCAGTACGCGGCGAAGATGTCGTAGGTTCTGCGGCCGAGCAGCAGAGCGAAGGGTTTGGAGAACAGTTCATCTATTGCCGCGCCCGCTACCTCGTCAAAGTAATGGAACGTCCAGCCGCCGAACTTGAAGCCGCCGACGGGATCCTCTTCCGGTCCGCCGGGCGCCTGCATGACGCCGTCGAGACTGACGAATGTGGCGGCGATGATTTTGCGCATCTGTCTTCTCCTTTTCGCGATCCGCGCCGTCACGGCCGGATTTCAGTCTAAGGACGAAGGGCGAGCCCGTGTTCCGACACAGGCCCATAATTTCTATCGCTTGCGTTCGCCGCGAATGGCGCGTGACGAGAACCAGACTTCGCCGAAGACGGCGGTGGCGGTGCGGTCGGGCGCCTTGTCTTCGCTCAGCCAGATCGAGCGCGTGCGCAGCGCGCGTTCGCGGGTTGGCACTTTTGCCTCCGGGCCGGCGAGCGAGGCGCCGACGCAAGGGATGAACCAGGAACCCATAAAGGGCTGACAGACGAAACCCGCTTGCATGCGGGTGACCAGCACCGCGAGACCGATGCGCTCCGCCGGCCGCCAGGGAAAGATCAGGCGACCACCGGGTTTGAGCGCCCGCAGCCACGTCGCTGGAGGGGCAATGACGCCGGCATTGACATAGATGATGTCTGAGGGCGGCAATGGGCCAGCGACGGCGTCGCCGGGGATAACCTCGACATTGCCATAGGCCGCGAGGTTCACCTTGGCTTGCGCCGCAAGGTCCGCTTCGATCTCGAAGGCGGTGACGCTGCCGCCCGGTTCGACCAGCCTGGCCAGCAGCGCGGTGTAATAGCCGGTGCCGGCGCCGATATGGGTGACGGTTTCGCCGGGCTTCGGCTCGACCTTGCCGATCCACATGGCGTGCAGGACCGGCTCGCCGTTGTTGATGCCCTTGTCGGCATCGAGCACCACAAGCACGTTCTGGTAGATGTAGCTTGGATCGGCAGTCGGAGTTTTGAACCCGCCATCGCCGGCAAAAACGGTCCAGGGGCCGGGCCCGAGAAAGGCCTCGCGCGGCACCGAGGCGAATACCTCCTCGATGCGGGGATCGGCGGACCGCGCATGGGCGGCCATCAGTTTGGCGTAGAATTTTCGCGCATCGTCCGATCCGGTCATGCTTCCAGAAGATAGCATGGCCGGCCGGAATGTCGCTGCTCGATCTCAGCCGGCGAAGGTGTCGAAGAGCAGCTTGAAATTGAGCACCAGGATGATGGCCGCGACCACCCAGGCGAGCGCGGCGACACCGCGCGGGATGGCGAAATTGCCCATCTTCTTCTTGTCCGACACGAATTGCACCAGAGGCACCACGGCGAAGGGCAACTGCATCGACAGGATGACCTGGCTGAAGACCAGGAGTTGGGCCGTGCCCTTTTCGCCATAGAGCGCGGTGACGATCACAACCGGGACAATGGCGATGCCGCGCGTCAGGAGGCGGCGCGCCCATTGCGGAATGCGCAGGCGCAGGAAGCCTTCCATCACGATCTGGCCGGCGAGCGTCGCGGTGACCGTCGAGTTGAGGCCGGAGGCGAGCAGCGCAATCGCGAACAGGATCGAGGCGATGCTCAAGCCCAAGAGCGGCGACAGCAATGCAAAAGCCTGGCCGATCTCGGCGACATCCTGGTGCCCGGTGCCGTGGAAGGCTACGGCCGCGACGATCAGTATGGAGGCGTTGACGAACAGCGCCAGGATCAGCGCGATGGTCGAATCCGTCGTCGCCCACCTGATGGCGTCGCGCTTGCCCTTATCGGTGCGCTCGTAGGCACGGGTCTGCACGATCGAGGAGTGCAGGTAGAGATTGTGCGGCATCACGGTGGCGCCGATGATGCCGATGGCGATGTAGAGCATCGTCGGGTTGGTGACGATCTCGGCAGACGGCACGAACATCGAATGCAGAATCGTGCCGGCCGGCGGCGCGGCAACGAAGATCTGGACGGCAAAGCAGCCGAAGATGATGATCAAGAGCGCGATGACGAAGGCCTCGAGATAGCGGAAGCCCCTGTTCATCAGCAGCAGCACGAGGAAGGCGTCGAGCGCGGTGAGAATAGCGCCGCCGATCAGCGGGATTCCGAACAGAAGCTGCAGCGCGATCGCCGTGCCGATCACCTCGGCAAGGTCGCAGGCGATGATCGCGAGCTCGCAGGCGACCCAGAGCAGGAAATTGACCGGACGCGGATAATAGGCGCGGCAGGCCTGTGCGAGGTCGCGGCCGGTGGCGATGCCGAGGCGGGCGGCCAGCGCCTGCAAAAGGATCGCCATCAGGTTCGACAGCATGATGATGAAAAGCAGCGTGTAACCGAACTGGGCGCCGCCCGCGAGGTCAGTCGCCCAGTTGCCGGGGTCCATATAGCCGACCGACACCATGTAGCCCGGCCCCATGAAGGCGAACAGGCGGCGGAACCAGACGCCGGTCCGCGGCACTGCGATCGTGCCATTGACTTCGCGCAGGCTGGGCTGCTCGCCCTCATCGGCGCGGGCAAATTGCCACGGGGAACGGGACACGGCTTCTGCGTCGGACATTACGGACTTCCGCTGGAATCTATCGATGATGCTGCCTATCTATGCCATGGCTCAACATTATGCAATAGGCTATATTTTATTGTTTGTGCTTTTTATCCGATGGTGCAGAGGGCCGGTTGCACATGAGCGGGAATGCAAATAAACGGCCGGACCACCAAGGGTTCGTGTTATGAATGCGATCCCGATTCAGCCTTCGGGCAGGCCAGGAAGGAACGCGTATTGGCGCTGAGGAACAGACCGGTTCGACGCGAAAAGCCGCTTCCCGATGCCGAAATCCATTCGGAAGGGTTCCGGCAGACGCGCGAAGCGCGCCGCAGCGCGCTCGTCGAGGATTATGTCGAGCTGATCGCCGATCTGATCGAGGACGGCAACGAGGCGCGTCAGGTCGACATCGCGGCCAGGCTTGGCGTCGCGCAGCCCACCGTGGCGAAAATGCTGACCAGGCTGTGCTCCGACGGGCTGGTCTCCAGGAAGCCTTATCGCGGGGTGTTCCTGACCGAAGCCGGCCGGAAGGTCGCCGAAGAGAGCCGCATCCGTCACCAGACGGTCGAGGCCTTCCTGCGGTCGCTAGGCGTCAGCGCCGAGACGGCGCGCATCGATGCCGAGGGCATCGAGCACCATGTCAGCGCCGAGACGCTGGACGCTTTTCGCAGGGCAATGACCACCGCCCGTTGAGTCCTTCCGAGGTGGACCGGGATCAGATCACCGAACCGGTAAGCATCCGGATCAACACCCGAAAAATGCTGTGACTTGGCACAACCGTTGCGGTAACTATTTGCGGGGGCGGTCGGCGGGCCGATCCTTCCAGGACATTCGCATTGCGAGGAGTTGCCATGCTTTGGAGAGGCCGTCGTCAGAGCGACAACATCGAGGACGAGCGTAGCGATAGCGGCGGCGGGCTCGGCGGCGGCAGCCCCGGTCAGTTCCGCATTCCGATCGGTGGTCGCGCCGGCGGCGGCTCGAGCATCATCCTGGTCATCCTCGTCGTCCTTGCCGGATGGTATTTCGGCTTCGATCCATCGCAGATTCTGGGCGACGGCGGTGGTGGCCAGATCACCGAAGAAGGCAGTTCGCCGGATGGCGGCGCCCCTGCTTCCGACGAGATGAAGCAGTTCGTGGCGACGGTGCTCGCCGAAACCGAGGAAACATGGACCGGCATCTTCAAATCCGAAGGCCTAACCTATGAGGACCCCAAGCTGGTGCTGTTCAGCAGCCAGATCCGCTCGGCTTGCGGATTTGCTTCCTCGGCGGCCGGGCCGTTCTATTGCCCGGGCGACCACAAGGTCTATCTCGACATGACCTTCTTCCAGCAGCTCGACCAGCAGTTCGGCGCATCGGGCGAATTCGCGCGGGCCTATGTGATCGCGCATGAGGTCGGTCACCACGTGCAGAACCTCACCGGCATCATGCAGAAGTTCAACCAGATGCGGCAGAGCATGGGCGAGGCGGAGGCCAACCAGATGTCGGTGCGGGTCGAGCTCCAGGCCGACTGCTTCGCCGGCGTCTGGGCGCACTACACAGCGCAGAAGGGCATATTGGAGCAGGGCGACATCGAAAGCGCGCTGAATGCGGCCAAGCAGATCGGGGATGACACGCTGCAGAAGAAGATGCAGGGCTATGTCGTTCCGGAAAGCTTCAACCACGGCACATCAGCGCAGCGGCAGACCTGGCTGGCGCGTGGCTACAAGAGCGGCAAGCTTTCGGACTGCGATACTTTCAACAATCCGGTCTGAGGTGATGCGCCGGGTTCCAGTCTTCTGACAGCGGCTGCCGGCGCCTGATGTCAGGATGAGGCAGTTGCCGTCGTTCGCTTATTGTTCCGGGCGGCAAGCTCGCCTATAAGTTGCCTCCCGCCCAGGCGGCCGAGGAGCTTATCACCATGATCGACCCAAAAACCGCAAGACGGGGCCTTGCGCTCGTTTTCACGACGCTGCTGCTCGACGTCATCGGCTTTGGCATCATCATGCCGGTGCTGCCGGCCTATCTGCAGGAACTGACCGGGGTCGGCGTCAGCGAGGCGGCGATCGAGGGCGGCTGGCTGTTCTTCGTCTATGCGGCCATGCAATTCTTCTTCGCGCCGGTCATCGGCGGCTTGAGCGACCGCTTCGGCCGGCGGCCGATCCTGTTTGCCTCGGTGCTCACCTTTTCCATCGACAATCTGATCTGCGCCATCGCGTGGTCCTATCCGATGCTATTCATCGGGCGCGTGCTTGCCGGCATTTCCGGCGCCAGCTATTCGACGACGTCCGCCTTCATCGCTGACATCTCGAACGACGAGAACCGGGCCAAGAATTTCGGCCTGCTCGGGATCGCCTTCGGCGTCGGCTTCGTCATCGGCCCGGTGCTCGGCGGCCTGCTCGGCACGTTCGGGCCGCGCGTGCCGTTCTACTTCGCGGCGGGGCTTGCCTTGGTGAATTTCCTGATCGCGATGTTCTTCCTGCCGGAGACGCTGGACGAAAAGCACCGTCGCCGCTTCGAGTGGAAACGGGCCAATCCGGTCGGCACGCTCATCCAGATGCGCAACTATCCGGGCATTGGCTGGATCGGACTCGTCTTCTTCCTGATGACGCTCGGCCACATGATGTATCCGGCGGTCTGGTCCTTCGTTTCCAGCTATCGCTATGGCTGGAACGAGCAGCAGATCGGCTTCTCGCTCGGCGCTTTCGGCCTGTGCGGCGCGATCATCATGGCGACGGTGCTGCCGCGGGCCATCCCCACGCTCGGCGAGTGGAAGACGGCGGCGATCGGCCTGACCTTCACCGCACTCAGCGCCTTCGGCTACGCGTTTGCGACGCAAGGCTGGATGATCTACGCGGTGATCGTCGCCGGCTGCCTGGAGGCGCTTGCCGACCCGCCGCTGAGAAGCCTTGCGGCCGCCAAGGTGCCGCCGTCGGCGCAGGGCGAGCTGCAGGGCGCGATGACATCGATCTTCTCGATCACCTCGATCATCACGCCGCTGCTTTATACGGCGATCTTTTCCTGGTTCACCGGGCCGAGCGCGCCGGTTGAGTTCGGCGGGGCGCCTTATGTGCTCGGCGCCATTTTTCTCACGCTGGCGGTGGTCGTCTTCGTGACGAAAGTGGCCAAGCCGACGCCAAAGGAGGTCGAGCGCATGCATGCGCAGGAAGCTGTGACCGACCCGGCTTGAGGGCTTGTCTCGATAGGCGCTAAGCGCGCTCGGCCATCGCTTCTTCGCCGCGCCGCTCGCGGATGAGGTTGGCGAAGCGGCGGAAGAGATAGTGCGAATCCTGCGGGCCGGGCGAGGCCTCGGGATGGTGCTGGACCGAGAACACTGGCCGGCCGGTCAGCGCGATGCCGCAATTCGAGCCGTCGAAGAGCGAGACATGCGTCTCCTCGACGCCTTCGGGCAGCGAATCGGCATCGACCGCGAAGCCATGGTTCATCGAGACGATCTCGACCTTGCCGGTCGTGTGGTCCTTGACCGGATGGTTGGCGCCGTGGTGCCCCTGATGCATCTTCTCGGTCCTGCCGCCGAGCGCCAGCGCCAGCATCTGGTGGCCGAGGCAGATGCCGAACAGCGGGATGTCGGTCTTCAAGAGATCCTGGATGACGGGCACGGCATATTCGCCGGTCGCTTCCGGATCGCCCGGGCCGTTCGACAGGAAGATGCCATCCGGCTGCATGGCCAAGATCTCTTCCGCGCCGGTCTGGGCCGGCACGACGGTGACTTTGGCACCGAGGCCGGCGAGCAGGCGCAGGATGTTGCGCTTGACGCCATAGTCGATCGCCACGACATGCACCGACGGCTCGTCCTGCTCGCCGAAGCCTTTGTTCCAGACCCACGGCGTCTCGCGCCAGACCGAGGACTGGCCCGAGGTGACCTCCTTGGCGAGGTCCAGCCCGATCAGGCCCGACCAGCCGGCGGCGCGCCGCCTCAGGTCGTCGAGGTCGAAGACGCCGTCGGGCGCGTGGGCGATGACGGCATTGGGCATGCCCTTTTCCCGGATCAGCACGGTGAGCGCGCGGGTGTCGATGCCCGAAAGCGCGACGATGCCGCGCTTCTTCAGCCACTGGTCGAGATGCCCTGCCGCCCGGTAGTTGGACGGGTCGGTGACGTTGGCCTTGAAGATGGCGCCGACGGCGCCCGCGCGGGCAGCTGGATGCAAATCCTCGATATCCTCGGCGTTGGTGCCGACATTGCCGATATGCGGGAAGGTGAAGGTGACGATCTGGCCGGCATAGGAGGGATCGGTGAGGATCTCCTCATAACCGGTGAGCGCGGTGTTGAAGCACACTTCGGCGACGGCCGATCCGGTGGCGCCCAGGCCGCGGCCCTCGATCACCGTGCCGTCGGCAAGCACCAGAAGGGCGGTCGGCTTCTCGGTGGCCCAGGGGGCGGTCATCGCTGCCATGGCGGCACTCCTAAGGCTGTTTGCGGATCGTCCCGTTGCGGGACGATTTGCGCAGCAAACGGCGCGCGGCAGCGATTTCTCGAGCCCTCAGCGCGCCTACTGATTGTCACATGCAGGGCCGAGTACATAGGGGAAGGCGCCAAAACGGTCAATGATGCGGCCGCAAACCGGCATCGATTTATTTCGTCCAACAATATCAGTGATTTGCAGCGCAGTACGAAATTTGCCTTGCGCAATCGGCAGCGTTATGGTCCGCCGCGGTCGAAGGAGAAAGCACCATGCGCGCAAAAATCGCCGAATCCATGAAGAGTGCGATGAAGGCGCAGGACAAGCATCGCCTGCCGACGCTCAGGCTGATCCAGGCCGCCATCCATGACCGCGACATCGCCAATCGCGGCGCCGGCAAGCCGGCGGCGAGCGAGGAAGAGATCCTGCAGATTCTCTCCAAGATGGTGAAGCAGCGCGAGGAATCGGCCAAGGCGTTCGAGGACGGCAAGCGGCCGGAGCTGGCCGCTCAGGAACGCGGCGAGATGGAGATCATCCGCGAGTTCCTGCCGACGCAGCTCGACGACGCGGCGATCAAGGCGGCGGCGCGCGAGGCGGTCGCTGCCACCGGCGCGGCCAGCCAGAAGGACATGGGCAAGGTGATCGGCGCGCTCAAACAGAAATATGCCGGCCAGATGGACTTCGCCAAGGCCAGCGCCATCGTCAAGAGTTTGCTTCAGTAGGCGTTCTTGCCGCCTCCGGAGCGAGGCCCATGTAAGGCTGGGCACGTAGGTCCGCTTCAAGCCGTGCCGGCGCCATCCCTAAACGGTGCGGTATTTCCTGCCATGAAGGAGGACACGATGATGAATCTCGCCCGCTATCCTCGTGTTGCGCTCGGCCATCTGCCCACTCCTCTCGAACGGCTCGAGAACCTGACCAGGGAATTGAACGGTCCGGAGATCTGGATCAAGCGCGACGACTGCACCGGCCTGTCGACCGGCGGCAACAAGACGCGCAAGCTTGAATTCCTGATGGCGGAAGCGCTGGCCGAAAGCGCCGACACCGTCATGACGCAGGGCGCCACCCAGTCCAATCATGCGCGGCAGACGGCAGCTGCCGCCGCCAAGCTCGGCATGGCCTGCCATCTGCTTTTGGAGGACCGCACCGGCAAGACCGATTTCGACTACAAGGAAAACGGCAATGTGCTGCTCGACCGTCTGCATGGCGCGACGATCGAGCGGTGCCCGGCCAGTCCCGACATGAACGGCGAGATGGAAAAGACCGCCGAACGGCTGCGCGCCGAGGGCCGCAAAGTCTACACGATACCGGGCGGCGGATCGAACCCGACCGGCGCGCTTGGCTATGTCAATGCCGCCATCGAACTGGTCTACCAGGCGAACGCCATCGGCCTCAGGATCGATCATGTCGTGCATGCGACCGGCAGTGCCGGAACCCAGGCTGGCCTTGTCACCGGACTTGTCGGCATCAACAGCGGCGTGCCGGTGCTCGGCATTGGCGTGCGCGCGCCGAAGGAAAAGCAGGAGGAAAACGTCTTTTCACTCGCATGCCGGACGACCGAGAAGCTTGGCATTGCCGGTGCCGTGAGCCGCGAGGATGTCGTCGCCAATTGCGATTACGTCGGCGAGGGCTACGGCTTGCCGGCTGCCGATACCATCGAGGCGATCCGCATGCTGGCGCGCACCGATGCCATCCTGCTCGACCCGGTCTATTCCGGAAAGGGCATGGCCGGGCTGATCGATCTGGCGAAGAAGGGTTTCTTCAAGAAAGGCGAGACCGTCGTCTTTCTCCACACCGGCGGCTCGGCCGGGTTGTTCGGTTACCCTACCGATCTCCAGAGCAATTTCTGACCGGCATCCCGCCCACTCCGAAGGGTATTCAGAAGGTCCTATCAAGATGAGCCGCTACTATCCGCCCGCTCACCCCGTCGTCGGCGTGCTCGGCGGCATGGGGCCGGCGGCCACGATCGATCTGATGCGCCGGGTCATGGAGGCAACGCCCGCCGCGGACGACGCCGACCACATCCACCTTCTGGTCGACCAGAACCCGAAAGTCCCATCCCGCATCGATGCGCTCATCAACGGCACCGGGCCGAGCCCGCTCGACGAACTGGTGCGTATGGCGAAGGGGCTGGAGAGCGCCGGCGCCACGATGCTCGCCATCGCCTGCAACACCGCCCATGTCTACGCCGGCGATATCGCGGCGGCCGTGCGCATACCGCTTCTCGACATGGTCACGCTGACCGCCGAGGCGATCGCGCGTCGGCCGCTGCGCCATCGACGCATCGGCATGCTCGCCTCCAGCGCGGTGCTGCAACTGGGACTCTACGAAAGAGCGTTCGAAGCATTCGGAATCGAAACCCGATATCCCGACGATCAGACGGAAATCATGGCCATCATCAGGGCGGTCAAGAAAGAAGGTGCGACCGCTGATTTGCGCAGCCGATTCAATGTCGTAGCGCGCCAGTTGCTTGCCGGCGATGTCGATTTTCTGGCGATCGCTTGCACCGAACTTTCGCTCCTTGTCGACGGTCTCGATGCCGACGCGGAGAAAATCGACGCCCTCGATGTGTTGGCCTCGACGATCGTCCAGCGTGCACGGCCTGCTGGCCAACCGGGGAGGGCCTAAAGACGTTGCGGGTCCATTCGTTTCATTGACCTTCCGTAAGCGCGCTCTAGCTTCGACGCTACCAGCTTGTTGTCATTCCGACTGGTCTGCTTCCGCTATGACCACTGTTGAGACGGGCACGACGCGCATTATCCGGGAGGAGTGGAGCGAATGAAGAGACTTTCCTTTATCGTTGCGGGTATCACGCTTGCCATGCTGACGGCGCAGGCGTCGGCGGGCAAGCTAGACGACATCAAGGCCCGCGGCACGCTGATCGTCGGAACCAAGGCCGACTACAAGCCATTCGGATTCCGCGATCCGTCCGGGGCGATCGTCGGCATCGAGCCGGATCTCGCGGCCGATCTCGCCAAGCAACTCGGCGTCAAGCTGGAATTCGTGCCTGTCGTCGCCGCCAACCGGATGGAGTTCCTCAAGCAGGGAAAGATCGACCTTCTCATCGCCACCATGTCCGACAAGCCGGAGCGCCGGAAGGTTGTGGAAGCAGTCGATCCGCCTTATTATTCGGATTCCGTCAATGTGCTGGCATCGAACCGCGCGAAGATCACGTCTTGGGAGGACCTGAAAGACAAGCCGGTCTGCGCGACGATCGGGTCGTTTTACAACAAGTCGGTCGCCGAAAAATACGGCGCCAAGATCGTCGGGCTCGATGGCTCCGACAAGCCGCTGGTCGCGCTGAAGCAGGGCAATTGCGTCGGCTATCTTTACGACCAGACATTCATCCAGGGCAAACTCCTCGATAAGCAATGGTCCGCCGACTATTCCATGCCGCTGAAGGGCATCATGGAGACGCCGTGGATCATGGCCGTAGCGCCGGGCAATGACGACCTGAGGGATTTCGTTTCCAAGGCCACGACCGAGTGGATGAAGAAGGGCACGATCGTCGACCTCGAACAGAAGTGGGGCATCAAGCCTACGGATTATTCAAAGCGCATGCACGACAAGTACAAGAACCAGAGCTGACATGTCTCAAGCGACCGGCGCGGTCGCCCAAAGACCGCGCGCCTTGGTTGCGTCTGCCAGTGGGTGATATGCATGCAGGAAATCGCCGCTTGGTTTCGTAGCCTCTACGAAACTACAGGGCTGAATTTTACGATCTTCTACGATCCCTACGATGCGACCCAGTTCGCCAGGGGCGTTGGCATGACGATCTACCTGAGCGTCGTGTCGATCCTCATCAGCCTCGTCGTGGGCGTGATCGGCGCCTGGCTGCAAAGCTCGCGGATCAGGCTGGTGCGGGGCTTCATCGAGATCTTCGTCGTCATTTTCCGCAACACGCCCCCGCTGGTTCAGATCTTCTTCTTTTATTTCGGCATGGGCGAGTTGCTGCCTGCCAGCTACAATGACATCGGTCTGCGCGAACCGCTGCTCAACAATGTGCAGTGGGCGATCATTTCCCTTTCCCTGTTTGCCGGCGCCTTCAACATCGAAATCTTCCGATCCGGGATCGAAGCAGTGCCGCAAACCACGGTGGAGGCGGCCGAGGCTCTCGGCTATACGCGCCTCGGCGCCTACCGCTATGTTGTCCTGCCGCTGGCATTGCGTGTCTGCCTGCCGGCGTTGAACAACAACCTGGTCAATTTGCTGAAGACCACGACGCTTGCCTACGCCATTGCGGTTCCCGAGGCGCTTTATGCCGTCACGCAAATCTGGGCGGAATCGCAGAACGTGACGGAAATGATGTGCGTGCTCTTGGCCACATTCGTTCTGCTGGTCGGCGTGCTCGTATGGGTCATGCACCGCTGGGAGCGGTCGCTGCGCATTCCAGGATTCGGGCAATGACGGAAGGGCGCACCACGCCAACGACCGACCTGCCCGTGCTGCTGCCGGTTCGGCCGCCTTCCGTGCGGGTTTTGCGGTTTCGCGCCTGGCACGGCCTGGCTTTGGCCGCGGCAGTCCTTTTGTTCGCGCCCGCCGCGGGCGCCCAGACAGGTTCGGAAGAGCTGTCGATAATCGGCGTCATCATCAAATGGATGCCGCTGCTTTTGACCGGCTTCGGCTTCAATCTTCTTATTTCCATATTGTCGATGGCGCTGGGCACGATCGTGGGCCTCGGCCTTGGCCTGCTGCAATTGAGCGAGTTCCGCTGGCTCAGCCGGTGCGCGTGGGTCCTGACCCAGTTCTTCCGCAACGCGCCGTGGCTGGTGCTGCTGTTCTTCGCCATGTACCTGATCCCCTACGAGTTCCGCATCGGCGACGTCACCATTCCGTTTCCGGACTGGGTCAAGGCCGTCATCGGCTTTGCGCTGCCGGTCATGGCCAATGTCGCCGAGATCGTGCGCGGGGCGGTGCAATCCATTCCCGGCGGCCAATGGGAAGCAGCCGACTCGCTGGCTTTCAGCCGCCGCCAGACGATGTGGATGATTATTCTGCCCCAGTGCGTGAAGCGGATGCTGCCGCCCTGGATGAACCTCTATTCGCTGGTCACGATGGCGACGGTGCTGGCCTCGGTCGTGGGCATCAACGAGATGCTGACCCTGACCGCGCAAGTTCACAATGCCGAAGGCGGTCGAACGGACCTTCTGGCGCCACTCTACGCTTTCGCCCTGCTGTGCTTCTTCATCTACTGTTATCCGATCAACCTTTGGACTGTCCGCCTCGAGCGGCGCTTCAACGTCAAGGGCTGAGTCATGGCAACCTGGACCCCCGATGAACCGATGGTGCGTCTCCATGACGTGCACAAGTCGTTCGGCCAGATCGAAGTGCTCAAGGGCATCAGCTTCCAGGTGATGAAGGGCGAGGTCATCTGCATCATAGGACCGTCGGGTTCCGGCAAATCGACATTGATCCGCTGCATCAACGCGCTGGTGCCGATCAATTCCGGCTCGATCACTGTCGAGGGACAGGAGGTCAACGATCCGGCAGTGGACAAGCTGGCGCTGCGCCGCAAGGTGGGCATGGTCTTCCAGCAGTACAATCTGTTCCCGCACAAGTCCGCGCTTCAGAACATCATGATGGCGCCGATCCATGTCCTCAAGCAGGATCGAAGCGAGGTCGAGGGACGCGCGCGAGCGCTTATCAGGAAGGTGCGCCTCGAAGGGAAGGAAGACGCCTATCCTGGAGAATTGTCGGGCGGCCAGCAGCAGCGTGTCGCTATTGCCCGCTCGCTCGCGATGCGCCCGGATTTGATGTTGTTCGACGAGGTGACGGCCGCGCTCGACCCCGAAACCGTCAAGGAAGTGCTCGTCACCATACGCGAACTGGCAGGGGAAGGGATGACGTGCATTCTGGTCACCCATGAGATGGGTTTCGCCCGCGAGATCGCCAACCGCATCTATTTCACCGATCGAGGCGTCATCGTGGAGCACGGCTCGCCGCAGGAAATATTGGATCACCCGCGAGAGGCGCGTACGAAGGCATTTCTCGAACAAGTGCTGTAGATCGTCTTGCGGTTGTCCGCTCTTTCGATAGCGACGACCGGCGAGGCCACCCGATCCGGTCAGGGTGGCAGGCGGTCAGGCGAGTGCTTAGGTGAAGAGGCGACAATCAGCCTTTATCAAAGCGCGGAGGCGCGTATGCGGATCAAGGTCGAAACCCGGCAAGACGGCGACATTGAAGTGCCTAGGAGATTCCACCTCAACGGCGACCCGGTGGATGTTGTCGAGATGGTCGACCAATGGTTTGGTGTCGGTTACCGTTACTGCAAGGTGAAGGGCAGCGATGGCGCGCTCTACATACTGCGGTACGACGAACTCCGATCGGAATGGTGCCTCGCAATGTTTGCAAGCGAACGGTCGCAGGCAGTGACGGGCGAATGGACTTCACCAAGGCAACGCGTCAAGGGGTTGCTTCAGTAGGATCGCCCCTGGTTGGCGGCCTCACGGCGGCGCCGTCAGAAAACCTCACGGCTCCTTGCAGATCGGCACCGGTTGCGCAGGCGGCAACGGGTGATCCTTCTTGTATTGCGCGATGACCGGCTCGAGCATCTTCTTCGGCCAGAATTTTGGGGAGCCGATCTCTTTCAGGCAGGATGCATTCCAGTACAGTCCGGCACCTGACAACGACTGTCTGGCAGCCACGGTACGCGCTATGGCGGCAATGTCTCGTGACTCCGGATAGATGTAGAGCGTCGTCGGATTGTTCTTCACCATCGGGATGATCTGCTCGGCATCCGCAGGCGACCAGCTGGTGCAGCCATTGCTGCGGCCGCCGGCGTAATTCACCAGCTTGCCAAAGGGCACATAGCCATCGTGGTCGGCGTATGAGCTGTTCGGGCTTTTCCGAAGGCACATTCCCCGCAGCAACGCGGCCGGGTGGCCGCCGATCACCCGCTGCCTGGCATTCGCGGTTTCGCCTTCGCCGTCGAATTGAATGAAGGTGCGCATGAACACCGCATCCTGCTTTGCGCCGACGCGATAGTAGCCCTTGAACGAGGTTTTGGCCTCGGCGGTCATGTAGGCGCCGCCGGCCGTGAGTTCCGAATCCATCGCGTTGCCGAAGTTTTTCGCGCAACGCCTGCCGTTGGAAAAATCCGCGACACCCTTCAGGTTGCGGCCTCCGCCGTGGCCCGCCGAAACCGCGCGAAAGCTCTGTTCGGCTTCGCAAATGATGTAATAACGGCGCCCCAAAACGCCATTGCCCAAATCGCCGGGACGCGTCGCGTCCATGGCGAAGTAGCAGGGATTTCTCACCGAACCTTCGCTCACCTTTTTCAGGTAAAGCGCGCGCGCCCTCTCCAGGACCAATTGCGTGATCTGACCGTCGCCCTCGCCGACATGGGCCTGCAGCCAGGCTGGAATATTCGAGGGCCGCAACGCTGCGAAAGACTGGGGCGAGATCGTCAGGGCGATTGCAACGGCGATGAGGCCGAGGAAGGCGATACCCAACGGAACAGATTTCGACCGCACCGGACTAACTCCCCTCTCGAACCGCTATCTCTTGCGGTGAATCACCTGCGCCAATCATAAAAGGCGTCGTGCCAATCGGCGAAACACTTCTAGTTTAGCGTGTCCTGAACATCCGTGATTTCCGGCGCGTTTGTATCGGGGTATCATTTGATTCGGCGCGCCCACGCCTCCTCCCTCCAATCGGGAAGCATTGTTCATGCGGGGCATTCGATCGCTGAACCGACTGTTCGAGCACCAGGCATAAGGAAGGGTTGCCAAGACTGCTCGCACCAGGAGGTTTTCGATGCGCCTTTCCGTGCCCGTCTATCATCTGAAGCGTCAGGCCAAGCTCTTGTCCCGCAGGGACAGAGTGCCGCTTCACCAGGCCCTCGATCGTGTCGCTGCCGGGGAGGGCTTTGCCAGCTGGAGCCTGCTCGCGGCCAAAGCTGGCGAGGCCACACCCGCCGGCAGCCTGCTTGCGCAACTGGCGCCTGGCGACCTCGTGCTGGTCGGCGCCAGGCCTGGCCAAGGCAAGACCTTGATGAGCCTCGAGCTTGCGGTCGAGGCGATGAAGTCCGGCCGACACAGCGTGTTCTTCACGCTGGAGTATACGCACACGGACATTCTGCGCCGGTTTCGCGTCATCGGGGTCGAGCCGGCGCTTTCGACGGCCTGTTCGAATTCGACAATTCGGACACCATCTGTGCCGACTACATCATCGGCAAGCTCCGGACAGCGCCTCGCGGGACGCTGGCAGTTATAGACTACCTGCAACTGCTCGATCAGAGACGCGAGAATCCGGAGTTGATGGTTCAGATTCCGATGCTGAGGTCTTTCGCGCGCGACAGGGGACTGATCCTGGTCTTTATCTCGCAGATCGACCGGTCATACGATCCGTCGAAGAAGCCATTTCCCGAACTAGGCGATATCCGGCTCCCGAATCCGCTGGATTTGTCGCTCTTCGACAAGACATGTTTCCTGAACAAGGGCGAGATCCAATTCCAGGCAGCTTGAGGGCAATCCTGGCTGCGGCTATGCCTGCCCAGCTCGCAAAGGACACAGGACCATGATCGAGATCGTCAAGCCCGCGCTCGAACACCTGCCGTCCTACAAGGAGGCGCTGGAGCGCGGCTGGTCGCCGGACAATGTCCGGCTCCTGGAGACGACGCGTGAGCAGCTCGTAGCCATCGAGGAAGATCCGGTGGCATTTCTCGCCGGTCTTGACGATCCCGAGGCCAAGGGGCCGCCCGTCGCATTGCCCGACGGGACAAAAGTGCCACGGCTGCCCGGCTTCCGGCGCTGGATCTGGGACGGCGAGGCTGCCGGCTCGATCGGGCTTCGCTGGCAGAGGGGCACGTCGGCGCTGCTACCTCACGTGCTCGGCCATATCGGTTATGCCGTGGTACCGTGGAAGCGGGGCCGCGGCTATGCCACCGAGGCGCTGCGGCTGATGCTGGAAGAGGCGAGGGCGGTTGGGCTCGACTATGTCGAGATCACCACGGATTTCGACAATCCCGCCTCGCAGCAGGTGATCCTGGCCAATGGCGGCATTCTCGTCGGGCGGTTCGCCAAGCTTGCCGCCTATGGCGGCGCGGAGAGCCTCAAGTACCGGATCGATCTTTAAAGCGCGTCGCGATCTTTCAGATTCGCTCCATGCGCTTTAGTTTTTGATTTTACGCATGTCTTTGTCCCGAAAACCGGTTCCCACTTTCGGGAGACATGCTTTAGATCCCCTCACGGGCAAGAGCGGCGTTCTATTCGGCCGCCGCGGGCAGCGGCGGGGTCGCGCGGCTTCGCCATTCCCAGGCCTGCGAGGCGACCGCCACCGCGACCGCCACCAGCATGGCGAGCGCGCCGGCGACGGGCAGGCTGCGATAGCCGAAGCCGGCATTGAGCATCGCGGCGCCGAGCGAGGCTGCGAGCGCTATCCCGACATTGAAGCCCGACGGGATCAGCGAGGAGGCAAGGTTCGAAGCATCCGCCGTCCACGCCAGGATGCGGGTCTGGATCGGCGCCCCGATGGCGAAGTTGAGACCGCCCCAGATGACGATCGCAACGATCATCGGCACCGGATAGGGGCTTACGGCATAGATCACGACCAACATGACCGCTTGCAGGAAGAGGATGGCGATCAGCGACGGCATCAGCTTCCAGTCGGCAAGCTTGCCGCCCAGAAGAACGCCGATCGTGGCGCCGACGCCGTTGAGCAGCAGGACAATGGGGATCAGGCTCTCGTCAAGGCCGGTGACTTCGATCAGCGTCGGCGTGATGTAGGTGAACAGTCCGAACTGGCCGATCATCAGCATCAGCATCAGGATGAGCGAGGTCCAGACCTGCTGGCGGCCGAGCACGCGCACTTCGCGCGCCAAGCCGGCGGGCCGGTTGGCGGCGCCTGCCGTGCGCGGCAGCAGCGCAAGCATGGCGGCGATCGCTACGACGCCCAGCGCGCACATCACCCAGAAGGTCGCCCGCCAGCCCCAGAGACCGCCGATCGCGGTGCCGGCCGGCACGCCGATGACGTTGGAGACCGTCAGCCCCGAGAGGATGACCGCTACCGCCCGACCGCGCTGATCCTCGCGCACCAGGCTGACCGCGACCACCATGGCGACGCCGAAATAGCAGCCATGCGCCACGGCGGTTGCGATGCGCATGAGAAGCATCGAAGTGAAATCGGGCGCCAGCGCGCAAGCCGCCTGGCCAAGGGTGAAGGCGATCGTCAGTACGATGAGCAGCGCCTTTCGCGAGACCCTTCCGGTCGCAAGCGCCAGAAGCGGGCCGCCGATGGCGATGCCGCAGGCATAGCCGGAAACAAGATAGCCGGCGGTGGGCACGGAGACGCCAAGACCTTCCGCCACCTCCGGCAGCACGCCGGCGATGACGAATTCAGTCGTGCCGAAAGCGAAGGCGGCAATGAACAGGGCGATAAGGGGCAGCATGGCGCGGAAAGCGATCCTGAATGAGTTGGCCTCAAACCATGGATGGACGCACCGGGCAATGCAGAAATTGTCGACGCCGCTTTAGCTTTTCTTGACCGGATTTAGCTCTGCCTCGGTCGCCGACGACGAGGCCGGCTTCTTGTGCATGCCGTAAGGAATTTTCAGCCATGCTCGCTCATGAAGGTAAAACAGCAGCGACTTTGCGACAACTTCAGTCCCACCGATGGCTGCAGCGAGCTTCACGCTTCCGGTTATGACCAGCGAGATGATCATCGTATCGACCGTGCCGGTGGCGCGCCAGGAAAGCGCCTTGATGAAGCTGCGCGAATGGGTGTCCATCGACTAAATCGTCCTCCGGTGGGCCTCGGATGTTTCCTTAGCCGACGGAGGAGAGGATGAGCAAAGACTAATTTTCCGCTTCGGCGCCGACGGCGGAATCTTGTTCCCAAGTTGATGTCACGACAGCAATTTTGCGGCTTGCTATCCGGCCTTCAGCCGCGAGCCGCCGAGCAGGCCGCGCTCCTCCAGCACCGGGTAGGCCATGGAAGCAAGCAGCGAGTTGATCTGCTTGAGGTCGCGGATGGTGTCGAGGTGGATCGAACTGGTCTCGACGCTTTTGGCCGTGCCGTCGCGCAGGCGCACGAAGTGGCTCGCGCTGGTCTCTTTCTCGCGTTCGCGCAGCAGGTCCTTCTCCAGCACCAGCTGGCGGGCGGTTTCCGGGTCGCGCGAGACAAGCACGTTGAAGGCAAGCCGGGCGTTGGCCAGCACCGAGGCATGAAAGGCGCAAAGCTCGCGCCAGCCCTCGGGCGTGAACTCCAGTCCGCGCTCCAGCTTCTTCCTGACATGTACCAGCATGTTGCGCACGATGATGTCGCCGACCTGCTCCAGCTTGACGCAGGCGCCGATCAGTTCCTGGCAGCGCAGCGCCTCGTCTTCGTTCAAGGGGTTCTTGGTGACCTTGGCGAGATAGAGCTTTATCGCGGCATGCTTCTTGTCGACACGGTCGTCTAGCGCCGCAAGCGCCTTGATCTTGTCGCTGTCGGCGCTCTCATAGAGTTCGATGATGCGCTTCAGCATGATCTCGACGGTCTCGCAGACCCGCACCACCTCGCGCGTGGCGTTCGCCAGCGCCTGGCTCGGCGTGTCGAGCGCGCTTTCGTTCAGCGCCGACAATTCGACGACATCGAGCGCTGCCGCCGGCTCCAGTCCGGCGCCGAGCGCCACGATGCTTTCGGACGCGCGATAGACGAGGCCGGCGAGCGGCAGGCCGGCCAGCAGGATGATCACGTTGAACAGGATATGGGCGTTGACGATCTGGTCCGGCCCGGTCGCGCCGAGAAAGCCGACCGGCGGCTTCAGCGTCATGAACAGGATCAGCATGACCAGCGAGCCCATGCCGCGCATCAGAAGATTGCCGACCGGCACCACGCGCACGCCCGGATCGGCATTGCGGGTAAGCAGTGGCGCGATGATCGAGGAGCCGAGATTGACGCCGAGCACCAGCACGATGCCGAGTTCCGGAGGGATGAAACCGCGGCCGGCCAGCGTCACCAGCAACAGCACGGCGGCGATGGAGGAATGAAACAGCCACGTGATCAGCGCGGCCAGCAGATACGCAGTGACGAAATCGCCCGAGAAATAGTTGACGATCATCGGCATCAGCGTGCTCTGGCGCAGCGGCTCCGATGCCTGGCCTATCATCTCCAGCGACAAAAGAAGCAGGCCGATACCGACCAGGATGCGGCCGAACTGGCGCCAGTCGCGCCGTTCGGTGGCCATGAACATGAAAGTGCCAGCGACGAGGCAGACCGGCACCAGGAGCGACAGGTCGAAAGTCAGCAGCTTGACGACCAGCGCGGAGCCGATCTCGGCGCCGCGCACGGCAAGCTGCCCGGCGGCGCCCGACACGATACCGGCGCCGGCGAAGGAACCGACCAGCAGCGTCACGGCGGTGGAGCTTTGCAAGGCGATCGCGAGGCCGCAACCGGCCAGAACCGCCGTCAGCGGATTGCGCATGGTGGCGCGCAGCCTGTGGCGCAGCACATCGCCATAGGCGCGTTCGACGCCGGTCTTGACCAGGCGGGTGGCAAACAGCATCAGCGCCACCGCGCCGGCAAGGTGCAGAAGGACGACGGAACCGCTCATGCCCGGCCTCGCAATGAGGTGGCCAGGAAGGGGGAAAGGGCACGAATCACAAGCATTTCGAGGGTCGAGATTACTCCAAACAATTTTAGCCGGATAATAAATTTTGCTCCGCTTGACCAGCGGCCGGCACGCGACGGCGCGTGTCGGAAATGGATGGAAGACATATTGGTTGCATCCGCCCGCGGCGCCAGGCGGCCCGACGCGACGCGATTGCCGGCCAAGGGTCAGCTCGGGTTTTTCTCTTTGTTGAAATGACCTTCGCAAACGTAGGAAATCATTACAGAATTGTAATCCAAGCGTTCAGTTTCGGTTCATACGGCCGCGGCTATCTCCTTGCCTATCGATAACCAAGGAGTACCGACCATGAAACGTCTCATACTTTCCGTCGTCACCGGCTCGATGCTGGCCGTCACGGCCTTTTCGGGTCAGGCCGCCCCGCTCGTTCAGCCGAGCGCGCCGCAGTCCAACTACACCCAGGTCGACTGGCAGAAGCCGGGCGTGACGAAGAAGAAAGTGGTGGTGAAGAAAAAGGTCGTGGTAAGGCGCAGCCACTGGCGCAACGGCCAGAAATACTCCAGCTGGAAGCGCCATCAGGCGGTGCGCGACTGGAACCGCTATGGCCTGCGCCGCCCCGGCCCCGGCCAGGAGTGGATCCGCGTCGGCAACGATTACCTGCTGGTCAGCATCGTCTCCGGCATCATCTTCGGCGCGATCGCCGCGCACTGATCCGGCAACGGCCCGAAACACCAGAAGGCGGCCGCCCGGCCGCCTTCTTTTTGTCTGTGAAAAGCGGGTACGATGGATTTAACGAGTCGTCGCGCCCGGGCGGCTTGATTATATGGAGGGCAAACGAGCCTTTCCCGATGCGCTTTCCGCCCGCCTTCCTCGACGAGATACGCGACCGCGTGCCGATTTCCTCGGTGATCGGCCAGCGCGTCTCCTGGGACAGGAAGAAGACCAACGCCTCGCGCGGCGATTTTTGGGCGTGCTGCCCGTTCCATGGCGAGAAGAGCCCTTCCTTCCACTGCGAGGACAAGAAGGGCCGCTACCACTGTTTCGGCTGCTCGGTCTCGGGCGACCACTTCAAGTTCCTGACCGAGCTCGACGGCATGAGCTTCCCCGAAGCGGTCGAAAAGATCGCTGAGATGGCGGGGGTGCCGATGCCGGTGCGCGACGCCGCGGAGGAACGGCGCGAGAAGGAACGCGCCAGCCTGACCGACGTCATGGAAATGGCGACCGTCTTCTTCCAGGAGCGGCTGCAGGGACCGGAAGGGGCAAAAGCCCGCGCCTATCTGCGTGATCGCGGCCTGACGCCGGCGACGCAGCAGTCTTTCCGGCTCGGCTATGCGCCGGACAGCCGCAATGCGCTCAAGGAATATCTCGCCGCCAAGGGCGTGCCGAAGGCCGACATCGAGGCCTGCGGGCTGGTGCGGCACGGCGACGACGTTCCTGTCTCCTATGACTGGTTCCGCGACCGCATCATGTTTCCGATCCCGGATTCGCGCGGCAAGGTCATCGCCTTCGGCGGTCGGGCATTGGCGCCGGACGCTTTGGCCAAATACATGAACTCGCCGGACACCGAGCTCTTCCACAAGGGCAACGTGCTCTACAATTTCGCCCGCGCCCGCAAGACGGTGGCCAAAGGCGGCACGGTGATTGCCGTCGAAGGCTATATGGACGTGATCGCGCTGGCGCAGGCCGGCTTCGAGAATGCGGTGGCGCCGCTCGGCACCGCGCTTACCGAAAACCAGCTCGAGCTTCTGTGGCGCATGACCGGCGAGCCGGTGCTGTGCTTCGACGGCGACCAGGCCGGGCTGAAGGCGGCATGGCGCGCCGCCGATCTGGCCCTGCCGACGATCCAGCCCGGCCGCTCGGCTCGCTTTGCGCTGCTGCCCGAAGGCAAGGATCCGGATGACCTGGTCAAGGCGGATGGGCCGGACGCCTTCCGCGCGGTGCTGGCGGAAGCCAGGCCGCTTGCCGACCTTTTGTGGATGCGCGAGACAGCCGGCGGCGTGTTCGACACGCCGGAGCGGCGCGCCGAACTCGAAAAGAGGCTGCGTGAGATCACCAGCCGCATCCGCGACGAAAGCCTGCGTTACCACTACCAACAGGAGATGCGTGAACGCGTCTTAAGCTTCTTCGGCTCGCAGCGCGGCACGCGGCAAGGCCATCAACGCCAGGACGGTCGGCCGGGCGAGCGCGGCAGAGGTTCGGCGCCAGGCGGGGCGTTTGGCCGGGGCGCTGCCGGCGCACGCACAGCCATCACCGAAAGCCTCGGCCGCTCGGCGCTGGTCAAGCGGACGGGTGAAGCCATGTCGATGCGCGAGGCGACGATCATTGTGGCGCTCATCAATCATCCGGCACTGATCGACGAGAATTTCGCGCATGTCGAGTTCCTCGACCTCGCCAATTCGGACCTGCGGCGACTGCACGCCGCTATCCTCGACGCGATGGCGCATGATGCGGCCGACGACCGCGACGCGGTGATCGCCACGATCGTGGGCGCCGGGTGCGGCGACATCTGGGAGCGTGCGGTCGCGCTGATCAAGCGCGCGAGGCAGTGGCCGGCGCTCGAAACCGCGGGACTTGACGATGCCCGCGACGCCTTCAACCAGGCGCTACACTTGCAGCGCAGCGCGCGCACCTTACATAGAGAGCTGAAACAGGCGCAGGCGGCGCTCGATGCAGACCCTTCGGATGAAAACTTCCGGCATCTCGTCGAGATTCAAGCGCAATTCAACGATATGCAGGCAACGGAAGCGCTGATCGAAGGGTTCGGCGTTTCATCGGGCAGGGTTGGACGCGTTTAGGTCCGAATCTGCCCCGAAAATGAAGTGGAAATATGCAGGCGCGTCGAATCGACGCCTCTAAGTCGGGTAATTGATTCGCTTTTTTCATGCGAATCATGCCAGAGGCGCTTGACCTTCTGGCAGATTGGCGGAATCAGGACGATTCGAAACGTTAACCGTGCCCCGGCTGCGGCGGGAAATTTTGAGCGATGCGAAGTGATGGTCACTGGACAGGCAAAAGGCCTGCCACAGATACCAGGGTTAATCTGGACTTAATGCATGTCGCCCAAAAAGTGGAGACCGTTTTGGGGCAACGACACGCACCAAACAAAGAGATGATGCGGTTGCTGGCCCGGTAAGAAGCGTTCTGGTGCGAGCGCAACCGGTTGTGACCGGTCCGGCAGGCTACGCGGCTTCGATGTTGGGCCGCTTGGAGACGACAAAGAATGGCGACAAAGGAAAAGGAAGAGGTCGAGACCGAACGTGAAGGCGCCACCGATGGCCCTCTGCTCGACCTTTCCGATGATGCTGTCAAGAAGATGATCAAGGCCGCCAAGAAACGCGGCTATGTGACCATGGACGAGCTGAACTCGGTGCTGCCTTCGGAGGAAGTGACGTCCGAGCAGATCGAGGACACGATGGCGATGCTCTCCGACATGGGCATCAATGTCGTCGAGGACGACGAGCAGGGCGAGGAGGCGGAGGCGGCCGATTCGGGCGGCGATTCGGAAGAAGACGCCAACGAGCTTGCCGAGCAGACTGGCACGGCCGTCGCCACCACGACCACCAAGAAAGAGCCGACCGACCGCACCGACGACCCGGTGCGCATGTATCTGCGCGAGATGGGCTCGGTCGAGCTTCTGTCGCGCGAGGGCGAAATCGCGATCGCCAAGCGCATCGAGGCCGGCCGCGAGACGATGATCGCGGGCCTATGCGAAAGCCCGCTGACCTTCCAGGCCATTATCATCTGGCGCGACGAGCTCAACGAATCGAAGATCCTGCTGCGCGAGATCATCGATCTCGAAGCGACCTATGCCGGTCCCGAGGCCAAGCAGGCGCCGGTCGTCGAACGCGTCGAGGAAGCGCCCAAGCCCGAGGAAAAGCCGCGCGGCCGCGCCGCCCAGCGCGAGGAAGAAGACGACATCACCAATGTCGGCGGCGGCGACACCCGCGGGCTGGAAGAAGAGGAAGACGACGAGGACGAGGCAAGCCTGTCGCTCGCCGCGATGGAAGCGGAACTGCGCCCGCAGGTAATGGAGACGCTCGACGTTATCGCCGACACCTACAAGAAGCTGCGCAAGCTGCAGGACCAGCAGGTCGAGAACCGTCTCGCCGCCGCCGGCACGCTTTCGCCCAGCCAGGATCGCCGGCTGAAGGAGCTGAAGGACCAGCTGATCAAGGCGGTGAAGTCGCTGTCGCTCAACACCGCGCGCATCGAGGCGCTGGTCGAGCAGCTCTACGACATCAACAAGCGCCTGGTGCAGAACGAAGGCAAGCTGCTTCGGCTTGCCGAAAGCTATGGCGTTCGCCGCGAGGAATTCCTCAGGGAATATCAGGGCTCGGAGCTCGATCCGAATTGGACGCGCTCGATCGCCAATCTGACGTCGCGCGGCTGGAAGGAGTTCACCAAGAACGAGAAGGACGCGATCAAGGAGCTGCGCGCCGAGATCCAGAGCCTCGCCACCGAGACGGCGATCTCGATCCTGGAATTCCGCAAGATCGTCAACCAGGTGCAGAAGGGCGAGCGCGAGGCCGCGATCGCCAAGAAGGAAATGGTGGAGGCGAACCTTCGCCTCGTCATCTCGATCGCCAAGAAATACACCAACCGCGGCCTGCAGTTCCTCGACCTGATCCAGGAAGGCAATATCGGCCTGATGAAGGCGGTCGACAAATTCGAATACCGCCGCGGCTACAAGTTCTCGACCTACGCGACGTGGTGGATCCGGCAGGCGATCACCCGCTCGATCGCCGACCAGGCGCGCACCATCCGCATTCCGGTGCATATGATCGAGACGATCAACAAGATCGTGCGCACCTCACGCCAGATGCTGCACGAGATCGGCCGCGAGCCGACGCCGGAGGAACTGGCCGAGAAGCTCGCAATGCCGCTCGAAAAAGTGCGCAAGGTGCTGAAGATCGCCAAGGAGCCGATCTCACTCGAAACGCCGGTGGGCGACGAGGAGGATTCGCATCTCGGCGACTTCATTGAGGACAAGATGGCGATCCTGCCGATCGATGCGGCGATCCAGGCCAATCTGCGCGAGACGACGACCCGCGTGCTCGCCTCGCTGACGCCGCGCGAGGAACGCGTGCTCAGAATGCGCTTCGGCATCGGCATGAACACCGACCACACGCTGGAAGAGGTCGGCCAGCAATTCTCGGTCACCCGTGAGCGCATCCGCCAGATCGAGGCCAAGGCTCTGCGCAAGCTCAAGCATCCGAGCCGCTCGCGCAAGCTGAGAAGCTTCCTCGATAGCTGATACGAAAATCACAGACAGGCAAAATCGAAAGGGCGTCTTGGGCGCCCTTTTTTGCGTCTCCAGCCGCTGCATCGCCTTGCCGGGGCTGCCCGACAGGAGTTTAATTTCGGGGTCGGATGCATTTCTGGGCGACAAGCCGGATGCCCGCCCCGGCGCCGGCCGTAACGGCCAGGCGTCGCGCTCCGCGGCACCGGAGGGAGGTGTGCCATGACGACCTACATCATGCTGATCAACTGGACGGAGCAGGGCGCCAAGAACGTGCGTGAGTCGCCGAAGCGGCTCGACGCCGCCAAGAAGCAGCTGAGCGAGATGGGCGGTTCGTTCAAGGCGTTTTATCTGACCATGGGCGAGTGCGACATGGTGGCCGTGGTCGAGGCGCCGGACGATGCGGTGCTCGCCCGTTTCGCGCTGATGCTGTCGTCGGGCGGCAGTGTGCGGACGCGCACGCTCAAGGCCTTCCCGGAATTCGCCTATCGCGAGATCATCACCTCGCTCGGGTGAAGCGGCGACAGAGACAAGGCTCCATTGGAGCTGCGCGTCACATTGCGATGCCACGCCGCGTCGCCGATAGTCGCGCGATGTCCAAGCCTCGGCTCACCGTCTGGTACAATACGCGATGTCCGGTCTGCGATGCCGGCATCAGGCGTCAAAGGCGGCGGCTGATTGAGGCGGTCAAGGCGGGGCGCGTCGAGTTCCGCGACATCAATTTCGAACCGGCGGCGCTGGCCGAATACGGCGCTTCGCTGGAGGACATCCGCCGCCGGCTGCATGCGACCGATGCCGAGGGCCGACTGCTGGTCGGCGCCGACGTGCCGGTCGCGGTCTGGCGGATAACGCCGGGCGAAAGCTGGCTGGCGACATTGTTCGGCAACCCGGTTGCGCTGCCGCTGACACGCTTTGTCTATGACCGTTTCGCCGATCTTCTCTACGCCTGGAATCGCCGCAAAGGCCGCTGGTAGCTCGCTTGATCCGCATTCCGGTCGCGTGGGCGCAGTCACTTGGCTACAGTCACGATACATCGTAAGATATATCTTGACTCTGTGAGCGCTGAGGCCTAATTAAGATATATCGTAAGATAGAACTCAAGGAGCATCCATGCACAAGCATTTCGGACACAACCATTTCGGCGAGCGCATGTTCATGCACATGGCCGGCCGTTTCGGCGGCCGCGGCGGTGGCTTCGGACCGTTCGGGCACGGCCGCGGCGGCGGCCGAGGCGGCCCGGGCGACATGTTCCGCGCCGGCCGCATCTTGGCCGACGGCGATCTCAAGCTGATCACGCTGTCGCTTCTGGCCGAGGCGCCGCGCCACGGCTATGACATCATCAAGGCGCTGGAGGAGCGCACCAGCGGCATCTACAGCCCGAGCCCGGGCGTGGTCTATCCGACGCTGACTTTCCTCGAAGAGGCGGGCTATGCCGTCTCGTCCAGCGAAGGCAACAAGAAGGTGTTTTCGATCACAGAGGCTGGCCGGGCGCATCTCGAGGAAAACCGCGAGATGATCGATCATGTGCTCGACCATCTCGAGCGTTTCGGCCGCAAGATGGCCAAGGCGCGCGACTGGTTCGGCTGGAGCGACGACGGCGAGGACGGCAGCAGGCGCGGTCGCCATGAAAAGCGGGATGAAAAGCGCGACCGGTTCCGGGCGCTGCGTCACCGGCTGCGCGCCGCGCTCGGCGATATCGTCGATGCGCCGGAAGACAAGCAGGCCGAGGCGATCAGCATCCTGGAAGACGCCGCCGCGGCGCTCGAGGCGCTGTCGCGACGCTAAGGATGACGGCTGGCCCCGAAGGGAGTTATTGCCCGCCAAGCCAATTTTTCGGGACCATGCCGTAGTGAAAATCGTCCTGCAACACGCTATGTGATGCAGGACGATTGCCGTTGGAGGATATTGAAATGTCATTTCTGAAACGTCTTTTCGGCGGCGGTGGCGGCGAGGCAACAGAGGCAGGGACCGCAAAGCCGGCAAAGCAGGTCGAGCACAAGGGATTCCTGATCAGCGCCACGCCCTACAAGGCAGACGGCCAGTACCAGACCTGCGGCGTCGTCTCCAAGGAAGTGGACGGCGTGATGAAGGAGCATCGCTTCATCCGCGCCGACCGTTTCGCCGGGCTGGACGACGCCGTCGACATCTCGATCAAGAAAGGCATCCAGCTCGTCGACGAACAGGGCGAGAGGATGTTTGGCTAAGCGCGCCGCGCTGAAGCGGATTCAGGCGACGCGCTTTAAGCCTTGGTTTCGATGCATGTCGTTATCCCAGAACCGCTGCACACTTCTGGGCGACATGCATTAGCCGCCGCGGCGGCTCTTTGCTCTCTACCGATCAGAATGAGACCTTGTCGCCACCCTTGAGCTGCAGGATTTGCCGCGCCTCGTCGGGCGTGGCGATCGAGGCGCCGAGGCCTTCGATGATCTGGCGGACCTTGGTCACCTGTTCGGCGCTCGAGCGGGCGAGCTTGCCCTTGCCGATCCACAGCGAATCCTCCAGGCCGACCCGCACATTGCCGCCCAGCGCGATCGCTTGCGTGGCGATAGGCAACTGGTGGCGCCCGGCGCCCAGCACCGACCAGTGGTAGTCATTACCGAACAGGCGGTCGGCGGTGCGCTTCATGTGGGCGACGTCTTCCGGGTGCGTGCCGATGCCGCCGAGGATACCGAACACGCTCTGGACGAAGAATGGCGCCTTCACCAGGCCACGCTCGACGAAATGCGCGAGCGTATAGAGATGGCCGATGTCGTAGCACTCGATCTCGAAGCGCGTGCCATTGTCGGCGCAGGTGCGTAGTATATGCTCGATGTCGCCGAAAGTGTTGCGGAAGATGCGGTCGCGCGACGATTCGAGATAGGGCCGCTCCCAGTCGTGCTCGAAGGTCTTGAACCGCTCCAGCATCGGAAACAGGGCGAAATTCATCGATCCCATATTGAGCGACGCGACCTCGGGCGCAAAAACCTTCGCCGGCTTGACCCGTTCTTCCACGCTCATCGTCGCGGCGCCGCCGGTGGTGATGTTGACGACGCAGTTGGAGCGCTGCTTGATGACCTGCAGGAAAGGCGCGAACGCTTCCGTCGACTGGTCGGGACGTCCGTCGGCCGGATTGCGGGCATGAAGGTGGACGATCGCAGCACCTGCCTCGGCCGCCTCGATGGCTGCGGTCGCGATCTGCTCGGCCGTTACCGGCAGGTGCGGCGACATTGACGGGGTATGGATCGATCCTGTGACCGCGCAGGTGATGATGATCTTGTTCTGGTTCGCCACTTTGTGATGTCCTGATCTCTTTGCTATTGACCGCGTCCTATTTTGACCGCCCCTTGGGTGATGTCGGAAATGAACTGCTTCGACAGCACGATATAGAGCAACGGAATCGGCAGCGCCGCCAGTGTCAGCCGGTGAACAGCACCCCCCAGTCGGTGGTGAATTCATCGACATACACGGTCAGCCCCTGGGCAGTGTCTTCAAATTCTCGGAGGTGATCAGCACCAGCGGGAAGAAAAAGTCGTTCCAGACAGGCAGCGCTCGATGATCGTGCAAAAAAGGCAGGCACCGACCGGCGCCTGCCTTTCTCTTTCTTAGGGCGATGATTACGCGGCCGCGGCGATCTGGTCCGCATTGGCGGCCGCGGCAGCGATTGCGTCGACCTTGGCGGTCGCCTTGGCGAGGGCGGCGGTGACAGCGTCGCCACCCATGCCGACGCCTTCAACGCGGATGACTTCGACATCGGTCATGCCCAGGAAGGCAAGCACGCCGCGCAGATAGGGGATGGCGTGGTCCATCTGCACCGCGGCACCCTCGGAATAGATGCCGCCGGAAGCAAGCACGATATAGACCTTCTTGCCGGTGACGAGACCCTTCGGGCCATTCTCGCCATAAGCAAACGTCTTGCCGGAGCGGGCGACGTGGTCGATCCACGACTTCAGGGTCGAGGAGATGTTGAAGTTGATAAAGCCGGTGGCGAGGATGATCGTATCGGCCCCGAACAGTTCGTCGAGCACCGCATCAGACACGCCGACCACCTCGGCCTGGCGCTGGCTGCGGGCCTCGGCGGGCGTGTAGATGCCGGTCGCATAATCAGGATCGATATGCGGCAGCGGGTTGGCGACGAGATCGTGCACGACAAGCTTGGCCGACGGATCCGTGGCAAGCAGTTTCTGGGCGAGATCGGTGGCGACGCGGGTCGAATGCGAAGCAGCGCCGCGCGGGCTGGACGTAACAAGCAGAATAGACATGGCGGTGTCCCCTTGGGGTTGGATTGAACTTTCCCCGCCAATGTGGGATTGCCGCCATATCTGGAAAACTGGTATAATTTGCATGGTATCCATCTAGAATATGGATTAGTCATGCAACCCAACCCGACACTGGACCAGCTTCAGATCCTGGTGGCGGTAGCCGATACCGGCAGCTTCTCGGCCGCGGGGCGCAAGCTCAACCGGGCGCAGTCCGTGGTGAGCTACGGCATTGCCAATCTCGAAGCGCAGCTCGGCCTGAAACTGTTCGAGCGCGAAGGCGTGCGCGAGCCGCAACTGACCGATGTCGGCAAGGCCATGCTGGAGGACGCACGGCGCATGATCGGCGTCCTGCAGCGCATCCGATCGCGCGCCGACGGCTACCGGCAAGGACTGGAGGCGGAAGTGACCATGTCGGTCGACGTGGCGCTGCCGTCGCCCGCGCTTGTGCGGGTGCTCAAGGCCTTCGAGGCCCAGTTCCCGGCGGTGATGCTGAGGCTTTATATCGGTTCGCTCGGCCTGATCGTCGATCAGGTCGTCAACGGCCAGTCGGATCTTGGCTTCGGCGGTTTGCAGGGCGATGCCGATGTCAATCTGGTGCGCATCGGCTTCACCTCGATGGTGCCGGCGGCGGCGCCCGACCACCCGCTGGCGAAACTGCCGAAACCCGTGGCCGTCGAGGACCTGCGCGAGCATATCCAACTCGTCGTCTCCGACCAGTCGGAGCGGACGCGTGGCCGAGACTATGGGGTCTTCGCCTATCGCACCTGGCGATTGACGGATGTGCGCACCAAGCATGCCTTGATGCGCGAGGGTCTCGGTTGGGGCGGCCTGCCGCGCTGGCTGATTGCCGACGATCTCGCCAGCGGCAGGCTGGTCGAGCTCGATCTCGAGCCTTATCGCGAAGTGCGCTCGCCGCTCTATGCCATGCACCGCACCGACCGCAGCCCCAAGCCAGCGGCATCCTGGCTGATCGACGAGTTCAAGCGACAACTCGGCTGCTTCAACGAGATGGAGCCGGGCGTGTGGACGGAGGAGGGGCCGGAGACAAGCCGTCCATGAGTGCCAGCAGGACGGCGCGATAATCCTTGTCCGAAGCGCCGGCCTCGATGGCTAAAGCCGCCCGGTCGAAAGCGGCGGCCAGCAAGGCGGTCAACGCTTCGACCGGCAGCTTCGTCATCGATCGCGCGCGCATTGCCGCGACCAAGCCTTCGCGCAGCGAGCGGTTGCCGTGGCGGTTGTCGATCTCGTCCATCGCCGCGCGACCGAGCACGGCCGGTCCGTCGAGCAGCAAAAGCCGCGTGCGGCCGGGGGTGCGCATCGCCGCGAGATAGGCATCCGAGCCGGCGATCAGGGCATTCCGGGCGGAAAGAGAGGACGGTGAGGCGCGTTCGATCTCGGCCGCGACCGCCGCTGCTTCCTGCTCGACCACGGCAGCAAATAGCGCCTGCTTGTCGGCAAAGTGATGGTAGAGCGCGCCGCGCGTCACTCCGGCTGCGGCGACAATCTCCGGCGTGCCGGTGTCGGCATAGGATTTCTCCGTAAACAGTTTTCGCGCCGCGCGGATCAGATCGGCCCGCGTCGCCTCGGTGCGGTCCCGGTTGGAGCGGCGTCCTAGCTCCTGTTGCATGCATGCTGCCTGTATGTTATTTCATTTACATACAGACTGTATGTTATGAAGCAGGAGAAGGAAAGATGAAGACGACGAGCTATTATCCGGTGCTGATGACCGGCGACGTCGCCGGCACGGCGGACTTCTACGTCGAGCATTTCCGCTTCGAGCCGCTGTTTAAGAGCGACTGGTATGTGCATCTGCGCTCCAGCGAGGACAGGCGGGTCAATCTCGGCATCGTCCAGGGCGACCACGAGACGATTCCGGAGGAGGGACGTGGACGGACCTCCGGCCTGCTGATCAATTTCGAGGTGCGAGACCCCGATGCGGTCTATGAGCGTATCGTCGCCGCCGGCTTGCCGATCCTGCATACATTGCGCGACGAGCCCTTCGGCCAGCGTCATTTCATCACCAGGGACCCCAACGGCGTGCTGATCGACGTGATCAAGGCGATCCCGCCAAGCGAAGAGTTCCTGGCGCAATATGCCGAAGGTGCGGCTGGAGGCTGAGCTTAGCGCTGGCAGCAGATGTCGGCATTTGGCTCCGGCCATATCGCCGGAGCCCTTCGCGGCGATCTATGATGGAGCGTGTTGAACCGGATTCTGCCGCATGCGTGACATCTGCCTTTTTCGTGCGCCTTCCAATCTCGGTCTGCGGCCCTTGCGGCCGGGCCATGTGCCCGGCACCTGGCGCGGGCCCGAGGCTCTGACCAAGGCCGGCCTGGTCGAGGCCTTGACACCAGTCGCCGCGGTCGATCTCGAGCGGCCGGCCTACAGCGCCGAACCGGAGCCCGGCACGCGGCTGCGCAACGGCCGTGCGATCCGCCGTTTCAATCTCGACCTTGCGGACGCCGTCGCCAAGGCGCTCGGTCGAGGCGAATGGCCGCTGGTCATCGGCGGCGATTGCTCGGTGCTGCTCGGCGCGCTGGCGGCAGCACGCCAATCGGGTCCCGTCGCGCTGGTGCATGTCGACGGCCACAGCGACTTCCGCCATCCCGGCAATTACGATGCCAACACTACGCTCGGCTCCGCCGCCGGCATGGATCTGGCTTTGGCCACCGGACGAGGCGAGCCGCTGCTCACCGAATGGCCGGGCATTGCCGGTCCGCTCGTCGCGGACGAGGCGGTGATGCAGATCGGCGAGCGCGAAAGCCGCGATCCCGACTTCGCCTGGCCCGATATCAACGCGACCGCGATCACGCGCATCGATGTCTTCGCGGCCCGGGAACTAGGCGCGGTAGGAGTGCTGGAGAAGACGAGGGCGGCGCTGGCGCGCGCCGATTGTCCTTACTGGCTGCATCTGGATGTCGACGTGCTCGACCAGAGGGTGATGCCGGCCGTGGATTCGCCCGGCAGTCCCGGCATCGATCCCGACGATCTCGTCGCCGTCCTGTCGCCATTGGCAAAGGATCAGCGCTGCATCGGCATGGACATGACGATCTACGATCCTGACCTCGACCCGAGCGGGGAGCTGGCAAGGATGCTGGTATCGCTGCTCGGGCGGATAGTCAGGCCCGGGTAGAGATCAGCTCCGCGCCACAGGCGTCACCACCACTTGGCTCACCCCGCTGCGGCGCACGACGGTGCAGAGCGTCTCGCGGCCGATGCGCTCGGCATCCAGCAATCGTACGAGATCGTCGACGCCGGTGACCGGCCGGCCGTCGATGGCGGCGATGATGTCGCCTTCCTTCAGGCCGGCCTTTGCCGCCGGGCCGTGCTTTTCGACGCTGCGCAGACGCACGGCCGTGTTCGTGGTCACCTGCGACAGAAGGGCTGCGCGGCGCGGCAGGTTGGTCGTATCGGCGGAGACGCCGATGAATGCGCGGCGCACGCGGCCGAAGCGGATGATCTCGGAGATGACGAAATTGGCGGTGTTTGAGGCGACCGCGAAGGCGATGCCTTGCGCGCCGTGGATCATGGCGGTGTTGACGCCGATCACCTCGCCCGCCGACGACACCAGCGGCCCGCCGGAATTGCCGGGATTGAGCGCGGCATCGGTCTGGATGACGTCGTCGATCAGCCGGCCGGTCGAGGCGCGCATCGAACGGCCGAGCGCCGAGACGACGCCAGCGGTGACGGTCCATTCGAAGCCGAGCGGATTGCCGATCGCAATCGCGATCTGGCCGCGCCTGAGACGCTTGGAATCGCCGAGCGGCGCGACATCGGCGAAGCTGCCGTCGGCGCGCACCAGCGCGATGTCGGTGTCGGGATCGCGGCCAAGCACACGGCCCTCGCGTGCGCCGCCGTCCGGCATGGTCACGCGCACGGCGCGCGCGTCGCCGACGACATGGAAGTTGGTGACGACCAGCCCGTCCTGAGCGATGACGAAGCCCGAGCCATGGCCGCCGGCGCCGCCGATGCGCTCGATGCGGCAGACGGCCGGGCCGATGCGGTCTACGGCGTCGGCGACGGTCGCCGAATAGGCATCGAGCAAGGCGTCATCCGATTGGAGTTTTTCGGCGGCGAAGGCCATGGGTAGGGCTCCGTGTTATTCAGTAAAGCGATGTTTTTCTTTTGTGTGTGTCGTTATCCCAAAACCGCGCGGCACTTTTGGGCGACACGCACTATATGTGCGGAGCGGCCGCAATCGCCGCGACCTGACCACATGGCCAGTCGGGCCGCCGACTAGCCGTCAGGCGAGTATCCGCGGCGGCGCCATGGAGCGATATCTGGGTCACAGAACCCAGGAGATCATCGATATGAGCAACTTCAACCTCAGTGCCTTTTCCGACGCCATTGCCGATGTCGCGGCGGCCGCCGCGCCGGCGCTGGCAAGCTTCACCACGCATCACCACCGCACCGCGAGCGCCTTCCACTGGCGCGACGGCTTCTTCGTCACCGCCGAGGAGGCGGTAGAGGCTGGCGAGGAGATCGAACTGACGCTGGCCTCGGGCGAAACCGTGAAGGCCGAGCTTGTCGGCCGCGATCCTTCGACGGGCGTTGCCCTGTTGAAACCAGCCTCCGCCGCTGCCGGTCTGCCGCAACTACCTCAGGCCGCCCCCGTGCGCCCCGGCCATGTGGCGATCGCCGCCGGCAATAGCGAAGGGGCCGCGCTTGCCGTGTTCGGCACGGTCGGCGAGGTCGGGCCCGCCTGGCGCTCGATGCGCGGCGGCACGATCGACTGGCGCATCAACCTCGCCATCAACACCGGCGGCCGCTTCGAAGGCGGTCCGGTGCTTGATGCCAAGGGCGGCCTGATCGGCATGCTGCTGTTCGGGCCGCGCCGGCGGGCGCTGGTCATGCCTTACGAGACGATCGAGCGGGCGGTGGCGACACTGCGCGAAAAGGGCCATGTCGCGCGCGGCTATCTCGGCGCCGGGCTGCACCCGATCCGCAGTGGCGACACGCACGGCGCCATGGTGATGAGCCTCGACGACAGCGGCCCGGCCAAGGCCGCCGGGCTGCATGTCGGCGACATCATCGTCGCCTGGAACGGCGAGGCCGTGCACGGCCCACGCGAGCTGATCCGCAAGCTGGGGCCGGACAGCGCCGGCGCGGCCGTGACGCTCGGGATATTGAGCGGCGGCGCGCAGCGCGACGTTTCGATCACCATCGGCGAGAAGCCGTTGAGCTGAGACGGTCGATGGCGGAGAGCGCGGCACCAACGATTGCGAGACCGGAGCCAGTAGCCCACCGGCTGATGGTGTTGATCGCGCTCGGCGACGTTGCGCGCGCCGAGCAGCTGGCCGACGCGCTTGCGGCGAGCGACGATCTGCTGCCGACGCTCGCCGGCAGCGGCATGGGTCAAACGGCGGATGTCGCCGTGGTCGACGAGGCGGCTTTGGAAAGCCGGGCCGTGAGCCCGGCAACGCCCTGCGTGCTGCTTTCCCGGCGCGCCGGCCACGAACGATCGACCGGCAATGTATTTGCGACGCTGCCTTCCTCTGCCGGCGGGCTGCTGATTGCCGCCGCCTTGCGGTTGGCCGCGTCCGGCTATCGCATCAGCAGGGCACCACCGTCAGAGGCTCATGGCGATTTCCACGCAGAGCTGTCCGAGGACGAGACGCCCGACGACAACCAGGTCCGCGCGGCGCTGTCGCCGCGCGAGGCGGAAGTGCTGGCGCTGCTGGCCGAAGGCGCGCCCAACAAGGTGATCGCCAGGCGGCTCAATATTTCGGTGCACACGGCGAAATTCCATGTCGCCGCGATCCTGATCAAGCTCGGCGCCGCGAACCGCACCGATGCGATCGCGATTGCAATGCGGCAGGGGCTGGTGCTGGTGTGACGCGTCCCCTCAGACTGCCGGTTCAATGTCGGTCAGCCGGAAATCATCACCCTTGAACAGCAGCGGCATCGCTTCGAGCCGCGCCGTGGCATAGGCGATGCAATCGCCGAAGTTCAACGCCGCCGGATGCCGGCCCTTGCCATAGCGCAGCAAGGCCTGGCGCGCGACGGCGGCGTAGTCGGCGGTGAAGGCGATGGTCTCGATCGAAGCCGTGCGCAGGAAGGCGTCGAGCCGGTCCAGGATTTCGTCCTGCCACCCACCGGCGAGCACCATGCTAGTTTCGAGGAGGGTTGGCGCAGCGATCAACCGTCTTCCGGCATCGGCGATCACCCGCACAAAACGATCATGGCCCGGCTCGGCGCGGAGGACCGCGACGAGGGCCGACGAGTCGATGATCATCGCGTGGGGATTCCAAGTTCATCGTAACCCAGGATCTCATCCTCGGTCATCGCATTTTCCCGTTTCGGAATCTGCGCGGCCCTGTCCGAAATCGCCATCAGGCGCTGGAAAAGATCGCTGCTTTCGCCGCGAGGCACCAGCCGCTCGCGCGCGACTTCGCGCTCGAGGGATTGGCGGATCGCTTCCGTCACGGACACGCGACGGCGGCGGGCAAGCTCCCGCGCCAACTGCTCGACTTCTAGATTTTTGATCGACAGCGCCATTCTATATTATACCACTTTGTAGAGAATATATACTTCTGCGCTGGATACGCAAGATGGCGAGGCTCCGCTGCGTCATCACGGGCTGGATGAACGGACTCTTGTGTCCAGGGGTCGGTACAGGCAAGGATCGCGCCGGCAAAGACAGGGAGGCGAACGATGTCGCTCAAGGGAAAGACGCTGTTCATCTCGGGCGGATCGCGCGGCATCGGGCTCGCGATCGCGCTGCGCGCGGCGCGCGACGGCGCCAATGTGACGATCGCGGCCAAGACAGCCGAGCCGCACCCGAAGCTGCCCGGCACAATCTATACCGCGGCCGAGGAGATCGAGCAGGCCGGCGGCAAGGCGATGCCTGTGCTCTGCGACATCCGCGACGAGGCTCAGGTCGCCGATGCGGTGGCCAAGACCGTGGAACGGTTCGGCAGCATCGACATCTGCGTCAACAATGCCAGCGCCATCCAACTCACCGGCACGCTGGAAACCGACATGAAGCGATACGACCTGATGCACCAGATCAACACGCGCGGCACGTTCCTGGTCTCCAAAATGTGCGTTCCGCACCTGAAGTTGGCCAAAAATCCTCACATCCTGAATCTGGCGCCGCCGCTCGACATGAAGGCCAAGTGGTTCAAGAACCATGTCGCCTACACCATGGCCAAGTTCGGCATGTCGATGTGCACGCTTGGCATGAGCGCCGAGTTTGCTGGAGCCGGCATCGCCGTCAATTCGCTGTGGCCGATCTCGACCATCGACACGGCGGCGGTGCGCAATCTCCTGGGCGGCGAGACGGTGGCGGCGATGAGCCGCTCCCCCGACATCATGGCCGACGCCGCGCACGCGATCTTCATGCGGCCATCGCGCGAGGCGACCGGCAATTTCTACATCGACGAGGAGGTGCTGCGCGCTGAAGGCGTCACGGATTTTTCGGTCTATGCGCCGGGCGCCAAGGGGCCGCTTGCCGGCGACTTCTTCGTGCCGGACGAGGTGTTTGACCGTACAGAGACCGAGATAAGGAATATCTACTGACGGAAATCGCGCGGACGTCGCTTCATCTCGATAAAGCGCTCAAGGTCAAACGGCTCCGGATTTCCGGATTGGTCACCCTCGTCGATCGCTTTACGAAGCCGTTCGAGCGTTGAATGATCTTCGGTTTCTTCCATAACGTCACTCCGCGACCTTCTTGCCTTTCGCCAGCGCCATCACCCGGTCGATATAGGCAAGCATCAACGCCGAAAACACGAAGGCCAGATGCATGACGGTCAGCCACATGAGCTGATCTGTCGTGTAGGAGGCGTGGTTGAGGAACACTTGCAGCAGGTGGATCGACGAGATCGCGACGATGGTCGAGGCGACCTTGACCTTCAGCGAGCCGACGTCGATCGTGCCAAGCCAATGGACCTCGCCGTCCTGCTCGTCGAAGCGGCTGACGAAATTCTCGTAGCCCGAGATGATCACCATCACCACCAGCGAGGCGACAAGGGCCGCGTCGATCAGGCCGAGCATCTTCAGGATCGTGTCGGTGTCGCCGAGCGTGAAAACGCTCATCACGAACTCGTAGAGCTTCTTGCCGAAGGACAGCGCGTAGGTCGCGAGCGCAAGGCCGAGCCCCAGATAGAAGGCGACCAATAGCCAGCGCGAGGCAAGGATAACGGATTCGATGGCGAGTTCGAGACGCTTCATGAGGTGTTCCGGGCTGATTTCGCTTTTTGGATATCGGCGTATTTCGGGCAGATGAACTCTCTTTTCAAGATAAAAAGCCCCGCCGGAGAGGGGCGCCGGCGGGGCTCATGTGTCCCGCTGGAGTCGGGACAGGGCAGGGAACGCCCTGACTGGAATCTGGGTGCCGCAATGCGGCGATTCAATGAGCATGGCGGGACAACCGGGACAATTCTTCTTGCATCTTGAAAGAAAGGGTCCGTCCGGATCCGGACGGACCTCGTCTTCTCGCGCAGATTCCAAAAACCGGGTCAGGATTTTGAAATCAAACGCTAAAGCGCGTCGCGATGAAACGGATTCAGGCGACGCGCTTCAGGTCTGTTTTATGCATGTCGCCCAAAACCGCTGGGCACTTTTGGGCGACATGCAATAATCACTGCTCGTTGTTGCTCGCCACCGGCGCCACCAGCGAGGTGATGCGGCGGATGGCGACACGACGGTTCTCGCGGTTCGGGCCAGACGTATTCACCTTGAGATACTCCTCGCCATAGCCCTGGGTCGTGAGGTTCTCGGCGGGAATGCCGAAGGCGTTGGTCAACGCCTCGGCGACCGCCTCGGCACGCCGGTCCGACAGCGCGAGGTTCGCGTCAGGCGTGCCGACCGCGTCGGTATGGCCCTCGATCAGGAAGGTTTCCGCCGGGTTCTTCTTCAGGAGTTTTTCCATGGCGGTGGCCACGCCTTCGAGCTTCTGCACTTCGGTATCGGAGATCGTCGCCGAGCCGAAATCGAAGTTCAGCGTGTCGAGATCGATGCGACGGGCGATGTCGCGCACCCGGGCCGAGCGCTTGACCTCGTCGATCGAGTAGAGGCGCTGCACCCTCTCCACCGGCGGCTGTTCGAGGAAGGTGTAATACTCGTCCGGATCCTCGACTTCCTCCGAATCCAGGATGTAATCCCGGCGCGGGATGTCGAGCCGCATCGGCGGCAGGTCGTCGCCCGGATCGCGCCAATCGTCGACATCCTGGTAGTACCGCTCGTCGACATAGCTCAGCACATATTCGCGGCCATCCGGCATGATGCGCGAACGCTGGACGACATCGCCATTGCGGTTGCGGATCGTGACGATTTTGACGCCGTTGTCGCGCTCCACGATTTCGCGGGTTCGACTACGCGGCAGATCCTCGTAATAGACATCCCTGGCGCCGCGGGTGATGCGAGGCGCCTCATTGCTTTCCACGATCGTCTGGTTGTTGAACTGGACGATCACGCGGTCGCCGAACTGTTTCACCACATCCGCGCCCTGCGGCCGGCGGCGCTCGCGGACAACTTGCTCGGGCGTAAGCTCGATCCGCTTGCCCTTTTCCTCGGTGACCGGAACGAGCTTTTCAGGCTTGATCTCCTGCTGGGCCGCCTTGTCGTCAGTGGGCGGCGGGCCCTGATCGACCGGCGCAGGCCTCTGCGCCTGCTGGCCTCCCTGCTGCTCGGCCTGGTTGCCGCCTTGCTGTCCAGCCTGGTTTCCGCCTTGCTCGACGCCGGCCTGGCCATTCTCGTTCTGGCCGGCCGGCTGGCGGCCCTTGCGCTTGCGCACGACATCCTTCTGGCTGTCGAAGAGCGGGGCCTCGTTCGCGTTGGCAGGCGCTTCGCCCTGCGCGGCAGTGCCGGCATTCGCGCCGCCCTGGGCCGGCTGCTCGCCGGTCGCGGGCTGGCCGCCGGTGGTCGCCTGGCCTTCGGTGGAGGGCTGCTTGGTCGAAGGTTGCTCCCCCGTCACCGCTTGACCGGCGCCGGGCTGCTGACCAAGGGCTTTCCTGCGCTTCTTTGTCTTGTCCAGAGGCTGTTCGCCCTCTGCCGGCGCAGCTTGCTGATTGTTCTGCTGCGGCTCGGCCTGCTGCGCCGGCTCGCCGGCAGGGGCTTCGGCCTTCGGCGCCTGCTCGGTTGGGGCGGTTTCAGTCTGTTGCTGCTGATCCCGCTTCTTCCTGCGCAGCTTGTCCTGCGGCGTGTTATCGTTGGCGGGCGCCGCCTGTTCAGCGGGCTGCTCGGCCGGCGCGGTCTCCGTTTGCTGCTGCTGACGCTTCTTCTTGCGCGGCTGCTGCTCATCGTTCGCCGGCGCGGCCTGTTCAGCGGGCTGCTCGGCCGGCGCGGTTTCGGTTTGCTGCTGCTGGCGCTTCTTCTTGCGCGGTTGCTGTTCGTCGTTCGCCGGCGCGGCCTGTCCGGCGGGCTGCTCGGCCGGCGCGGTTTCGGTTTGCTGCTGCTGGCGCTTCTTCCTACGCGGTTGCTGTTCGTCGGTCACAGGCTGGCCGCCCTGATCGGCCGGTGCTGCCTCGATCTGCTGCTGTTGATCGCGTTTCTTGCGCGGTTTGAGCTGCTGCTCGGCCGGCGCTGCTTGCTCCGCCTGGCCGGAGTCCATCTGCTGCTGGTCCTGTCGTTTCCGGCGCGGCTTCTGCTCGGGCTCGGCGGACTGTTCGGCGGGGGCCGATTCTGTCTGCTGCTGCTGCTCGCGCTTCTTCTTCCTCGGTTGCTCCCCCTGCTGGCCGCCTTGCGCACACTCCTCTGCTGACTGGCCTTCGGCGCAGTTCGTCTGCGCCAGAATCAGTGGCGCTCCTTGCGAGGTGCCGAAATCGGCCTGCAGCGGATACGCGCCCAACGGCGCGGATGCCATAAGCAGGCCGATTGCCGTACCCGCCAGAATCCGTGGTTGGCGTTTCATATCAATTTTCTCCTAGTGGGGTCCCATCCCTGCCCAAACTTTCGTCATCCGCAATTGGTTCCGTTAGGCATTGGCAGCAGCCAAGGATGCCTGGCCGGCCTTTTGAAGGCAATTTCGTGTTTTTCTAATGTTGATACTGGGTCACCGCGACAGCGACGCTTGACCGGAAGGCCACGGAGGGCCAAATCCAGCCGCATGAGCGCACCGTTCTGGAAAACCAAGACGCTTGAGGCGATGACCCCGGCCGAGTGGGAATCACTCTGCGACGGCTGCGGCAAATGCTGTCTTTCGAAGCTCGAGGACGAGGATACCGGCGAGATCTATTGGACGAGCGTCGGCTGCCGGCTGTTCGATGCCGAAAAATGCCTTTGCTCGGACTACGCCAACCGGCTGTCGCGCGTGCCCGATTGCGTCGGGCTGACACCTCAGAACGTGCGCACCATCACCTGGCTGCCCAAGACCTGCGCCTACCGGCTCATCGCCGAGGGCCACGACCTCTATTGGTGGCACAGGCTGGTCTCGGGAAGCGCGGAGACCGTGCACGAGGCCGGGATATCGATCCGCGGCCGGGTGAAGGCCAAGGAAACGGATCTCGCCGAGCCCGACGACTATTTTGACTATATACTGGATGACGAACCCTGACGGGTTGGCATTTTGATGACGAACCCTGACAGGTTCGCGTTTTGATGACGAACCCTGACGGGTTCGCATTTGGACGATGAGCCTTGAAGGGAACCGGGTGCGCCATGGCGCGTTTCCGGCTCCAGATTTTGAAGCGGACGGGGGCGATGGATGCGCGGGGATGTTGCCTTCCTTCGACATGAACCGGACATGAACGGCCGGTTCGCAAAAAGTTCAGACACGAAAAGGCATTTTGCAATCATTGGTTCGCCAATCATCAATTCAAGGGGCCAGAGGCCCGCAACAAGGAGAGAGACGATGTTCAATCAGATCAAGACGGCAGCCCTTTCGGCCCTTGTCGGGCTTGGCACGCTCGTCGCCATCCCGGCGGCGCATGCGGACAGCCTCTATCTCGGCTTCGGCAATAACCACGATCCGCGTTTCGGCGTCTACACCGGCGACGATGACGATGGCTACCGTCGCGATCGCGACTGGCGCCGCCGCGGCTGCTCGCCGGACCGCGCGCTCGACAAGGCCGAGCGCATGGGCCTGCACCGCGTCCGCATCGTCGACATCAGCCGGCGCACGGTGAAGGTGGCCGGCCGCCAGTATGGCGACCGCGTTGTGGTGGTGTTCGCCAACGAGCGCGGCTGCCCGATCATCTATCGCTGACGGTTTGCCCAGCGGGATCGGCAGGAAGGACGATCCTCTGCGAGGATCGGCTATGGACATGACGTTTGCGAAGGTCCAGTTCGGAAGGACGATCCTCTGCGAGGATCGCCCATAAGTAGTGGGCCCCTTCAGCCAGACTGAAGCGCGCGGCTCGAAAAACCCCGGAGGATCGGTTCTCCGGGGTTTTTGTTTGCGGTCCCGACGACGCGGCCTAGGACGCAAAGGACGCTGTAGCCCTTTGATTTTGCGCATGATCCTATCCGAAAATCAATTCCGATTCTCGAGGTCATGCGCCGGGCGGACGTCACTTCAGCTCGAACGTGACGGTGACCTGGACAGAGTAGGAATTCTCGCCGGCCTGCACCGGCACGGCGGCCCGGGCGGCATCGAAAGCCTTGGCGTTCATCGGCATCGGCACCGGCGCGACGTTCTGGTCGGTGATCTCGATCACCCGGCCGAGGCTGACGTCGGCGGCCTCGGCGAGCGTCTTGGCCTTGGCGATCGCGTCCGCAACTGCCTTCTTGCGCGCCTCGACGATAGTGGCTTTCGGATCGTCATTGGTGAAGGCGATGCCGCCGCCCTGGTTGACGCCGAGGGACACCGCCTTGTCGAGGATGTCGCCGGTCTTGTCGACGTCGCGCACGCGCACCGACAGCGTGTTCGTCACCTGGTAGGCGACGAGCTCGGCTTCCTGGCTGCCGTCTGCCTTGTTGGTGTAATTGTAGCGCGGGTTGATCTGGATGCCTGCCGTCTGCAGGTCGCGATCGGCGATGCCGGCCGATTTCATCGCCGCGATCACGGCCGCCATGGCGTCGTTGTTGGCATCGAGCGCGGCGCGCGCGGTCTTTGCCTCGCGCATGACGCTGAGCGTCAGCATCGCGATATCCGGCGCAACGGTCGCTTCGCCCTCGCCCGAGACGACAATGCGCGGAGGCGGCTGGGTGTCGGCAGCGCTTGCCAGCGCCGGAAACGCGATCGCTGCTGCGAGCGCGGCAGGTAAAAGATATCTGGTCATGAAAACTCCTCGAGATCTGCGATCCGATATCCCTGCCACTTTCTGCCCCGACTCAGAAATAGCGTCGATTGCCGGCAGTGCGGTGCAGGCCCGGACCTGTTCACGCGCCTTATGGGCGCGCACGCCGCTGTACGGAGCGAATATGGGCTGATTTTGGCGTTTGCCGCCAGTGCTGTCGAAAGCCTTGTGCCGCGGAGCGAAAAACACTAAGCCAGCCCGCGTGGGGCCTGTAGCTCAATGGTTAGAGCCGGCGGCTCATAACCGCTTGGTTGGGGGTTCGAGTCCCTCCGGGCCCACCATGACCATTGATTTCATTGATGAAAAGTGGCCTCGGCCCAAAACGTTTTGGGCCCATTATGGGCCCAGCTGTGCGGCGTCGGCCATGGTTTGTTCCGGCTCGATCTGATCACTTGACGACTCGCAGGACAGTTCGCTGCTTCATGGCATCGCGTTTGGCCTCGCGCTGATTGATAGCGCGAGCGATATCCACCGCCATCCGCTTCTTGTTTGCCTCACGCACATAGTCGTCGGTTACGGTCATGGAGGAATGCCCCATCGCCTCCATAATGGCCCTCGCCTGAATGTTACATTCAGCAAGGTAGGTGCCGAAGGTGCGGCGCAAGCCATGAAGCGTGTAGCCGTCCGGAATTCCCGCCTGGCGGTTCCAATGCTGCATCATGCCGGTCAGGCTCTTTTCTGAGAACGCCCGTTTGTAGGCACTCTTCAAAACGGTGCCGCCCTGCGAGCGGTCGAGCGGCTCCAAGGCCGCTGCCAGCTTGTCGACGATTGGAACGAACATCTCCCTTCCGCCGTGGCGATTGCGGTTCTTCTTCTGGCGGAAAGCAAACGCTTCGATCAACTCAAGCGAGCCGTCGAACAGTTCAATCTCCTCGGTGACGAGGTCTTCCCACTCCAGAGCGGCGATATCGCCGCGCCGGTTCCCGAGCCAAAAGCCCAAGGCGTAACAAGTGCGTGCTGGCGTGCCAATCGGATGCCGAGCCTCGAATTTCTCGCGGATTGCAACCGGCCAAGCGGGATTGCCGGTGGACTTGGGCACACGCACGCGAATGGATAGTGCCGGATCGTCTTGCGGCTTGATCCATTTCTCAACCTCGGTCGCGACCCATAGCAGTTTCTTGATGGCGACCAGCATGTGCTTGGCGACTGTACGGTTTGTCGCAAAAATGCCTTCGATAATGGCGCGAAGCCGATCCGCGTCCATGTGTTCCACTGGCGTATTGCGCCAGGTCAGCGGGTACTTTGGATCAACCTTGAGATTAAGAAAACGCTCTATCAGGCGCACATTTTTCCGCTGCGTCGCCTCGTCAAAATCCAGCCACTCCATAGTCGTCTCAAGCCGGCGCGCCGCATGGCCGAAGGTCCTTGGCAGCGCTCGGCCAGGCAGGTCGATGATCGCAGCATTCTTGCCTAGACCCTGCGTCGCCCTTTGATATTCGGCTTCGAATTCCGGATCACCCGGCTTACCGGGAAGCCGGATTTCCGGCATGCCTTTTGCCCGATAGCGATAAACGATCTTGCCGTTCTTGATCCGCGAAGAGACGCCGGGGTAGCGGTCGTCCTTGAAGGGTCTGGCCATTAAAGTCTCCCGCCGGCAATTCCGCTGAAGTTAGTCGTTAAGGGACGATTTCTCCTGCATTGCCTTGAGTGAAAGAGCATTGCTTTTCATCGCAACGCGCAGGAGGAGGGGATAGGGGAAGCCTCTGCCTTGCTCGATGCCCTCAAACGTGCGCTTCGGTATTCCAAACGCCTTGGCCGCAGCTTCGGCAGTGAGCCCTTCCTTGGCCCGCCAGGCTTTCACTTCTTGGGCAAGCTTCTCGTTCTCGCTCACGTGACGCCTTCTCGATACCTTTACTACGTCTTCAGCGTATACGCAATCAGCGTATTTCTTATCTTTTTTGCTCGTCTCGCCTGCTTCGCTCCAACAACTCTTGGAGACCGTTGTCTTTGTCGGGCAACGACGTGAAGGCGATGTCGAGAGCTACACGATCCCAGACGGCACGGCTGTTGATGCGCTTAGGTTTCGGCATACGTCCATCAGCGACCATCTCGTCAAAAAGAGTGAATCCAACACCAACATACCGGGCCGACTCTTCACGAGAAAGGCCTCGTGGCGGATACGAAATTCCATCATTTTTCATGGACGCCGCCCCTGTGGCTGGTGCCTGCGGCGACGTGAGCATTCCAAAGGTTGGAAGGCTTGTTATGTCGAGGAGTCCTTATACCCCGGGCGTGTTGGTGTCGAAGCACAAAGTCTATCCCTGTACGATTTCCGCAGCGACGAGATCGTCCTCATTTAGAGAAGAGAAGTCACGTAAGGCGGAAGCCCTTGGCCAAGCCGATTCGGTGCAAACTGGTAGCGAGGTGGGAAACGGATGGATCGCAGCCCGGACTTTGAGCGCGCTATCTTGAGGGCTGTTATCGAGGGGCGGGCGCAGGTTCTATGCGCTGAAGTCGATATCTCCGGTTTATCGTGATTGGCGCATAAGTATCAAATATGCGCCAAACCCGATATCGATCTTGGGCCATTTGCCGCTCTACCGCGGCCGGTCGCCGCTTTCAGCAAGCCCCTTCGCAGCACTCGCGAGGCAATATCGAGATCGTGTCTCAGGAAGTGGTGTAGCTGACGGCATTGGTCGCCGTGCTCTCCGGCAAGGGCCGGAATGATCAGCGCGCCACTGCCGGCAGGCTGATGAGCGGATCATCGCTCATCTGGCTGATGGTCTCAAGTGTCATGTAGCGCGCCCGCTGCACGGCCCATTCGTCATTTTGTTCAAGCAGCAACGCGCCAACGAGACGGACGATGGCATCGTCATTGGGGAAGATGCCGACGACCTCGGTCCTGCGCTTGATCTCGCCGTTGAGACGCTCGATCGGGTTGATGCTGTGAAGCTTGACGCGGTGTTCTTTCGGGAAAGTCATGTAGGCGAGCACGTCGTGCTCGGCCTCATCCATGACGGTGGCGAGCTTCGGCACCTTGGGCCGGATCTGGTCGGCCACGGCGCGCCATTGCACGCTTGCGGCCTCGGCCGTCTCCTGGGCGAAGGCGGTGGCGATGAAGGCCGAGACGACGCGGCGGCCGCTCTTGCCGGCATGCGCCAGCACGTTCCTCATGAAATGAACCCGGCAGCGCTGCCAGGTGGCTGAGAGCACCTTCGAGACCGCCGCCTTGATGCCCTCATGGGCGTCGGAGACGACAAGCTTGACGCCGCGCAGGCCGCGCCGGGTGAGCTTGCGCAGGAACTCCGTCCAGATCGGCTCGGCCTCCGAGGTGCCGATCTCCATGCCCAGAACCTCGCGCCGACCGTCACTGTTGACGCCCACGGCGATAATGACGGCGACCGAGACGATGCGGCCGCCGCGGCGCACCTTGAGATAAGTCGCATCGATCCAAACATACGGCCAGTCACCTTCGATCGGCCGTTCGAGGAAAGCCTTCACCTTGCCGTCGATCTCTTCGCACAGCCGCGACACCTGGCTCTTGGAGATGCCGCTCATGCCCATCGCCTTGACCAGATCATCGACCGAGCGGGTTGAGATGCCCTGGATGTAGGCTTCCTGGATCACCGCGGTGAGCGCCTTCTCGGCCATGCGGCGCGGCTCCAGGAACGAGGGGAAGTAAGAGCCCTTCCTCAGCTTGGGGATGCGCAGCTCGACCGTGCCGGCCCGCGTCTCCCAGTCGCGCTCGCGATAGCCGTTGCGCTGGGCCTGCCGCAGCGGGTTCTTCTCGCCATAGCCGGCGCCCGTCGCCGTGCCCACCTCCAGCTCCATCAGCCGCTCGGCGGCAAAGCCGATCATCTCGCGCAGGATATCGGCGTCGGGGGTCTTCTCCACGAGCGCGCGCAGGTTCATCATGTCGTCGGTCATCGGTGGTTCCTTCGAATCAGGTTGGTCTCAGCAACCCGACCCTACCGGGGAACATCGATGACCGCTGCTATCGCCGCTCGCTCGCTTCAGCGCTGTTGAGGGGCGCGCTCGCGAGCGGCTTCGTCACCGCCGAGCTACACCACTCAGCGGGAGTACGTCATGCCAAGCTGATGATTGCTTGTGGGTGCAAGTCCCATCCGGCCAAAGCCGTAGCGGGCAAGCCGGGACCGAGTCTTGCGGGCGTCGCGGCAACGCGAGGTCTGAAGTGTAGACAGGAGCCATGCGGGGTGCGGGAATGAGCCTCGAAAGGTGGATGTTCGCGGAGGCCGAGTGTGTTCCCGTTTCACGAAGGCAGCATGAGCATCGTCGTTATGCGAGACGATGCCACTCCGTCGGGGTCGATGGCCGTATCACGCATGGAAGGTAATCATCGGAACATGAGAGGCCCGACCGGGTCCGCTGGATTGGTCTCCGGCGGGGGGCAGCAGCAAGGCACTGCCGGAGTTGCTGTCCGAGCTGAGGTCGGGAGTCGGACTGGTTCATAGTACCAATGAAACCGTCGAAGGAAACGAGACGCGTGGAGGGAAGGGACCAGCCTGAGAGGAGCCTGCGTGAAGAGGCCAGGGTCCGGACGCAGAGCCGGGTCGCCTTGCCGCCGAACCTCGCGCGGGTGAACGCGGCGGCCAGCCAGGCCGCCCAGACCCGGTTCACGGCCCTGCTGCATCATGTTGACGAAGAAGCTCTTCTTCGGGCGTTTCGGCGACAAAAGCGGCAGGCCAGCGCTGGGGTCGATGGGATGACGGTGGCGAAGTACGAAGAGAGACTGAGGGATAACCTCAGCGACCTCTGCGAACGGGTCCACACTGGTCGCTACCGGCCACAGCCGGTGCGGCGGGTCTATATTCCCAAAGCCGACGGCGGCAAGCGGCCTCTCGGTGTGCCGGCGCTGGAGGACAAGATCGTCCAGAGCGCGGTGGCTGAGGTGCTGAGTGCTGTCTACGAGGTCGACTTCCTGGGGTTCTCATACGGCTTCCGGCCGGGGCGAAGCCCCCACATGGCGCTTGATGCCCTGCATACAGCGATCATGAGCCAGCACGTGAACTGGGTGCTCGATGCCGACATTCGCAGCTTCTTCGACTCGGTCGACCACGAGTGGCTGCTGCGGATGGTCGCGCACAGGATCGCTGATCCTCGTATCCTACGGCTCATCGGGTTGTGGCTGCGGGCCGGCGTTCTTGAGAGCGGCGAGAAGCAAGAGACGGACAGGGGCACCCCGCAAGGGGCGGGCATCAGCCCGCTCCTCGCCAACATCTTCCTGCACTACATCCTCGATCTCTGGGCCCACCAATGGCGCCGTCGCCATGCCCGCGGTCACGTTGTGATCGTGCGCTACGCTGACGACTTCGTCATGGGCTTCGAGAACAAGGCCGATGCAGAGGAGATGCTGTTGGCCCTCAAGGCGCGGCTGGCCGGCTTTGGCCTGACGCTCCATGAGGACAAGACGCGGTTGATCGAGTTTGGGCGGTTCGCGGCCCTCTCACGACAGCGGCGTGGCGAGCGGCGACCCGAGACCTTCGCCTTTCTGGGCTTCACCCACTACTGCGGGCGGACCCGGGATGGCCGGTTCATCGTGAAGCACAAGACGGAAGGGAAACGCCTGACGCGCAAGCTGACGGCGTTGCGCCAGGAGGCCTGGCGGTTCATGCACGCGCCACTGGCCACGCAGCACGAGTGGCTCGCCGCCGTTCTGCGTGGGCACTACGGCTACTATGGCAGGCCGCACAACTATCCAGCGCTCAGCGGCTTCTACCAGGAAGTGCGACGCACGTGGCTGCGCTGTCTGAGACGGCGCAGCCAGAAAAGTCGGCGCATGGGCTGGCCGGAGTTCGAAACCCTGACGGCACGCTTCCCGCTGCCCGTTCCGCGCATCACTCGCACTTGGGCACAGGCGCGGATATGACGCGGGTTACTCTCAGGAAGAGCCGGGTGCGGGAAAGCCGCCCGCCCGGATCTGTGAGGGCGAAAGCCGAATGGCTGAGCTACTCGACCACGACCAATATCGAGACGCCTCGACGTTCAAGTAGCCGTATCGCAGAACAAACGGCTTGCAAGCGGGATCCACTTTGCAGGTTCAGTGGACAAAGAGGAGCTTCGTAATCGCCGGCTTGTGTGCCATCAGGGAATGCAGCTAGGCCAACATCTCACTCGCTAGGCTTTGCCTAGTAGCCGGCGGGCATGTTCTGACTAGCGATTACTCCGCCCGTATGCAATCAAGGATCCCGTTCAGGGAAGCCAGCATGCGAACGATCGTTTTGAGCATCCAACCAAAATGGGCTACTTTAATCCGCTCCGGTGAGAAAACGATCGAGCTAAGGCGGCGTTTTCCTCGCTATCTCGCCGGTTCGGCGGCCTATCTCTATGAATCTTCGCCCAACTGTAGACTTACTGCAGTCGTCCAAATGGGTGCGATTCATGAGCTTCCGGTCAAGGAGCTTTGGCTTGTGCACGGCGAGGCGTCGTGCGTTGATGAGCGGCACTTCGCCACTTACTTCCGGGATCGAGATGCGGGTGTTGGTATCGAGATTATTCGGCACCTGCCTCTGGTCAACGATTGGGACCTTGGCCGTCTCCGCCAAGAGTTCAGCTTCACGGCGCCTCAGTCTTGGGCTTATGCATCAGCGCGGTTGGTCAATGCGATTGGAGCATGCCTATGAGAGTTTTCGTGGCGGGGCTCTCAAAATCGGGGAAGACGACCCGCTCTCTGCATGCTGCTGACCAGATCCCCGAGCTAGAGTATGCCAGCATCAGCCAACTATTGAGGGTCGCTGGCGGCATCCTGCCAGTCGCCACTCTCGCAGATGGGCTCACCAATCAACGCATCGCAAAAGAAGCCCTAACGGCGTTTCCCCGATCAAAGAAGCATCAGATTGTTGACGGCCATGCATTGGTCGAGACCCCAGAGGGACCACTGCTCGTTCCGGACTGGTTCTTCGACGAAATTGCGCCGGACCTCTTGATCCATGTCCTCGATGATCCAGAACAGATCCGGGCGCGCAGGGCGCTTAGCGCGAACTCTGACTCTATAACCGAGATTGCTGCCCTTACTGCACTAGAGCAAGCTGCCTGCGAACGGCTGGCAACTCGACTTGGCATCCCATTCTTAGCAATCCGCGCTCCAACGCTTGACGAGTTTCGGCGGGAACTCGAACGCCGTTTTTCATCCGCTCAGTGATCAGGAATTCCGACGGGGCCGTTAAAGACATATTCGGCCCGATTCCACCGGTAGAGGCTTGGATAAACTTGGGGTGGCGAAAAGCCCCACACGCGAAGTAGCCCCGCAAACTCTGCGATTCGCTCTTCGGGAACGGTGAAAAGCGGTCGGTCCGATTCAAGCCAATCAAATGCACAGCGAGCCAACGATTTCGCGACCCCCCGCTCGCGCAAGGCGGGTGCGACCCAAAGCGTGCATAGCTTGCGCTCCGTCTCTGCGCGCTTGCAGATTGCTACGCCAGCGAGCGTACCCTCGACATATGTCGTAACAATATGGCGTTCTCCCGTGTGGAGCCCAGGAACGACCTTGCCGAAAAACCACGGCTGGAAATTCGGGTAGAACTGATGGACGCCAGCCCGCTCCAGCCAGCCGTAGATTGCGAATGCGTCGATGGGCAGATATGGCTGGGGTACGCGCTCAGAAAGGGTACTCGCGAAGCTTGGGTCGTTTATCATAGGCACGCTCCCCGCATGATTCGTGGACCCTACCTTAGCGGCGAGGTCTGAGATATCCGATAGCCCATCCCACTGGATTTGGCCACTTTCGGCTAAATTGGACGATAAGAACGAGAGCGGAGGCAAGGAGAACAACGATCGCGGCGTTGGCGGCCGCAATTTGCCACGGCTCTTTGAGCTCCCACAGCATTCCAACCAGCGAAACCAAGCCTGCTTGAGACGCGCTGCCCATCGCACCCAATGCAATCACAACCAGCGCGTAAACCCAGAGGCGGCCAGTGTAGTAGGCGCGAAAAGTAGCAAGCGCGGTGAAGCTTTCAACCGTAGATTGAGGCTGTGCTGTCGAGCTCCAATGGTATATTATCATCTTCTGTGCATTGAATTGCGGTTCATCTCTCAGGTATCGTTCCCAGATTTCGGGCTCCAGCCGACGCATTTTCTTGAAGCCGGTGTGGGATTGGGTCATTTCCACCGTCATATCCCTGATCAGAAAATAATGCACAGCAGACACATCAATCAGATCTGCACCTCCGCCCAATCGCTCCAGGATCGACGCCGAGAAATTTCGGCGTTCGTTCAAACGGAATTCGACGATTTCGCTGGTGGAGATCGTGCTCAGAAAAGCAGAGTCCTTGGCGTCGATTTCGGAGACGAAGCCGTTCGCGATATGGAAGGGGACTCTAATGCGTAGACGAATATATTGGTCGCCGATTTTGGTCCGCAATCGGTCAAAAAACTGATCGTGTAACATGATTACAGAGCCGACATCGTCTCCCTTGCCGATGGTGGTCAGACGTCGATCGTCTGTTGAGCATCGCGACACATAGAATTGAACTTTCTTCGATTCGTTGAGTGCCGCGAACGTTTTGCCGTTCTCCTGGAGTTCCCCGGCCGACAGGGTCTCATTGAAGATTGCAGACAACGTCGATGAATCGTGCATCACATCGAAGAGATCGAAAACATAGTCCGACTGGATCTGGAAAGGGAGGCTGATCGAGAGCGTCCGGAGTGATCTCATTTCCTGGAAGCGAAAGCCTATATCGAAAAGATGGAAGCGCCTCTTGGCTGAGCGCCTCTCGCCCTTCCATATGTTTATGTGGACCTCGACGCGCGGCGCGTAGCCGTTGGCGTCATCTGCAAGCGTGTCATGCCAGATCGCGATACTACCCCGCATTTCGCCCCTTTAGCCCTCCATTGCCATGACGTGCGACGTTAGCTCTGCAACTGACCACAAAGTGATTAACTCTTCCGCCAACTATGCCGGGCGGAACAATGGGACCCACATACACCGAGAACTGGTTTCAACTTTCGTCGAGGCACCATTTGCCTTTAGCGAACAAATCAAGCGGCGGCCAAGCTGATCGGACAGATGGCTCGTTGATGATCGAGTGGAAGCCCGGGCTGTCGATTTGTCGATTCGGTCTGCGGACTTTACGAGAAGCTCTGATTTTGACCCACGAAAACCCAATGAAATCAATGTTTCCGGCACGTCCTCCTAGCCTACCATTTGGTCGTCAAGCTTCGGCGTTTTTGTGAACCTCAATATGATTTTCGGAGGTTGGAGATTCGTCTCGGCGTTTGGTGAACCGTCGCTGTTGGGTTCAAATTGGTCCCTAGCCCTGGTGCATGGGCAGCAGGTTTGCCGCGTCCCCCGATTGAGATCACCTGTGCGTTTTTGCTCTTGAGTTCATCCAGATAATTGGCCCACCATTGCATCATCTTGACCCGCTCTTCCCAGTGCTCTGCCCGGGCGTAGGCGCGACGAACGTCGTTGTTCTCAATGTGAGCCAGTTGCCGCTCTATCGCGTCCGGATGCCACTTTCCGCATTCGTTTAGCAGAGTTGATGCTGTCGCTCGAAATCCGTGCGCTGTAGCTTCTTCCTTACCGTAGCCCATGCGGCGCAGGGCGGCGTTAAGCGTGTTGTCGGAAATCGGACGCGAAACCGATCGAACACTAGAAAACAGCAGCGATCCACCACCAGAAATTTCTCTGAGTGAGGCCAGGACGCTCACGGCCTGCCTTGAAAGGGGTACGCGGTGCGGCCGTCGCATTTTCATGCGTGCTTCAGGAATGATCCACATCGAGCTTTCGAAATCGAACTCTCCCCATTCTGCCGCGCGCAACTCACCCGGGCGGGGAAACAGCATTGCCATCAGCCTCAGGGCGGCTCTGGTTGTTGGCTGTCCGTCAAATGCATCGACCGCCCTCAGCAAGCCGCCCAAGGCCTTAGGATCGGTAATCGCGGCACGAGGCGTGACCGTCGGGCTGATGAGCGCGCCCCTTAGGGCGATCGTCGGATCTGCCTCGGCGCGTGCTGTCGCGATTGCGAATCGAAACACAGTGCCGATTGTTGAGCGTAGGCGCCTGGCCGACTCGTATCGACCGCGAACCTCCACGCGACGAAGGGCGGCAAGGATGGTAGCCGTATCGATCTCCCGAATGCACTTGTCGCCAATTGTCGGATAGGCAAAGTCGAGCAGCCATTTGACCTTGCTGATCGTCCGATCGGCACGTCCTTCCTTCTTCAGCTTCTCAACATATTCGTCTGCGATTGAGCGAAAGGTGTCTTTTGGCGAACTAGCTTTCTGGAATTTGCGCTGCTGGGCCGGGTCGGCACCAGCCTTGAGGAGGCGTTTGGCTTCATCGCGCGCTTGGCGGGCATCAGCGAGAGAAATGACAGGATAGCTGCCCAGAGACAGCAGCTTCTGCTTCCCGTCGAACCGATAGGCGAGGCGCCATAGCCTTGTTCCCGACGGCTGGACCCATAGCTGCAGCCCGCCGCCGTCGGATAGCTTCTGGAGCTTGGACGCAGGCCGGGTGTTGCGGCATTTCACGTCGGAGAGAGCCATTGTGGGACCTCCTGTTTTGGCGCTTCGATACCAACAG
>NZ_JAVIJB010000042.1:0-58807 GCF_033977165.1 Mesorhizobium captivum
AGGATCCACTCGGTCTCCTTCCCACTTCAACCATACACCAGAACCAACACACAGGATCCTCGGGTCTCCGCGTCCGCTTCGCTCCCGCTCCGCCCGTGGAACGAAGGGAGGAGTTACCCGGCAGCCTTCCACCCGTCCCTGATATGCCGATATCCCTCGCGATAAACCGCCTCCGGGCTCTCCGCAAAATCGCGCCACACCTTGGTCGCCGCCGCCAGATCCTTCAGCGAGCGGCCGAAGGACTCGATGGTCAGCCAGTCGTCATAGCCGCTCTTGCGGATCGCGGAAAAAGTCTCCTTCCAGGGGATGTTGCCGCGCCCCGGCACGCCGCGGTCGTTCTCCGAAATATGGATATGGACGACGTTTCGGCGATTGCGCGTATAGGCGCCGATCGGGTCGGCCTCCTCGATATTGGCATGAAACGTGTCGTACATCGCCTTGATGTGCGGCCGGTCGATCGCGTCGATATGTTCGCACAGATCGTCCATGGTGTTCACCAGATAGCATTCGAAGCGGTTGAGCGCTTCGAGCCCGATGGTCACGCCCTTCTTGCCGGCATGGTCGCCGATGGCGCGCTGCGAGGCGACCGAGCGCTTCTTCTCGGCCGCCGTTGGTCCGCTGCCCGAGAAGGCGCCGAGCGTCGAATGCAGCGGCCCGCTCAGCCTGTCCGCGCCAAGGGCGGCGCTGCAGTCGATCGCCCATTTCATGTAGTCGATGCCGGCCTTGCGTGTCGCGCCGTCAGGCGAGATCAGGTTCATCGCCGGATCGCCCATGGCCGAGACCGCGGTGCGCTCCAGCCCGATTCGGTCGAGCATCGAGCCGAGCTTTTTGTAGTCGTCCGGTTGTCCGACGAAGACCGGTATCTCGACGCCGTCGAAGCCAGTCGCCTTGATGTCCTTCAGCAGCGCCTCGTGCTTCTTCGAGACGATCGTCGTCCACAAGAACATGCACATGCCGATTTTCATCGACACCCCTCCCTCATCACCTTCGATCAAGGGGTGATGAGATTTAGGTCAGGCCGAGCCGAAAATGGCGGATTCGAGAACCGGAGCGGAGCGTACTTACTGTACGTGAGCACCGGAAGCGCAGGAAACCGCCGTTTGCAGGCCGGCCTCACCTAAATATCGTCACCCCTACAGCTTCGTCCACGCCCCATTCTTCTTCGACGACTTCACGCAGGCCTCGATGAACGCCATGCCTTCGACGCCGTCCGCGATCGTCGGGAAGACGACATCCTTAGCCAGCTTACCGCCCTTCCTGCGCGCCGCGCGAATGGCGCGGGCCGCTTCCTGGTAGATGTTGGCAAAACCTTCGAGATATCCTTCCGGATGGCCGGACGGCACGCGCGTCACGCGCGCAGCCGCAGGCATCGCGCCGGCGCCGGCGCGGGTCAGCAGTTGCTTCGGCTGGCCGAACGGCGTGTACCACAGATAGTTCGGGTCGGCCTGCACCCACTCCAGCCCGCCCTTCGAGCCGTAAATGCGCAGTTTCAGCCCGTTCTCGTGCCCTGGCGCCACCTGGCTTGCCCAGATCATGCCCTTGGCCGGATGCGCCTTGCCGACCGGATTGAAGCGCAGCATGACGTTGACATTGTCGTCGAGCTGGCGGCCCGGCACGAAGGCGTCGAGGTCGGCCGACAAGGAATCGAGCTCCAGTCCCGACACGAAGCGGGCAAGGTTATAGGCATGGGTGCCGATGTCGCCGAGCGCGCCGCCGGCGCCGGCCTGCTTCGGGTCGGAGCGCCATGAGGCCTGCTTCTGGCCGGTGGCGGCGAGGTCTTCGGTCAGCCAGTCTTGCGGATATTCCGACTGTACGATGCGGATATCGCCAAGCTGGCCCTTGGCCACCATCTCGCGCGCCTGCCGGATCATCGGATAGGCGGTGTAGTTGTGGGTGAGCACGAACACCTTGCCGGTCTTTTCGACCAGGGCCGCAAGCTTCTTTGCCTCGGCAAGCGACGTCGCCAGCGGCTTGTCGCAGATCACGTGGATGCCGGCCTCGAGGAAAGCCTTGGCCGCCGGCACATGCACGTTGTTGGGCGTCACGATCGCCACCGCCTCGATGCCGTCCGGGCGCTTGGCTTCCGCTTTTGCCATCTCGGCGTAGGAGCCGTAGCTGCGCGCCGGATCGAGCCCGAGTTCTTCGGCCGAGGCCTTTGCCCGTTCCGCATTCGACGACAGCGCGCCGGCCACCAGCACGAAATCATTGTCCATTCGAGCCGCGATCCGGTGCACCGCCCCGATGAAGGCGCCCTGCCCGCCGCCGACCATGCCGTAGCGGATCGGACCGCCTCCCGTTTCCGACTTCGATGCGCCGACCATGCTTTTTTGTCCTCCATTGTTGGTTACCTCCCCCTTGAGGGGAGGTCGATCCGCGCAGCGGATCGGGTGGGGTCGCCCGGCGTGGAGTTCGGCATGAACCGACCCCACCCGGCCCTTCGGGCCACCCTCCCCTCGAGGGGGAGGGTAAAGCGGTGCTAGATTCCCATCATCGCCCGCAGCAGCTTCTTGTCGCTGGTGCCGCCGGCGAAATCGTCGAAAGCCCTCTCCGTGACCCGGATGATGTGGTGCTGGATGAAGGGCGCGCCTTCGGCGGCGCCGTCCTCAGGATGCTTGACGCAGCATTCCCATTCCAGCACCGCCCAGGAATCGTAATTGTACTGGGTGAGCTTGGAGAAGATGCCGCTGAAATCCACCTGCCCGTCGCCCAGCGAACGGAAACGCCCTGCCCGGTTCACCCAACCCTGATAGCCGGAATAGACGCCTTGCCGTCCCGTCGGGTTGAATTCGGCGTCCTTGACATGAAACGCCTTGATCCGCTCGTGATAGATGTCGATGAACTCGAGATAGTCGAGCTGCTGCAGCAGGAAGTGCGACGGATCGTAATTGATGTTGCAGCGCTTGTGGCCGCCGACCGCGTCGAGGAACATCTCGAAGGTCGCGCCGTCGAACACGTCCTCGCCCGGATGGATCTCGTAGCCGACATCGACGCCGTTCTCGTCATAGACGTCGAGGATCGGCTTCCAGCGCTTGCCGAGCTCGGCGAAGGCCTCCTCGATCAGCCCCGGTGGCCGCTGCGGCCACGGATAGAGGTACGGGAAGGCGAGCGCGCCGCTGAAGCTCACCGAGGCCTTGAGCCCGAGATTCTTCGACGCCTTGGCGCCGAACTCCATCTGCTCGACGGCCCATTTCTGCCGAGCTTTCGGATTGTTGTGCACCTCGGCCGGCGCGAAGCCGTCGAACTGCGCGTCATAGGCCGGATGCACCGCCACCAACTGTCCCTGCAGATGCGTCGACAGTTCGGTGACCTCGACGCCTGCGTCGGCGCAGATGCCCTTCACCTCGTCGCAATAGGCCTTCGACGATGCCGCTTTCTTGAGGTCGAACAGGCGCCCGTCCCAGGTCGGGATCTGCACGCCCTTGTAGCCGAGCCCTGCCGCCCATTTGGTGATCGAAGCCAGCGAATTGAACGGCGCCGCGTCACCCGCGAACTGCGCCAGAAACAGGCCGGGACCCTTCATCGTCGTCGGCATCGGCATCCTCCCTCTCTCGGTTTTCGCGACCAAGCATAGCGCCGATTGGAGTGAGGGCCAGCCTGTTTGGTCGTTCGGTGTTGGCGCCAGAACATGGCGACATTCTGGTATTACCAAATCCAGCCATTCGGTCAAGCCGTTGCAAACGGCGAGAAGGCGGCGGCCACAACCGTGAAGGGAAGATTTAATTCATTGAAATCAATAATTTGCTTAACGACCCAGGTGCCATAACCGGCCTCCTTGCCGTTCATACGAATTTGCTGTAGAGGTCTTGTAAGGCCCAATTGGTCGAACCAGTTTCAAGAAAAACCGCTGGAGCGCCTTGGGGAGGAATCGTGTGGCGGCCTCTTTTGAAGTCGTCGCGGGCAAACATGACAGGCGAATTCTGGGAAGGATAGACCATGCATCTTTCGACGCACAACTGGATGCGGGCGGAGCCCCTGGAGACGACGCTCAAGCGCATCAAGAAGCTCGGCTATGAGTCGATCGAGATTTCCGGCGAGCCCGAGCAGTACAAGACCAAGGAAACGCGCGCGCTGCTGAAGGAGCACGGCATCCGCTGCTGGGGCTCGGTGACGCTGATGTTGGGCGAACGCAATCTCGTCGCCAAGAACCAGGGCCAGCGCGAACGCTCGGTGCAGTATGTCAAGGACGTGCTGACCATGGTGAGCGAACTCGATGGCGAGATCATCACGCTGGTTCCCGCGACCGTCGGCAAGGTGGTGCCGGACGGCACCGAAGCCGAAGAATGGGGCTGGGTTGTGGATGCCACGCGCGAATGCTTCGCGCATGCCAAGAAGGTCGGCGTCAAGATCGCCGTCGAGCCGCTCAACCGCTTCGAGACCTATCTCTTCAATCGCGGCGCCCAGGCGCTCGCCCTTGCCGACGCGGTGAGCCCGGAATGCGGCGTCTGCCTCGACGCCTACCACATCCACATGGAGGAATTTAACGTCTACGACGCCATCCGCCAGGTCGGAAAGCGCCTGTTCGACTTCCATGTCGCCGACAACAACCGCTTCGCCGCCGGCCTCGGCCAGATCGACTGGCCGAAGATCGTCGGCACGCTGAAGGAGATCGGCTATGACGGCGCGCTGACCAACGAATTCGTCGCGCCCGTCGACCGCACGCCGGCCGCGCCCTATCCGGAGATGGTGGAGCGCAACCCGGTCGATATCTCGCCCGAGCAGCTCAAATTCATCCAGGACCATGGCTCCAGCCTGCTCACCGAGAAGTTCTACACCGATCAGATGCGCATCACCGCTGAAACGCTGCTGCCGCTGATCAAGTAGCCGATCGAAGCTTAGCCCTTCCGCCCGCGCCGGGCGGCGGGGCCGGGGATGAAGATGCACATCAAAAGCGTCCAGGCCTGGTGGGTTCGCATACCGATCGAAGTCGCGAAGCAGCATCGCAGCGACTTCGGTCAGGTGACGACGTTCGACGCCGCCATTTTGCGCGTCGAGACCGATGACGGCCTGGTCGGCTGGGGCGAAGGCAAGAACGCCGCCGGCAGCGCCGGCAGCTACGGCGCGCTGGTCCACATGCTGAACCACGAGATTGCGCCGCAGCTCATCGGCCGCGACCCGGCCGACATCGGCATCATCTGGGAGATGCTCTACAACGGCGTGCGCCACAACACGGCGGCCCATGCCGGCCATGCCATGCCGCAGCTGGCGCGGCGCGGCATGAACGTTGCGGCGATCAGCGCCGTCGACATCGCGCTCTGGGACATCCTCGGCAAGTCCTTGGGACAGCCGGTCTGGCGGCTGCTCGGAGGCCGCAAGGTCGAGCGCATGCAGGCCTATGCCTCGGGCGGCTGGGCATCGGCGGATGCAATCGGCGAGCAGCTCAAATCCTACATCGCCAGGGGCGGCTTCAAGGCGCTGAAGATGCGCGTCGGCGCCATGGACGGCGCGCCGCATATCTCGGCCGCACGCGTACGTGCCGCCAGGGAAGCGATCGGCCCTGACGTCGACCTGATGGTCGACGCGCACGGCACCTACACCGTTGCCGAGGCGAAGCGCTTCATCCAGCTCACCGCCGATCTCGACCTCGCCTGGTTCGAGGAGCCGGTGATCGCCGACGACAAGCCGGGCATGGCCGAGGTGCGCGCCTCAGGTTCGGTTCCGGTCGCCACCGGCGAGAGCGAGGCGACGCGCTATGCCTTCCGCGATCTTGCAGTGCTGAAATCGGCTGACATCTTCCAGCCGGATCCCGCTTTCTGCGGCGGCATCAGCGAGGCGATGAAGATCGGCACCATCGCCAGCGCCTTCAACCTGCGTTTCGCGCCGCATCTTTGGGCCGGCGCGCCCTGCTTCTTCGCCGGGCTGCATGTCTGCGCCGCTTCGCCCGCGAGCTTCACCGTCGAATATTCGCTCGGCGCCAACCCGATGATCCACGATCTCGTCGAAGAGACTGTCGAAGCAAAGGACGGTATGATAGCGATCCCTGAAAAGCCTGGATTGGGATTCACCGTTTCGGAGCGATTCCTGGAGGCGCACGCGCAACGCATTTGACGATGAAAGAAAAGAACCTTCTCGCGGAACTCGCCGCCTATCTGTTCTCCAACTCGGACAAGGAGTCGGGCCGCACGCCGTCGGAGCGCGAGCTGGCGGAACATTTTGGTGTCAGTCGCGGGCAAATCCGAGAAGCGTTGGCGATTTTGGAAGCCATGCGCATCGTCGAGCGCCGCGCCAAATCCGGCATCTATATCGACACCAAGCAGGCCAGCGTAGAAGCGTTAGCGCTTTTCGCCCGCGCGGGCCTGCCGCTCGACCCGGTGCAGATCTATGAAACCGTCGAGCTGCGCAAGATCCACGAGATCAAGGCGGCCGAACTTGCCTGCTCGCGCGCCACCGAGGAGAATTTCGAGCGTCTGCGCGAGATACTGAAAGCTTCCGAGGAACGCATCGCCGCCGGTGAAGGCCTAGCCAAGGAAGACCGCGAGTTCCATCTCGAGATCGTGCGGGCGACCAAGAACGGCGTCTTCCACAACATCTGCAGCGTCTATTATCTGATGGGCGAGCAGCGCCTGCCGATCTATTTCAACGATCCCGAACGCAATGTGCGTTCGCATGCCGAGCACATCCAGATCTACGAGGCGCTGTTGCGCCGTGACGGCAATCTGGCGCAAGCGCTGATGAGCGCCCATCTGCAGGGCGCCGAGAGCTACTGGAAGGGCCTGATCGAAGGCCGCGGGGCCGAGCCGAAAAGCGCGGCGCTCGAAAAGGCCTGAACCCGATGCGCAAGATTCTCTCGACGCATCCGCTGCACCCGCGCGCCACGGCCATGCTGGCGGGGGCTGGCCGGCTGGCGATCGCTTCCGCCCTCGACGCCAAGGTGCTGACGGCTGAAGCCAGGGACGCCGACATCGTCATCGTCCGCGCGCCGCTGCCGCCCGAGCTGTTCGACGGAGCCAAGAATCTGCGGGCCGCGGTCCGCCATGGCGCGGGGCTGGACATGATCCCGGTCGAGGCGGCGACCGCCGCCGGCGTGCTGGTGGCGAATGTGCCGGCCGTCAATGCCCGCTCGGTCGCCGAGCATGTGATGTTCGCGGCACTCGCGCTCTTGCGGCGCTTCCGCGTGATGGACCGCGACTTGCGCGCCAAAGGCTGGTTCGCCGGGCGCGAGCACGCCAATTCGACCAGCGAGCTCGCCGGCAAGACCATCGGCATTGTAGGCCTCGGCGCGGTCGGTCAGGCCGTCGGCCATATCGCAGCACACGGTTTCGACCTCAATGTCGTGGCGACCACGCGCAGCTTGCGTCCGGCACCGGAACGCGTCGGCTTCCTGTCGATCGACGCGCTTGTCGAGCAGAGCGACATCATCGTGCTGTGCTGTCCGCTGACCGAGGAGACGCGCGGCCTGATCAGCCGCGAGCGTATCGCCCGCATGAAACCGCATGCGCTTTTGATCAATGTCTCACGCGGACCGGTGGTCGATGACGAGGCGCTGATCGAAGCCCTGCGAAAGAGCCGCATCGGCGGCGCCGCGCTCGACGTCTTTTCGACCCAGCCGCTGCCGCCGAACCATCCCTATTTCGGCTTCGACAACGTCATCGTCACCCCGCATATGGCCGGCATCACCGAGGAATCGATGATGCGCATGGGCGTCGGCGCGGCGAACGAGGCCTTGCTGGTGCTAGCCAACAAGCTGCCGGTCAACCTGCGCAACCCTGAAGTGATCGAGCACTACCGCAGGCGCTTTTCGACCGGCGATTAGTTCCCCGGCGAACGTCGCGACGGTGCAGACATGAGATGCCGGCGGGACAGCGCCCCCCTCTGTCCTGCCGGACATCTCCCCCACAAGGGGGCAGATTGGCTGTTTCAGCGCCTCGCTCGTTCTGCAACGTCGGAGATTGGCGAAAGCCCGCGTGACGTTCAATCTCCCCCTTGTGGGGGAGATGGCCGGCAGGCCAGAGGGGGGCGCGAAGGAACGCAACGGCTATTTCCCTGATGCCAATTTTGCCTCAGTTCGCGGCGTCCACAGTTAACGGCCAAGCAACGCCTCGACCGCGGCGGCAATCGCAAGCAAACGACGATCATGCCCATGCCTGCCCACCAGCATCAATCCAACCGGAAGCTTCGCGCCGGGCATCGGCAGCGAGATCGCGCAGAGATCGAACTGGTTGGCGACCTGGGTGTTGCGTAAGAGGAGGCCTTCCGTGCGGTCGCGAAGCGCCTCATCGTCGGCCATGGCGGCGATCGACGGCGCGACCATCGGCACGGTCGGCAGCGCAAGCACGTCGACTGCCTGCAGCCGCTCCTCCATGGCCGCGACCAGTTCCCGGCGGCGGCGGATCGTCCTGATATAGGCGGAAGCGGGAACGGTCAGCGCGCGCGACAAAGGCCCGGTCACATGCGGATCGACCGGCACCGACACACCGGCCGCCAGCCAGTCGGCATGCACCTCAGCGCCCTCCATGGATGCGATCGAGGCCCGCTTGGTCGCGGCGCGCATCTCGGCAATGAGGTCGTCGATCGATAAATCGACGACGTGCGCGCCGGCCTGCCCCATCCCGCGAACACTTCGGTCGAAAGCATCGAGAACCTCGGGTTGCGTCTCACCGAAGAGCACGCCGCGTGGAACGCCTATGCGCAGCCCGACGAGCGAGATCGGCTGAAAAACAGTTGGCTCTTCCCCTGCCGTGATCGCGTCGGTGGCGGCGCAATCGGCAACGCTGCGGGCGAGCGGCCCGATCGAATCCAGCGTCGCCGACAAGGGAAAGGCACCGGCCAAAGACACCCGCCGCGCCGTCGGCTTGAAGCCGACGACACCGTTGAGCGAGGCTGGAATGCGCACCGAGCCGCCGGTATCCGAGCCGATCGAGATGTCGCTGCTGCCCTCGCCCACCGCCACGCCTGCACCCGACGACGAGCCGCCCGGGATCAGGCTGGCATCGGCGGCATTGCCCGGCGTTCCGTAATGCAGGTTGTCGCCGATGGCGGTGAAGGCGAATTCGGTCATGTTGGTCTTGCCGAGGATGACCGCGCCCGCCTGGCGCAGCCGGCGCACGATCGCCGCGTCCCGCGCGGCAGGCTGGGCATCCGCGAGCATCAGCGAGCCTGCCCGGGTCGGCTCGCCGGCGACATCGAACAGGTCCTTGATCGACAGGATCGTGCCGTCGAGCGGCCCAAGGCTGACACCAGCCTTACGGCGGTCATCGGCTGCGGTGGCTGCCGCCCGCGCGGCCTCGGCATAGAGCCTTGTGTAGACCCTCTCGTCCGCGGCACGATTGGCAAGACGTGACAGGATGGTTTCGAGACGGTCGCGGACGGATTGCATGTCGATGTCGGACTCCGCAAGAATCGAACGTCTTTAGGGCAATTCCAGGAAAAGTGCGCAGCGGTTTTCCGTCCGGAATTGCGTAGGAACAAAGGCATCGGCCGATTGGGCCTGTGGAATGGATAACCCGGCAAGCGTGCCTTTGCACCTGCCAGCGATAGGAAGAGACTGATGCTGTACAAAGGCAGCTGTCACTGCGGCAAGGTGGCGTTCGAGGTCGAAGGCGAGCTCGGCGGCGCCGTGCGCTGCAATTGCTCGATCTGTGCGCGCAAGGGCGCGCTGCTGTGGGCCGTGCCGCACGGCAGCCTGCGTCTGGTGGCCTGGGGCGACGACCTCGGCAAATACACTTTTGGCAGGAGCGCCATCGCCCATCGCTTCTGCCGGACCTGCGGCATTCATCCTTTCGCCGAGGATGCCACCCTGGGCAGCGAGCGCAGCGCCTACATCAATATCAATTGCCTCGAGGACGTCGACCTCGCCGCGGTGCAGGTCTTCGAATTCGACGGCCGCTCTGCCTGAACTTACCGGTCAGCGATATCCGGTCGCATCGGCCGGCTTGCCGGCATCCTGGACCTCCAGAACGTAGCGCCAGGCATCGGGACGTGAGCCGTCGAGGTCGGTGAAGCCATAGACCTGCGCCAACCCGCCGCTGGAGAGCGACTGCCCGTTCCAGCGCGACCGCTCCGGATCCGCAGCCAGCGCCGCGACGGCGCGGCCGACATGGCATCGGCCCGAATCCCGTGAAGGTTTCGGGCCGATCAGAAGGCGGATAGGGATCTGTCTACTCGGCCTGTTTCGGGCCGATGGCGAAAGTCACCAGCGCCGCGAGCAGCGTCGCCACGGCGCCATAGGCGAAGGCGCTGGCAACGCCGGCATGGTCGACCAGCAGGCCGCCGAAGACGGCACCCAGCGCAATCGCCACCTGGAACGTCGCGACCATCAGGCCGCCGGCGCTTTCGGCCTGGTCGGGCGCGGCGCGCACCAGCCAGGTCTGCAGCCCGACCGGCACCGCGCCGAAGGCGAAGCCCCAGGTGGTCACCGCGATGGCTGCCGTTACCGGCGAGGCGCCGAGCGTGAGCAGCGCCAATGCCGACAGCGCGATCAGCAGCGGCGCCAGTCCGACCGCAAGTTTCAGGTTGCGCTCGGCCAGAAAGGCGCCGGCGAAGTTGCCGAAGAAACCGCCGACGCCATAGGCGAGCAGCACCAGCGAGATCGTCTCGATCGGCATCACCGGCACCGTCTCCAGGAACGGCCGCACATAGGTGAAGCCGGCAAACTGTCCCGAAGCGACCAGCAGCACGACAAGAAGCGCGACGCGGATCGTCCGGCGCTTCAGCACCTCTATCAGGGTGCGGAAGCTTGCCACGGCCGTCGGCGGCAGGCTGGGAATGGTGGCAAGCTGCACGAGCAAGGTCAGCGCGCCGACGACCGCCGCGATCATGAAGGCCGTGCGCCAGCCCCAGATGTCGCCGACATAGGCGCCTACCGGCGCCGCCGTCACGGTGGCCACCGAAACGCCGGTCAGGATGATCGACATGGCCCGCGGCATCAGCCGCATCGGCACCAGCCGCATCGCCATGGCGGCCGACATCGACCAGAAGCCGCCGAGCGCGACGCCGAGGACGACACGCGCCGCCAGCAGCATGGTGAGCGACGATGCGAAGGCGGCGAGCAGGTTGGAAACGATCAGAAGCACGGTGAGCATCCACATCACCAGCCTGCGGTCGAGCCGCTTGGTGACGATGGCCATGGTCGGCGCTGCGATCGCGCCGACAACGGCGGTCGCGGTGACCGCCTGGCCGGCGGCGCCTTCGCTGACGCCGAGATCCTGCGCCAGCCGTGTCAGCAGGCTGGCAGGCAGGAATTCAGCGGTCACCAAGCCGAAAACGCCGAGCGCCAGCGAGACCACCGCGCCCCACACAGGCGCGGTTCGTTCTTCGTCATCGGTTCGGTCGAGGATAGCGGCGTCGACAACGCCTGTGGCAGGTTCGGTCATGGAAGCGTCTCCGGGAAAGTTGCAGCGCAACATTTGGCTGCAGTGCAACATAGGGAGTGACGACCTGGAGTTTCCATGTTAAAAACACCGAAATGAATTACAATTCGTCCAAAACCACCTTACCGGCATCCGGCGATCCGCTGACCGACATGCTGCGCGGTCTGCGGCTCGACGGCGTCGATTATGGCCGCTGCGTGCTGGGCGAGCCCTGGGCCGTTTCCTTTCCCGCGCAGAAGGCGGCCCGGTTCCATTTCATCGGCCAGCAGGGCTGCTGGCTGTTCTCGCCGGCCAAGGAATGGATCGAGCTTTCGGTGGGCGACGCGCTGCTCATCCCTCGCGGCGACGAGCACGTGCTGGCAAGCGCGCCGGGCGTGCCGCCCGTGCCGATCGGCCGCTACACCATCGAGCCGGTCTGCGAGAACATTTATGACGTCTCGAACGGCTGCGACGGCTGCAAGACCCTGCTGTTTTGCGGCAGCATGCATTTCAATCTCGACGGCTCGCACCCGCTGCTCGACATGATGCCAGACCTGATGCAGGCGCATAAGCTGATGGCGAATGCGCCGGGCATCCAGCACCTGCTCGACGCGATGGCCGGCGAGGTGACGATGGACCGGGTCGGCTCCGGCGGCATCCTGGCTCGGTTGGCCGACGTGCTCGCCGCCACGATCATCCGCTCCTGGGTGGAGAACGGCTGCGGTGACGCCACCGGGTGGATCGCCGCCGTCCGCAATCCCGATATCGGCAAGGTGCTCGCCGCCATCCATCTGCAGCCCGACCGCGACTGGACGGTCGACGCGCTGGCGCGATTGATGGGGGCGTCGCGCTCCGCTTTCGCGCAGCGCTTCGCAACGGTGGTCGGAGAGACGCCGGCTAAATATGTGCTGCGCGTGCGCATGCACCAGGCGCGGCAGTGGCTCGCCCGCGACGGCATGCGGGTATCGGTGGCGGCGTCGAAACTGGGCTACGACTCGGAAGCTTCGTTCAGCCGCGCCTTCAAGCGGGTGATGGGCATCGCGCCGAGCCATCTGCGCAACAACGGCGACGAGCATCCCTGACATCGCGGCCACGCCGCCACCAGGCTGGAGGAATTGCCAAGTCTTTTGGACGAAGGGCCATTCCTAGCCCACCGAGGCGGCATAAACTTTTGGCGGAGGAAACCGCCATGGCCAATCATTTTGCACAGCTCGCGCTTGCCGCGCTGGCCGTCCTTCCGGGACGGGCATTCGCGCTCGAAGACAGCTACCTGCCGGCCGACAAGATCCCTTATGTCGTCGAAGCGCCGGACCAGCCGCAGCGCCTCGGCCCGCTATGGGGCTCGAGGGCCAAGGGTCCGGCCGGCACGTTGCTGAAAGTTCCCGGCAACTGGCGCGCGCCGGTCCATGCCCACACCGCCGACTATCGCGCCGTGGTGATCAAGGGTCTTTGGGGCGCATTGGCAGATGGGCGGCGGCGAAGCAACCAAGGTCGAATTGCCTCCGGGCTCCTACTGGACCCAGAAGGCCGACGAGATGCATGACGATGCCTGCCTGTCGGACACCGAATGCGTGATCTTGCTGATCAACGACACGCCCTACGAGACCTATCTGCCGAAGTAGCCGAGCGGCGGGCAGGCGGGGTCTCCGCGGACAAAAGGCAGGCTCGTCAGCCAAAGGAACGACGGCTGCTCTGATCACCGGCGCTTGATCACCTCCAGCAAGGTGCGAATGCTTGCCACGCCCGCCGGCGGCAACCGAATCAGGCGGCCCTTCGTCGCCACAACCGACAGCGATCGACGGCCCTACCGCTATCGGTGCACACAACTCATTTGCGAGACGCCGATCCATGGTCTTCGCCTTCAGCCTGACGATGCCCCCCACCTTGGGAGGCTTCGGTGATCTTCTCGTATTCGGATCGCGACATCTGCGGAAGACGGCGAACAAAGGCCACCATCGCCCATAGCTCTTCCTGGGTATGCGTTGGACCAAACGCAGGCATCCCGGTCATCTTTATGCCGTTTTGGAGCACCCAATACAGCTCGGCATCATTTAAGGTGGTTGCTGCTCTTTTAAGGTCCGGCGGCTGGGGTTGCATGTTCATGGCGAACTCCGCCCGGGAAATTCCCGGGCCGCCGTGACAGGCGACGCAGCCTTCCTCCTTGAAGTGAAGGCCGCCAGTGCGGATCATCTCCGGATCGTCAAGCGATCGAGCCAGGCTGACATTGCGGCCGGCGTGGCGTTCAATGGAGTTGGTCCGGATTGTCTCAAGCGACCAACGGATGACGTTCACGTCCTGCTCGCTGGCAGCAACATTGTAGAATCCGGCATAGGTGTAGCCTGCCAATCCGACGATGATTGCCAGCAGGACAACAGCGGTCGCAGCCAAGATTCGCACGGGTTAACTCCGTGGCGGCAGGCGTCATCGCGTATGCCCACCGTCTACCAAAGTGAACGGCTTGAGCCGCCGAATTATTCCGCGGGCTTATCATCACGACATCACGAGCCACGTACTCAAGACCAGCGCGGTGGTAGTCCGGCTGGTGTGTCAATCAGAGCATCGAATCGGGCCCCTATTGGGTGCGCCCCTGCGTGAATAGATCGCCTGTGAGGAAGCGCTGCGTGGCCTGGCCGAACGCTACGACGTATCGCGCAACCTGATCGGAGGCGCGGCGAAGCTGCCGGCCGACATAATCCCGCTCCGCACAGTTCGGCTTATGTCGATTTCAACATAAGTCAAAAACCGTTCTGATTTTCGGTGCCATGCCCTATCCGGCGTGCCGCAGGCTCACCCCGCTGCCCTTGTCGAACATCACCACCTTGTCCGGGTTCCAGGCAAACCGGACCGGCTGCTCGATCTCGACGGCGGTCCTGGCAGGCACGGTGGCTCTCAGCATCGCGTCGCCGACCCTCAGCGTCACGATCTTCTCGACGCCGTGATTCTCGACGTCGTGGACGCGTGCCTCGACCGGTGCGCCGCTCTCCAGATAGACGTCCTCCGGACGGATGCCGAAGACGAGCGGGCGACCGTCGGTCGCGCCGCCCGTCCTGGCTCCCCCAGTGACCGGCAATTCGAAACTCATCGGCGCCATCACCGCGCGGCTCTCGACCAGCTTGCCGTCGATGAGATTCATCGGCGGCGAGCCGACGAAGCTTGCGACATAGGTGTCGCGCGGATTGTTGTAGATTTCCTGCGGCGTGCCGGTCTGGACGATACGGCCATGGTTGAGCACGCCGACCTTGTCGCCCATCGACATCGCCTCGATCTGGTCGTGGGTGACGAACAGGAAAGTGGCGCCGAGCTGCATCTGGAGGTTTTTCAACTCCGTGCGCAGCGCTTCGCGAAGCTTCGCGTCGAGCGCCGACAACGGCTCGTCCATCAGGAACACGCGCGGCTTGCGCACGATGGCCCGGCCGATCGAGACACGCTGCATCTCGCCGCCGGACAACCGGTCGGTCTTGCGGTCGAGCAGGTGCTCGATGCGCAGCGTGCGTGCGGCGCGCGCGACACGGTCCTTGATCTCCGCATCGGGCAGGCGACGGATCTTCGGCTTCAGCGGGAACTCGAGATTCTGCCGCACCGTGTAGCGCGGATAGAGCGAATATTGCTGCAGCACCAGGGCCACGTCGCGCTCGGCCGCGCCCCAGTCAGCGACGTCGACGCCGTCGATGAAGACCTGGCCCTCGGTCGGCTTCTCCAGCCCGGCGATCATCCTGAGCGTCGTCGTCTTGCCGGCGCCAGTTTCGCCCAGCAGCACGAAGAATTCGCCGTCGGCGATGTCGAGGTTGAGCCCCGACAGCGCGGTGTGCGCGCCGAACGTCTTTGAAATGTTCTTGAGCTGGATATGGGCCATGTCTACCGTCTCAATTTCTCTTCGAGGGCGTCTGCCCTCCGCTATGGCTCCGGGCGTTCGATTGTTCGAAAGGCCAAATCGTTGGCCTTTCGCGCCCTTCGGCCGTCACAATCTCACTCCGAGCGACTTGCCGCTCGCGGTATCGAAGAAATGTGCCTGCGAGGGATCGATCCGGGCATAGACCTTCTCGCCCGGTCCGCTGACAAAGCCGCTCTTGGTACGGGCGCGCAGCATCTTGGAGCCGACCTTGAGGTCGACGATGTCGAAGGAACCAAGCGGCTCGACGATCTGCGTCTCGACCGGCAGGAAACCTTCCGCCGCCTCGTGACGCACAAGCACGCCCTCCGGCCGGATGCCAAGCGCAAGCTGGCCGCCGGCATGGCCGTTGAGTTTCGACAGCAGCGCGCGCGGGAACTCGAAGCCGCCGGCCGCATCCCCGACCGTGACCGACGCGGCCGAGGCGTTTTCGGCGACCTTGGCTTCGGCCACATTCATCACCGGGCTGCCGACGAACTGCGCGACGAACAGATTGGCCGGGTGCGAATAGACCTCGTCCGGCGTGCCGACCTGCTGCAGCACGCCTTCATGCATGATGACGATCCGGTCGGCGAGGCTCATCGCCTCGATCTGGTCGTGGGTGACGTAGATGCTGGTCGAGCCCTGCTTGATGTGCAGCCGCTTGATCTCGGCGCGCATTTCCTCGCGCAGCTTGGCGTCGAGCGCGCCGATCGGCTCGTCCATCAGCATCGCCTTGGGGCGCCGCACCAGGGCGCGGCCGATCGCCACGCGCTGCATGTCGCCGCCCGACAGCGCCGAAGGCTTCTTGTTGATGAGGTCGGTGATCTGCAGCGTCTTGGCGACCGAGCGCACTTCGGTATCGATCTCGCTCCTGCTCTTGCGCGTCGCGCGCAGCGGGAAGGCGATGTTCTCGTAAACGTTCATGTGCGGATAGAGCGAGAACGACTGGAACACCATGGCGATGTCGCGGTCGGCGGCCTTGAGATGCTGCACCGGCTTGCCGTCGATAAGGATATCGCCCTGGTCGATCGTCTCCAGCCCGGCTATCGCGCGCAGCGTCGTCGTCTTGCCGCAGCCCGACTGTCCAAGCAGCACGATGAACTCGTTGTCGTCGATCTTGAGGTTCAGGTCCTTGATGACCTGGACCGCGCCGAAGAATTTCTGGAGGCCGCGAAGCTCGATCTGGGTCAATGCTGTGCCCCCTGATTTCGCGCCTGCTCAGCCGCCCCGTGTCCGGTGCCAGCTTCCTCCTCGCGCGGGATCTTGGAGGTGATGTTGAAGCCGATCAGCCCGATCAGGATGATCGTCACGCCATAGCTGTGGAGCAGCATGTTCCAAGGCTGGCAGAGCGCAATGATGCCCAGCACCATCAGGATCTGCGATCCAGGCTCCAGGTACTTTTCGTTGATGGCGCGAAAACTCATTTGCGGATCGCTCCGAAGGACATGCCGCGCAAGAGATGGTTGCGGAGCAGGAAGGTGAAGATCGCGACCGGCAGCAGGAACAGAAAAGTGCCCGCCGCGATCACCGTCCAGTCGGGCAGACCGGAACCGACCTGGCTGGGGATGAAGGGCGGCGCCGTCTGCGCGCGGCGGTTGGTCATGATCAGCGCGAAGGCATATTCGTTCCACGCCGTGATGAAGCAGAACACGGCGGTAGCGGCGATGCCGGTCGCGGCCTCGGGCAGCACGATCTTGAAGAAGGCTTCCATGCGCGTGTAGCCGTCGACCAGCGCCGCCTCCTCATATTCCTTCGGGATCTCGTCGATGAAGCCCTTCATCAGCCACACCGAGAAGGAGAGATTGAAGGCGGTGTAGAGGATGATGAGGCCGAGATGGGAATCGTTGAGACCCGCCGCCCGGTACATCAGGAACATCGGGATGGCGACCACCACCGGCGGCAGCATGCGCGTCGACAGGATAAAGAAGAGCAGGTCCGCCTCTCCCTTCACCTTGAAGCGCGAGAAGCCGTAGGCGGTGAAGGTGCCCATGCCGACCGCCAGGATCGTCGAGGTGATGGCGACGATCAGCGAATTCATGAAGCGGCTCGGATAACCCGACCATTGCACATTGCCCTGGCCGTCGCGCACGATCTTCTCGCCGCCATTGAAGACGACGCGCTCCCACCATGGGGCCGCCGCATACTCTTCCGGCGTCGGCGGGCTGCGCAGTTGCGAGCGCTTGGCGAACAGCTTCACGAAGGGCGATATCTCCGGCTGGAACACCACCGTCGGCGGGATCGTCGTGGCGAGGTTGCGCGGCTTGAAGGCGGTCGAGGCGATCCAGTAGATCGGCGCCAGGAAGATGATCGTCACCACCAGCACGGCGACGATAGCGATGCGGTTGAAGGCGACTTCGGAAGACGTGCGGACGGCAGCCATCTCAGCGCTCCTTCACCTTGTTGAGGTATTTCACGTAGATGTTGGTGATCGCCAGCACCATGATGAGCACGATGTAGGCCATGGCACAGGAGCGACCGGTCTGCCATTCCTGGAAGGCCATCTTGTAGAGCCGGATCGAGATCAGCTCGGCCGTCGGCTGACTGGTCAGGATATAGGCGAGGTCGAAGGTCTTGAACGCTTCCATGGTGCGGAAGATGATCGCGATCATCAGGATCGGCGCGACCAGCGGCAGGGTGATACGGAAGAAGGTATAGAAGGGGCCGGCCCGATCGATCGCGGCGGCCTCGTAGAGATGCTTCGGCACCGCCGAGAGACCGGCCAGCGACAGAAGCATGACGAAGGGCGACCACATCCAGATATCGGTGAGCGCCACCGCATAGAGCGCCATCTTCGGATCGGACAGCCATTCGAACGTGCCGAGCCCGAGCGCATAGTTGATGATGCCGAAGGACGGATCGTAGAGCAGCTTCCAGAACAGGCCGACAACGGCCATCGAGAGCATCATCGGCAACAGAAGCAGCGTCGTCAAAAGGCCCTTCATCGGGATGTCGCGATTGAGCAGCATCGCCACGCCGAAGCCGACGAACAGCTGGCCGGCAACCGAGATGATCACATATTTCGCGGTAATGGCGAAGTTCGACCACACATAGGAATCGTTGAGCAGGTCGCGATAGTTCTGCAACCCAACGAAATTAGCCGGCGCATTGGTCGAGGCGCGGAAGTCGGTGAACGAGTAGCCCAGCGAATAGATCAGCGGGAAGATGTTGAAGACGATCAGGAACAGGATCGTCGGGATGATGAAGAGATTGCGGATCGAAATGTCGCTGAGGCCGCGGGCCGCGGCCCGCGAGGACCTGTCCAGCGTGGTGATCATCGTGGTCGCCAAAACCCTGCTCCAGATTTCAGAAAAAAGAGCGGAGGAGGCATGGAATGCCTCCTCCGTGAGGCATGTCGGTTACTTCACGCGGCCGTATTTCTTGAAGGTCGCGTTCCAGTCGCCAGCCAGTGCGTCGAGCGTCTCCTTGGCCGAGCCAGGTCCGCCGATCACATAGGGATAGATGCGCTGGTTGAGCTGCTGCAGCAGTTCGGCATATTCCGGCACCGCCCAGAAGTCCTTCACCTTGAACATGGTCTCGTAGAAGGCCTTGTTGTAAGGCGTGGCGTTCTGGAATTCAGGCGACTTCAGCACGGCCGCGCTGCAGGTGTAGCCGCCGAGCGCCGCCCACTTCTTCTGGGTCTCGTCCTTGATGAACCATTCGAGGAACTTCATCGCCTCGTCCTGCTTCTGCGAGTAGGAGACGATGGAGATGCCCTGGCCGCCGAGCGCTGCGAACTGATCGCCGTTAGGTCCCGGAGGGTTGGCGAAGAAGCCGGTGTTCTTGGCGTTCGGGTTCGACGCCTCGTTGATCAGCGAGGGGAAGAACGCGAAATAGTTCATGCTCATCGCCGCCAGGTTCTCGGTGATCGCCTGGTTGTCCTCGACGAAGAACGACTTGGCCCAGCCCGGAGGGGTGAACTTGTAGAGATCCCTGTAGGCGTCGAGCGCGGCGACCGCCTTGTCCGAGTTGATGATGCCATCGACCTTGTAGGTCGAATAGTCGCCCAATTCGCCGCCATAGGAGAACAGCGCGTTCTCGAAGCCCATCGCCATCGCGTCATAGGAATTGTCGGTGTAGATGGCGATGCCGTACTTCTTCTGGTCCGGCCGGTGGAAGAATTCGGCGATATCATGCAGCGCCTTGAAATCCTTCGGCACGTCGAGGTCGTAGCCGTATTTGGCCTTGAAGGCTTCCTTTTCCTTCGGGTCCTCGAACCAGTCCTTGCGGTAGGACCAGCCGACGGCGTCGCCTTCGAGCGGGATCGCCCAGTACTTGCCGCTGTTGCCGGGATATTCGGCGTAATATTTCACCGTCGCCGGCGCCATCACGTCGTTCAGCTTGTGCTTGTTGAAGAAGTCGGTCAGGTCGACATAGTGGCCGCCGGTCGAGCCGGCGCCGAGCCATTGCGAGTCGCCGACCACCATATCGTAGGCATCGCCATGGGCATTGAATTCGGTGAAGGCCTTGGTCTGGAAGTCCGACCAGGGGGTGGTTTCCACCGTGATCTTGACGCCGGTTTCCTTCTCGTACTCGTTGCCGAGTTCCTGCAAATAGTTGGCCGGATCCCATTCCGCCCAGAAGATGGTGAGTTCCTTGTCCTGCGCATAGACGGATGTCCCGCAGGCAAGCGACAGGCCGATACCAGCAAGCACGCTGGTTACTATCTTGCGCATAGTTTTCCTCCCTGGTGCGCATTCTACCGTGTCATTGAGAGCCGGCAGCATGGTCGGCCCTGGTAGTTCCTCCCGTGACGGCACTTTTCCGGTTTCGAGCCTCCTCGTCCTGCCGGAAAAAATAGATCGCAGCCCTCACTTTCGATCCGCTTTATGTGTACTGATCTGGTATTACCAATTCAAGAGGGACGTCAAGCGCTTTCTTGGACGCCTCGAAGCGGTTCGACAAGCCAATCGAGGCAGTATCTGTCTGTTTTCCCTTATTTTCCCTACTCCTTGATACATGAAAGCCTTGCTTCCGGCGATGCACCACAATTATTATCGGTAGCCGGCCGTCCAATCTGGTCGAACCAGATTTAAGACATCTCCGTCTTGGGTGATGTCGAAACTCCACCCGCTTTCGCCTCCGATTCCGCTATCGCCGCGCGCACCAGCGCGCCCGCCGCCCAGTCGGCGACCGACATCATGTCGCGGCTCTCCAGCCCCCATATATCCTTCAGCACGATCAGCACCTCGACGCCGAACATCATCGACAGCGCTTGGGCAAGACGCTTGAACTGACGCGGCTTGAGTTGACCCTTGAGCGGCGCGATCGCGTCCTTCAAAAGATCGACGCGATGACCGCGCGTGAAGGCCGGCTCGGTGCCCAGCGTGCCCGCCTGCCGCTGTGCCCACTGGTCGAGCGAAAGCTTGAGCGCCGCCTTGAACGTCGCCTCGAAAGCCTCGATGCGCGGCATGGCGGTGGCGAACAGATCCGCCACTCGCCGCTCCGGATCGGTCGAAGCCGATTTCCAGGTCAGGATCGGACCGAGCCCCTTGTCGACGACCGCCTGCACCAGCGCCGCCTGGCTTGGGAAGTAGCGATAGGCGGTCGCGCGCGACACTTCCGCCGCCTCGGCGACTTCGCTCACCGAAGGCGTCACGCCAGCCTGCATCAGCCGCGTCGCCGTCTCCAGCATCAGCCGTCTCGTCCGCGCGCGTGGCCCCTTTTCGGCTGCCGGCATTTGCTCGGCGTCGTCGTTCGAAGCGGCTTGTTGACGTGAGACATCCATGTCAATACGATACGCGCGTCTCAAAAAATTGCAAGGCATCGCGCCGTGCGAGAAGCGGCAGGCGGCAACGCCGGGCGCGCCGGAGAACGGGAGAGACAACGGGGAAACGCGGATGAAGCGCATCTATGTGGCCGGCACGGCCGACACCAAGGGTGAGGAACTCGCCTTCCTGGCCGATGCCGTCACTGCCGCCGGCGGCGCGGTCGCCCGCGTCGACATCGGCACGCGCGGCGCCACCGTGCCGGTGGACATCCAGGCCAGCGAGGTCGCCGCGCATCATCCGGACGGAGCCGGCGCGGTGCTCGGCATCGACGATCGCGGCACGGCCGTCGCCGGCATGGGCGTCGCGTTTGCCCGATTCATCCAATCCCGCGACGACGTCGCCGGCGTGATCGGCATCGGCGGCGGCGGCGGCACCTCGATCGTCACCGCCGGCATGCGCGCGCTGCCGCTCGGACTGCCGAAGATCATGGTCTCGACACTCGCTTCCGGCGACACCGCGCCTTATGTCGACGTCTCCGACATTATCATGATGCCGTCGGTGACCGACATGGCCGGCCTCAACCGCCTGTCGCGGGTCGTGCTGCACAATGCCGCCCAAGCCATCGCCGGCATGGCCGCGAAGCCGGCATCGTCCGCCGCCGGCAAGCCGGCGCTGGGCTTGACCATGTTCGGCGTCACCACGCCATGCGTCACCGCAATCGCCGACCGGTTGCGCGCCGACTATGACTGCATGGTCTTCCACGCCACCGGCACCGGCGGCCGCTCGATGGAGAAGCTTGCCGACAGCGGTCTGCTCGCCGGCGTCATCGACATCACCACGACGGAAGTCTGCGACCTGCTGTTCGGTGGCGTGTTGCCGGCGACCGAGGATCGCTTCGGCGCGATTGCCCGCGCGAAACTGCCCTATGTCGGGTCGGTCGGCGCGCTCGACATGGTGAACTTCTGGGCGCCGCCAACGATCCCCGAGCGCTATCGGGGCCGGCTGTTTTACGAGCACAACCCGAACGTGACGTTGATGCGCACCACGGCCGAGGAATGCCGCCGGATCGGCGAATGGATCGGCGGCCGCCTCGCCAACTGCGACGGTCCGGTCCGTTTCCTCATCCCGGAAAAAGGTGTGTCCGCGCTCGACATCGCAGGCGGCGCCTTCTTCAACCCGGAGGCCGATGCTGTCCTGTTTGAAGCGATCGAACGCACCATCAGGCCGACGAAGAACCGCACCGTGACGCGGCTGCCGCTGCACATCAACGATCCCGCATTCGCCACGGCCGCGGCCGAGGCCTTCCTCGACATCGCCAAGAAGTGAGACCCGACAGAATGGGCGCCATTCCACGCAAAGAAATCCTGGAAAAATTCCGCAAGATGATCGCCGAGGGCGTGCCGATCGTCGGCGGCGGCGCCGGCACCGGCCTGTCGGCCAAGGCCGAGGAGGCCGGCGGCATCGACTTGATCATCATCTACAATTCCGGCCGTTATCGCATGGCCGGGCGCGGCTCGGCCGCCGGCCTGCTCGCCTATGGCAATGCCAACGAGATCGTTAAGGAAATGGCCTATGAGGTGCTGCCGGTGGTGAAGAAAACGCCGGTGCTGGCCGGCGTCAACGGCACCGACCCCTTCGTCATCATGCCGCTGCTGCTCACCGAGCTGAAGACGATGGGCTTCTCCGGCGTGCAGAACTTTCCGACCGTCGGCCTGTTCGACGGCACCATGCGCCAGAGTTTTGAGGAGACCGGCATGGGTTTTGGTCTCGAGGTCGACATGATCGCCGAGGCGCACAAGCTCGACCTCTTGACCACGCCTTACGTCTTCAACCCGGACGAAGCGCGCGCCATGACGCGAGCCGGCGCCGACATCGTCGTCGCCCATATGGGCGTCACGACCGGCGGCTCGATCGGCGCCACCTCGGCGAAGTCGCTCGACGCCTGCGTAAACGAGATCGACGCGATTGCCGATGCCGCGCGCTCGGTGCGCAAGGACGTCATCCTGCTTTGCCATGGCGGGCCGATCTCCATGCCCGACGACGCGCGCTACATCCTGGAGCGCAGCAGGGGGCTGCACGGCTTCTACGGCGCAAGCTCGATGGAGCGGCTGCCGGCCGAAGCCGCGATCGCCAGGCAGACGGCGGATTTCAAGGCGGTTGCGATCGGTGCATCAAAAGCCGTCGCGGAATGAGGAAGGGATGAGACAATGGCCGACAGGAGCAAACTTCGACTGGGGCAGACTGGCGCTCACCGTCGCGCCGGAAGTGAACGGCGCGGAGCGCTTTTCCGGCGGCGTCGTCGACCTGCCGCCCGGCAAGGGGCACACGCGCCACAACCATCCGGGCGCGGAGGAAATCATCTTCGTCATCTCCGGCAATGGCGAGCAGATGATCGAGGACGAAAAGGGCAACCCGGTGGTGGCTAAGGTCGGTCCCGGCTGCACCATCTACGTGCCGGAAAGCCGCTTCCATTCGACGCTCAACACCGGCGATCAGCCGATGCAGTTGTTCGTCGTCTATTCGCCGGCCGGACCGGAGCTGGCGCTGCGGGAGCTACCAGATTTCAGGTTGCTGCCGGCGGGCGCGTGATCTTCAGCGTCGCAGCCCCTCATCCGGCCGCTTCGCGGCCACCTTCTCCCCGGTGAGGAGAAGAGACTGGCTCCGGCGCTGATAGGCTCCTCTCCCCTTGGGGAGAGGTTGGATTGCCTCGAATTGCCCTTGCAATTCGGTTTGGCAATCCGGGTGAGGGGGAGCGCCGTCGGCGTTAAGCCGCCCCGCCCCTGTTCCACCCCCGCCCGCGGTCGCCGAACATCACATAGCCGGCGTCGGTCACGGTCACCGTGTCTTCAAGCTTGATGAAGCCGCGCGTCGGGTGGAGCATGGTCGTCTCGACCGAGAGCACCATGTTCTTTTCCAGCGGCTTGGCGGCATAGGTGCCTTCATAGGTGACCGGATGGTTAGTCATCAGGAACGGCGCTTCATGCGTGATCAGCCCCATGCCGTGGGCGAAGAAATCCGTGTAGGACGCAACTTTCGAAGCCTTCAGCACGCTTTCGGCATGCGCGATCATATCGCCGCCAAGCGTGCCCGCCTTGACCTTGGAAAAGGCCGCCTGCTGCACCGCTTCCACTTCGGCCAGCAGATCCTCCAGCTCGGCATCCGGCTCGCCAAGCACGCCCATGCGGCAGAGGTCGCCGATATAGCCGTGATAATTGCCGCCGGAATCGATCGACAGCACCTCGCCCTTCTTCCACGCCTGGCTCGAGGCGGCGCGGTTGTGGCTGGAGCCCAGCGTCAGCAGGCAGTATTCGAAATGCGCGCCGCGATTGGTCTCCTCGCGCCTGAGCTGCTCGATGATGTCGGTCTTGGTCGTGCCCTCGCGCGCCCAGGCAATTGTCGCCAGCATGGAATCGGTGATCAGTTCGGAGGCGATGCGCAGCTTTTCCAGCTCGGCCTCGGTCTTGATGGCGCGCATGCGCTCCAGCATGCCGGTCGCATCGATCAGCTTCGCGTCAGGCAGCGCCTTACGGATCAGCGTATAGGCATCCGACGGCAGGAAGCCCGGCTCGATGCCGATGCGGGCAGCCTGCTTGCCGATCTTCTGCAAATGCTCCGCCGCAAGGTTGGCGGCGTCGAGCGTGCCCCAGCAGGCGGCATGCAATGTCGGTGTCCAGAACGGATGGTTCTGGTGCTCGCCTCCTTCCATCTTGTTGCCGACATAGGCCGCGTGCTCCGGCCCGCCCTTCTCGTAAAGGACGATCGGTAGATAGCGGCTGTGGCCGATGGCATCCATGGCGGCGAAGAAGATGAACTTGTAGCCGCCGAGCAGATATTGCGTGTTGTGCTTGGAGGTGGCGAAGAGCACGTCGATGCCGGCCTCTTCCATCAGCCGGTCCACCCGCGCCTGGTCGAACGGGATGCCGCTGACGTCGGTCTTGTCCGGAGCGATGTTCATCTGCCTCTCCCTGATTTCCCCGGCCGTTCAAGCGGCCCATCTTCTTTAAATCTTGGCGTAGGCCAAATCTGCACCATTTTGGCCACTCTGGTCCAGCCAGAATTGGCGACATATGGGTAATCTTAGGCTTATCGCCCTCTGTCGAAACGGTCATCGACATATCTGGTCCTACCAGATAGCCGCTCCTACAGCCCAGGAAAAACTGGTCCAGTGGACGAAAATTTCAAAGCCAAGTCATACTGCGCCAAAACCGTCTCTGGCGAAACCTTTGCCAAGGGCCATAATCCCGCTCATTTCGAGGTTGCCTGCGCCTGTCGCGGGTGCAGAGGGGAGTTTGAGCAATGTCCGAATTGACGATTTCACGCCGCGGCCTGCTTGCCGGTTCGGCGCTGCTCTTGGCATCGACCGCGTTGCCGGCGATCGGCCGGGCGCAGACGCCGAAGAAAGGCGGGCGATTGATCGTCGCCGCCGACTCCGAACCGCGCAACCTCAACCCGGCGATTGTCGCCTCCAATGGCGTCTTCTTCATTTCCAGCAAGGTCGTCGAGACGCTGGCCGAGGCCTCCTTCGACGGCAAGGATGGACTTGAGCCGCGCCTCGCGCTCTCCTGGGAAGGCGCCGCCGACGGCCTGTCGGTCACCTTCAAATTGCGCGACGGCGTCAAATGGCATGACGGCAAGCCCTTCACCTCAGCCGACGTCGCCTTCTCGGCGCTGCATATCTGGAAGCCGTTGCAAAATCTCGGGCGCACCGTGTTCAAGGATCTCAGCGCGGTCGACACGCCCGACGACCTGACCGCCGTGTTCAAATTCGTCAAGCCCACGCCGTTCCAGCTGATCCGCAACGCGTTGCCGGCGCTGTCGAGCGTCGTGCCGAAGCATGTTTATGAGAACGGCAAGATCGAGGACAATCCGGCCAACAACGCGCCAGTCGGCACCGGCCCGTTCAAATTCGCCGAATACAAGGCCGGCCAGTACTACCGGCTGGCGCGGAACGACGATTATTGGGGCAAGGACGAGCCCTATCTCGACGAGATCATCTACCAGGTGCTGCCCGATCGCACCTCGGCCGCCGCGGCCCTCGAGGCCGAAGAGATCCAGCTTGCCGCCTTCTCCGCTGTCCCGCTCGCCGACCTCGACCGCATCTCCAAGGTGCCGGGCCTGAAGGTCATCACCAAGGGCTATGAGGGGCTGACCTATCAGCTCGTCGTCGAGATCAACCATCGCCGCAAGGAACTGGCCGATCTCAAGGTGCGGCAGGCCATCGCCCATGCCATCGACAAGGACTTCGTCGTCAAGACGATCTTCCTCGGCTATGCCGCGACCGCCACCGGCCCGGTGCCGAAGAACGATCCGCAATTCTACACCGCCGGCGTCCCGACCTACGCGTTCGACGTCGCCAAGGCCAACGATCTGCTGGACGAAGCCGGCTACAAGCGCGCCGACGACGGCAAGCGCTTTTCGCTGAAACTGCTGCCGGCGCCCTACTTCAACGAGACGAAGCAATTCGGCGACTATCTGCGCCAGGCGCTGGCCGCGATCGGCATCGACGCCGAGATCGTCAACAACGATTCCGCCGCCCACATAAAGGCCGTCTATACCGACCATGCCTTCGATCTCGCCGTCGGCCCGCCGGTGTTCCGCGGCGACCCGGCGATCTCGACCACCATCCTGGTGCAGAGCGGCATCCCCGATGGCGTGCCCTTCTCCAACCAGGGCGGCTACAAGAATGCCGAGCTGGATGCGTTGATCGCCAAGGCTTCGGAGACGCTCCATACTGCCGCCCGCACCGAGCTGTACAAAGAATTCCAGAAGAAGGTCGCGGCCGACCTGCCGTTGATCAATGTCGCCGAATGGAGCTTCATTTCCGTCGCCCGCGATACGGTCGGCAACATCGCCAACAACCCGCGCTGGGCGGTGTCGAACTGGGCGGACACCTATTTGGAATCGTGACACACTCGCGCGGATGAAAGTTCGCAAGAGAATGGGAACTTGGGCAAAGGCCGAGTTCCCGCCCACCCCCCTCTGTCCTGCCGGACATCTCCCCCGCAAGGGGGGAGATCAGATTTCATTTTGGCCTTCGCCAATCTCCAACGCTGTCGCCCGGCAGAACGGGTGCCGTCAGCGAAGCCGCCAATCTCCCCCCTTGCGGGGGAGATGTCCGGTCCACCCTCCGAAGCTGCAGCGCAGCTGCTGCGAAGGACGGGCAGGACAGAGGGGGGTGCCTAGGCGCGACATTTCTCTTAGTGAGCGTAAGCCTTCGAGGCGCGCATGACACGCGCCCTCACCCTCCTGCGCCGCCGTCTCTTCGGTAGCATCTTCGTCCTCCTGATCGTCATCATCGGCAGCTTCCTCCTGCTCGAAGCGGCACCAGGCGACGCGGTCGACGCCTATATCGTCTCGACCGGCGGCGATGCCGGCATGATCGAATTGCTGCGCCACCGCTGGGGACTCGACCAATCCGAACTGACCCGGCTGGCAAACTACCTTTGGGCATTGCTGCACCTCGATCTCGGCCAGTCCGTCACCTTCTCGCGGCCGATCCGCGACGTCATTCTCGAACGTCTCCCCACCACGCTCATCCTGATGGGCAGCGCCACCGCCCTTTCCTTCGGCCTCGGCTCGGCGCTCGGCATCTTTGCCGGCGCGAGGCCCGGCAGTTTTCGCGATCGCCTCTTGTCGATCGGCTCGCTGGCACTCTATGCCGTGCCCGGCTTCTGGCTCGGCCTTGTGCTGATCGTCGTCTTCGCCGTCGATTTGCGCTGGCTGCCGATCGGCGGCGTCGAGACCATCGCCTCCGGCAAGACCGGGTTTTCCCGCTCCGCCGACATTGCCGTGCATCTCGTGCTGCCGGTATCGGCGCTCGGCTTCATCTACCTCGCGCTCTATCTGCGCATGATGCGCGCCGGCATGGCCGAGGCCTGGCGGCAGGACTTTGTCCTCGCCGCCCGCGCCAGGGGCCTGACGCGCCGCCGCATCGTGCTTGCCCATGTCGCCCGCAACGCGCTGCTGCCCTTGGTCACCATGCTCGGCCTGCAATCGGCGCAGATGCTCGGCGGCAGCGTCGTCATCGAAAGCGTCTTTGCCGTCCCCGGCCTCGGCCGGCTGGCGCAGGAAGCCGTCGCCGGGCGCGACACGCCGCTGCTGCTCGGCATCGTCCTGGTGAGCGCCGTCGTCGTTGTCGCCATCAATCTCCTGGTCGACCTTGCCTACGCCTTCCTCGATCCGCGCGTCGGCGCCAGCGAGGCCGGCGCATGAACCGGCTGCGCCGCTTCTTCAGCACGCCGGAGGCGATTGCGGGCGCAGTCATCCTTGCCTTGCTGGTGGCGATGGCGCTGGCGGTGCCGCTGCTTTTCCCGGGCGATCCGCAGGCGATCGCCGGCCCGGCGCTGCTGCCGCCGTTCCAGGACTGGTCGCTGCCGCTCGGCACCGACCGGCTCGGCCGTGACGTGCTGGCCGAGCTGTTCCACGGTGCCCGCACGTCGCTGGCGGTCGGGCTGGCGGCAGCGGCCGCGGCGCTGTTGATCGGCGCGGTGGTCGGCACGCTGGCCGGTTTCGCGGGAGGCCTCGTCGACGAGATGCTGATGCGCATCACTGACGCCTTCCAGACCGTGCCGAGTTTTTTGCTTGCTCTGGCCTTCGTCAGCATCGTCGGCCCCTCGCTCGGCGTCGTCGTCTGGGCAATAGCGCTCGGCGCCTGGACCGGCCCTGCCCGTGTTGCCCGCGCGGAAGTCCTGTCGATCCGCGAGCGCGACTATGTCGCCGGCGCCCGGGTCATCGGCATGCATCCGCTCGCGATCGCTTTTCGCGAGGTGCTGCCCAACGCCTTACCGCCGGTGCTGGCGCTGTCCTCGGTGATAGTGGCGGCGGCCATCCTCACCGAGGCGGCACTTTCCTTCCTCGGTCTCGGCGATCCCAACCGCGTCACCTGGGGCGGCATGATCGCCGAAGGCCGCGCTGTCTTGCGCACCGCGCCGTATCTGTCGATCGTTCCCGGCATCGCGCTGGTGCTGACCGTGCTCGGCGTCTACCTCGCCGGCGAGGGCGTGGTGGAAAGCGCCGCGGCGCGCAGGAGCCTGTCGTGACCGCGCTTCTCTCGATCCGCGATCTTTCGGTGCGGTATCGCCGCGACGGCGCGGAGGTGGCGGCGCTGAATGGCGTGAGCCTTGAGGTTGAAGCTGGCGAGCGCCTCGCGATCATCGGCGAAAGCGGCTCGGGGAAAAGCACGCTGGCGCTGGCGATTGCGGGGTTGTTGGCGAGGTCGGCTAAGATCGGCGGAACGATCGAATGGTCAGCAGGCCAACTTCAATCGTCTCATTCCTTCAAGACCAGTGCAGGCCCCCTCCTCGGCCGCGACATCGGCTTCGTCTTCCAGGATCCCTCCTCCAGCCTCGACCCCGTAATGACAGTCGGCAAGCAGATCGCCGAAGTCGTGAACACCCATCTCGGCCTTGGCTGGTCCCAATCCCTGGCGCGCGCCAAAACCCTCGTCGAGCGCGTCCGCCTGCCTGACCCGCAAGCCGCCTTGCGCGCCTATCCGCACCAGCTTTCCGGCGGCCAGAAACAGCGCGTGGCGATTGCCGCGGCAATCGCCACCGCGCCCAAGCTTTTGATCGCCGACGAGGCGACCAGCGCGCTCGATACCATCGTCCAGGCCGAAATTGTCGCCCTGATCCGCCGGCTGGTCGCCGAGGACGGTATGACGCTTATCTTCATCAGCCACGACATTGCTCTGGCCGCCACGCTGGCCGAACGCATCGCGGTGCTGCGCCATGGCGAGTTGGTCGAAGTTGGCGCGACGGAGAAAATCATCAACGCACCGCGCCAAGCCTATACGCGCGCACTGCTCGATGCCCATCTCGGCCTCGACGCCGAGCCGTTGCTCGACCGGCAAGGCGCGTTGACATGACCCTCCTCGCCGTCTCCAGCCTAGCCAAGCGCTATCGCCGCGGCGGCAAGCCTTTTCCCGCGGTCGATGACGTCTCGTTCGAGATCGGCCCGGCCGAGACGCTGGCGCTTGCCGGTCCGTCAGGCAGCGGCAAATCGACCATCGCGCGGCTGGTGCTGCGGCTGCTCGAGCCAGACTCCGGCCGCATTGACTTCGAGGGCACAGACTTCCTTGCGCTTTCGGGCGCCGCATTACGCGCCCGCCGCGCCCGGCTCCAGATGGTGTTCCAGGATTCGCTCGCCGCCTTCAACCCGCGCGCGACGGTGGCGCGCGTGCTGGACGATCCGTTGCGCATCCACAACATCGCCTCGCGCGCCGAGCGTCCGCGCTGTATCGCGGCGCTGCTAGAGCGCGTCGGCCTCGATGCCGGCCTTGCCGCGCGCGCCATCCACGAGATTTCCGGCGGTCAGCGCCAGCGGGTGGCGATCGCCCGCGCCATCGCCACGAAACCTTCCTTGGTCGTCCTCGACGAGGCGGTGTCGGCGCTCGATGTCTCGGTGCGCGGGCAAATCCTGGAATTGCTGCTCGATCTGCAAAGACAGGAACGGATTGCCTATCTTTTCATTTCCCATGACCTCGGCGTCATCCGCGCCGTCGCGCATCGCATCGTCATCCTCGAGGCCGGCCGGATCGCCGAGAGCGGCGATGCCCGCGCCGTGATCGCAAACCCGCAATCGGCGATCGGCAAGGCGCTGGTGACGGCAACGCCGAAATTGAGCAGGACCACAACGTCATGACTGACCCCGAAGCAGCCAGAGCCGAGAAACTGTCGCGCGAACTCGATTCCGCTTTCCGCAACCGGGCCGATCTCTATCGCCTCTTCCTGGATGAACTTACCGCCGAGCTTGGCGCCGAGAGGGCCGAGGCGATCATGATCCGCACCATCGAAAAGCGCGGCCGGGAAGTCGCAGCAGCGGCCTTTGCCGGTTTCGGCCCTAACGACGCGCTGGCGATCGGCGAGGCCTTCCTTTCCGTCAGTCCGGATGGCGGCCGCATGTATCCGACCGACGTCGATCGCGGGCCGGACCACATCGCCTTCAAGGTGAAGCGCTGCCCGCTCAAGGACGCCTGGGTCGAGGCCGGGGTCGGCGAGGAAAAGCTCGCCACTCTCTGCCGCATCGCCGGCGCGTTCGACCGCGGCCTGTTCGAGGCGACCGGCGTGCGTTTCGCCAATGTCACCTGGACGCCGGGCCACGGCTCCGGCTGCTGTCACATCGCGCTGACCAACCGCGACGCCGGCTAAAGCATGATCCCGAACCGAAGGTCAGCGTAGCAAAAAGTGGGAACCGGTTTTCGGATAAGATCATGCTCAAAAAGACCTAGAGCAATTCCAGGAAAAGTGTGAGCGGTTTTCCGTCCGGAATTGCGTCAAAACAAAGAGATAGAGCGGTTCGCCGTTTCCGTGAAACGGTGAAACGCTCTAGCCGCCGACCATCAGCTTGACGACTTCGTCGTGATTGGTCTCGGAGATCTTGCGCTCGCCCGCCTGGACGCCTCGCCTCAGCACGACGATACGGTCGGAGACGGCGAAGATGTCCTGCAGATTGTGGGAGATGAAGATCACGCCGCGCCCTTGCGCCTTGAGTTGATGGATCAGCGAAATGACCTTGCGCTGCTCCGGAACGCCGAGCGCCGCGGTCGGCTCGTCCATGATCAGGATCTGCGCGTCCCAGTAGACGGCGCGGCCGATGGCGACGGCCTGCCGCTGGCCGCCGGAGAAATTGCTGACCGGCGCCTCCAGCCGGCTGACATGGAAGTCGAGCCGGCTCATCGTCTCCTTGGCCGCTCTGGCCATCGCCTTGCGGTCGAGCACGGGCAGGAAGCCGAATGCCTTTCGCATCGGCTCGCGGCCAAGAAAGATGTTGGCGCCGATCGACAGATTGTCGGCCAGAGCGAGATCCTGGTAGATCGTCTCGATGCCTTTCTCGCGCGCCTCCTGCGGCGTGGCGAAGCTCACCGGCTGACCTCTCAGCAGGATTTCGCCGCCGGTCGGCTGATAGACCCCGGATATCGCCTTGATCAGCGTCGTCTTGCCGGCGCCGTTGTCGCCGGCAAGCGCCACGACTTCGCCCGGCCGCACGACCATGGAGAAATCGTTGAGCGCGCGCACGGCGCCGAAATGCTTGGACAGGTTCCGGACTTCGAGGAGAGGAGCGGTCTGCACGCTGCTATTCATCCTGACGGGCTCCACTGAACCGGCGCTGCGCCTGGTCGATAAGGACGGAAATGATGATGACGACGCCGACGGCGATGAACTGCCAGAACGGCTCGACATTGACGAAGACCAGCCCGTACTGGATGACCGCGATCACCAGCGCGCCGGCCACGGTGCCTAAGATCGTGCCGGACCCGCCGAACAGGCTGGCGCCGCCGATCACCACCGCGGCGACGCTGTCCAGAAGCAGCGGCTCGCCGGCCTGCGCGGCGCCCGCCGTGAAGCGCGCGGCATAGAGCGCGCCGCCGAGGCCGGCGCACATAGCCGACAACACGTAGAGGCGCAAGATGTGATCCTTGATGTCGATGCCGGCGCGCCGTGCCGCCTGCGCATTGGCGCCGATCGCGTAATTGTGCTGGCCGAACCGCGTCTGGCTCAGAATGTAGTGCATCACGATCACGAAGATCGCGGTGATGATGACAAGGTAAGGCACGCTGTAGAACTTGCCGTTGCCGAGCAGCGCGAACCAGGAATTCTGCACCGGCACCGTTGTGCCCCCGGCAAGCAGGTAGGCGGCGCCGCGCGCGACGCCGAACATGCCGAGCGTGCCGATGAAGGGCGGAACCCTGAGGCGCGAGATCAAGAGGCCGTTGATGACGCCGGGCACCCCCGCGACGATCACAGCGGCAAGAATTCCGGCCAGCATCGCCAGCGGCAACGGGATGGCGGCCCCGGCCATGTTGGTCGCATGCGCGGCAATGACGGCAGCGAGCCCCATGATGAAGCCGAGCGAGAGGTCGATGCCGCCCGAGATGATGACGAAGGTCTGCCCGGTCGCGAGCAGCAGCGGCGCCACGGCGAATATCGCAATCGATTGCAGGTTGAACGGATTGAGCACGAAGGTCGCGCCATAGACGACCCTTGACCAGACCTCGAAACAGACGATCAGGGCGGCGAGGAACAGCCATGCGCGCCCTTCGGCGATGCGTCGGATCCAGCTCTTGGCCGCTTCGCTGTGGTCGGCCTGGGGGGCGATATGCTTTTCGGCCTGCTGGGCCGGCGTTGTTGAGGTCATGAATGCTCCGCGGCGCGGCTTGCTTCAAGCGCAGGTCCCCTCCCGGCAGTTCGGGAGGAGACCAAACGCGTTTGGTTACTCGGAGTATAGATACTTCGAGATGTTCGGATCCGCGATGTTGGACTTGTCCATGATCGTGAAGCCGGTGCCGATCGAAACCGGGATCGAATGGCTGGTCAGGTGCGCATAGGCCGAGACGACGCCGAAATAACCGATTTCGGCCGGATGCTGGGCGATCGCCACGTCCACCAGGCCGGTGTTGATGTTGTCGACGATGCTGGTCGGAGCATCGAAGGCAACCACCTTGACGGTGCCGGTCTGCCCGGCCTGCTTGACGCCGTTGGCGGCGCCCAGCGCCGAGAACAGGTTGGCGCCGAAGACGCCGACGAGATCGGGATTGCGGGCAAACACCGCCTGCAATTGCGAGGCCGCCTTGTTGGCGTCGTCGTCGTTGAACTGGGTCTCCAGCACGGTGATGCCGGGATGCTTGGCCATTTCCTTTTTGAAGCCCTCTTCCCGCTGGTCGGTGGTCGAGATGCCGGGCTTGACGTTCGAGACATAGACCTTGCCCTTGTCGCCGATTGCGGTGGCCAAAGCCCGTGCCGCGATCTCCCCGCCGAGCACGTTGTCGGAAGCGATATAGGCCAGCGGGAAATCGGCGTCGCCGGCGCCGGTCTGGTAGGCGCCGGTGCCGATGAAGGTGTCGACGGTGATGACCGGGATGCCGGCGTCATTGGCCTTGCGCAGCGGCTCGACCAGCTGAACCTTGTCGGTCGGCGCGATCAGGATCGCATCCGGCTTCTTGGCGATGACGGCGTCAAGCACAGGCACCTGGGTCACCGGATTGAACTCCGGGGCGCCCTGAAAAACCAGGTTCACGCCGAGCGCGTCGGCCGCCGCCTGGGCGCCTTTGCGCATGGTGATGTAGAAACCGTCGGTGGTCAGGCCCGGAATGAGCGCGATGGTGTATTTCTTGTCCTGCGCTTGCGCGGGCGCAATCAGCACCCCAACGCTGACGGCGAGCGCCGCGAGCGCGGCAGCAATCTTCTTCATGAACTCCTCCTCTTTATGGTTGGCAGATTTGCCGTTGCAATTGACTGGAATGGCCATCGATCCGCCCAGGATGCCGACGGCCGGGAACGCCTGTCTGCTCTCGCGGGCAGCTTTCCTCCCAAGCGCCCTCCGGTCGATATGCGAGCCGGTCGAAGCCGACCGGCCATTAGCCGCAGTCTCGTTTGCCGGCCTCAGCCAGGCCCGAGGAACTGCGCCGCTCGGAGTTCATCCACACCGAGTGCGCAGACTTGTAACACTTTGCAGAAATAAATTGCAACTCGGTTTTTCCGAGATCGCAGCGCCAGCTTTTTCGCACCGGACAGCATCTGCCTGCTCCGAAGAGGCCCCGGCGGACTATTGCTCCGAGCTTGCGGCGACACAACTGATTTCGCGCCGGCGACCTGCACTGGCCGACTGCTAACGATTTAACGAGCCGGCAAGGCGTCGAGGACGGCCTGCGCCGTCTTCGTATCCGTCACCAGGGCATTGATGAGCCCGGCACGGACGGCGCCGATGATCGCGGTTGCCTTCTCCGGCGAAGCTGCGACGCCGATCGCCAGCGACGCGGCGCGAAGCTGTGCCGGCGACATCGCGATCATCCGGCTCTCTCCTTCCCAAGGGATCAGCACGCCATCGGCATCGAAATAGTGCCGAAGCACATCGCCCGCCGCATGGACCAGCGCCCGCTCGCTCGGCGTCGCGGCACTCGCCTCCGGCGCGTTGATGGCATGCGGCAGGCCGACGCCGACGATCGCGACGTCGGTACGGTCCCAAAGCGCCACGGCATCGCGGATGGCGGCATCGCCAAGGAAAACCTCGCGCAGCTCGCTCGACGGCAGATAGGGCGCATGGATGAAGTGCGGCGTGCCGCCGAACTCCTCAGCCGCAAGCCGCACGAACTCGTTGATCTGGAAATGCGGAGCGTGCTGCTGCATGCCGCCAGTGGCGGCGACGGTGAGAACGCCCGGAATGCGCGGCAGACCGGTCCGGATCACCTCGCGCACGGCGCGTCCCCAGCCGATGGCCACCACGGAGCCGGCCGCCAGTTGCGCCTGTTTGAGCAGGCCGCCGAGCGGAGCGGCGAGCGCCGTCAGCGCGCCGGCCGACGGCGTCTCGATCACCGCGGCGTCACGAAGCCCCAGCCGGTCGATCAGCTGTCGGGTGATGTCCTCCGGCGTCACCAGATCGATAACCTCGATCCGCACGATCCCCTCGGCCCGCGCGCGCTGCAGCAGGCGCGAGATCGTTGCCGTCGAGACGCCGAGCTGCCGCGCGATATCGACCTGCGACATCTCCGCCTCGTAATGCAGCTTGGCGACCGTGTGCAGCATCGTGCGCGATGCGGTCGCATCCTGGACCGGAGAGACAGGCAGCTTGCAATTCCTTTCAGCAACGTGTTACACACACATGCGCCGACGGGAGTTATCGCGCAAATTCGGCGAAGCCGCAACTTGAGGTCACTGCCCCGGCGAGGCCGCTTCTTCAGCAGCCGACGGCACCATCAAAGGCGCAAAAATCGTTCTGCCGGCAGGCGGGTGAAACTGAGCATCCCTGATCCGCGCTCTCGGCGAGGGCGCGCCCAACATCGGACGAAAAGACCATGGCGAAGATGACCACCGCGGAGTTGCGCGGCTACCAGCAAATCTGCGGACCGGACGGGGCCATGATGGCCATCGCCTGCGACCAGCGCGGCGGCATGCGCACCTTGCTGACGTCGGATCCGGCCGAACAGGCCAAGATCACCAACGACATGCTCGGCGACACCAAGGCGGACATCACGCGCTACCTCGCCAGCGCTGCGTCCTGCGTGTTGCTCGACCCGCTTTGCGCCGTGCCGCATGTGGTCGACAAGGGCGTGCTGAGCCGCGACACCGCCCTGCTCATCGGTCTCGACGCCTCCGGCTTCGATGTCTCGCCCGAGGGCTACCGTCTGTCGCGTCTCGTTCCCGGCATCGACGCGCGGCGCGTGCGGGAACTGGGCGGCACCGGTGGCAAGATCATGGTCTATCTCAGAGCCGACAGGCCGGCGGCCAACGAGCATAACATCGCTATCCTGCGCCAGTGCATCGCCGATTTCGGGAAAGAGGACCTGCTGCTCGTGGTCGAGTTCCTGACCTATCAGCTCGAAGGCGAAAGCCCCGAGGATTATGCGGCCAAGACGCCCTGGCTCGTCGAGGAAGGCACGAGGATTTCGCTGGAGTACGGCGCCAAGGTGCTTAAGCTTCCTTATCCCGGCACGGCCGAAGCCTGCGCCAACATCACCAGGATGGCGGGCCAGGTGCCGTGGGCGGTGCTGTCGGCCGGCGTCAACCATGCGACCTTCCTCGGCCAGGTCGAGATCGCTATGCAGAACGGCGCGTCCGGCGTCATCGCCGGCCGTTCGCTGTGGAAGGACTGCATATCGCTCGACCGTGACATCCAGCGCGAAAGGCTGAAGACCATCGCCGTGCCGCGACTGCGCGAGATCCAGGCGGTGATCGGGCGCTACCGGCAAAAGGCCGCCTAGAGCATGATGCCGAAAAGTGTGAAGCGGTTTTCGGGCGACATCATGCTCTATCTCTTTGATTTAGAGCCGGATTCAGATTTCAGGTCGGTTCGACCTGAAATCATCCGGCTCTAGGGCATTGTGATTCAGGTGATGCCGGCCTGACCTCAATCGCAGGACGGTGCCGGACAAGTGCGGAACATCATGCCACAAAGGTCGATGGCCATCGGGATCGATATAGGCGGCACCAATCTGCGTGCCGCCCGCATCTCAGGCGCGGGTGAAATCCTCAAGCGCGTCGCCGAGAACAGCGCGCCCGATCCGGAACTGGTGCTTGGCCGCATCGCCGACATGGTGCGCCTTCTCGACACACCCGAGGTGGCGGCCATCGGCGTCGGCGTTCCCGGCCGCGTCGATGCCAGGCGTGGCGCGGTGTTGTCAGGCGGTTACGTCGACCTCGCTTCGGTCGCCCTGCAACAGCGGCTTGAGAGCATGGCCGGCAAGCCCGTCGTGCTCGACAACGACTGCAACATGGCGCTGGTCGCCGAGATGGCGCTGGGGGCGGCCGCGGGGCACGACAATGTCGTCATGTTCACGATCGGCACCGGCATCGGCGGCGCCGTTGCACAGAACCGTCAGATCATGCGCGGGCGCGCGACGGCCGGCCAGCTCGGCCACATCAGCGTCGACGCCAACGGCGAGATCTGCGCCTGCGGCCGGCGCGGCTGCGTCGAGACCACCAGTTCGGGCACTGCGCTCGGCCGCCACATCGCACGCGCAGGCCTGGGGCCGGGCATCTCCGTCGATCAGCTCTTTGCCCGCGATGCGGCCGGCGACGGCACGGCGCGCGGCATACTGGAAGCCTGGGCCAAGCCATTACGGGCGGCAATCGATTCGGCTGTCGCCATGTTCGACCCCGACCTTGTCCTGCTCGGCGGCGGCCTTGGCCGGGCGGCACACCGAGCGCTTGCCTGCGCGCCGGCGCTGGCGCCCTGGTATCAATGCAAGGTGGAACCGGCTAAGCTCGGCGACGACGCTGGCGTGATAGGCGCCGGCCTGCGGGCGCTCAGAGCGAAGGCAGGAACGCCATCCGCAAGGCGCGCCGTGCTTGTCAACGGCATCCCCGCCAGCGGCAAGAGCACCGTCTCACGCGGCGTCGCCGACCGGATGGGCTGGCCGCTGCTGGCGCTCGACACGGTCAAGAACCCGTTCCTCGAAACACTCGGCGGCGCCGACCGCGAGTTTAACCGGACGCTTGGCCGCGCCAGCTACCAGGCGATCTGGTCCGTTGTCGGCGAAGCTCCGGCGGGCGCCACATTCGTCGTCGATGCCTGGTTCGGTTTCCAGCCACGAGAAGTTCTCGAAGACCATCTGCGCAAAGCCGGCGTCGAGCGGACTGCCGAAATCTGGTGCCACGCGCCCGGCGAGGTTCTTGCCGAGCGCTACGGCGCCCGGCTCGATCAGAGGCCCGCCGGCCATCCGGGCGCGGCTTACATCCCCGAACTGATCGAACTGGCCAAGCGCGCCGAGCCGCTGCGGCGCGGACCGCTTTTCGACGTCGACACGACGAAGCCGATCGACTTCGACGCCATCACGGCGTGGCTGAGGGCGGCGATGGAGGTGTAGGTCGCCTCAAGCGGCCGGCGGCTGCAGCGCCGTGCGGGCGATCTTCCAGGCGGATTCGACATGGCGCCGCGCCGCGGCTTCCGCCTCCTCCGGCTTGCGCGCCCGGATCGCATTCATGATCGCGTTCATTTCGGCGATCGCCGGCTCGCGCCGGTTCGCCGAGGCGATCGTCATCGAGCGTAGCTGGTTGATACGCACATTCAGTCCGCTGACGATCTCCCAGGCGACGCGCTTGTCCGCCGCCTCGAACAGCGCCTCATAGAATCCGGTCGTCGCCCGCATCACCGCCGGCGGCTTGCCGGATGCCCAAGCCTCAAAAAGGGCCTCGAGCGCACGTTCGAGGACAGTCAATTGCCCGTCAGTCGCCGACAAGGCGCAGGCGCGCGCCGCGATCCCCTCGAGCAGGGCCCTGAGCTCATAGATCTCGTCGGTGCGGCCGAGATCCGGCCTCGCCACCGCCGGCCCGTGTCCGGGGATCATCTGCACGAGACCTTCAGCCTCCAGTTGCCGCAAGACCTCGCGCACAACCGAGCGACTGACGCCGAGCTGATCGCAAAGCGGCCGCTCGACCAGCCTTTCGCCGGGCTGGAAATGAAAATCCATGATGGCCTCGCGCATGCGCTCGAGAGCCAATGTTCTCAAGGTCTTGGCGCTGCGATCGATGCGAAGCGTGTCGTCCTGCATGTCCTTGCTCCCTGTACCGCTACGAAAACAGATTCCATGGCCTGTTGACAAGGTATTCGGTGCTCCATAGTATGGTATACCATAAGACGGCGCGAAAAATGGTGCTTTCTCGAACCCACCCGACAGAGGTTTTCATGCAGCCGGCCATTCGCAAGATCGTCACCTACAATGAAAACACGCTGATAGAAGGCGGCAAGGCGGCGCCTCGGCCGCTGCGCCTGATCGGCGTCGCCGCCGTACTGACGAACCCCTGGGCGGGTCGCGGCTTCACCGAGGACCTTTCGCCCGAGATCCGCGCCTATGCGCCGGTGCTCGGAGAGATGCTGACCCGCGAGATCATTGCTGCCGCCGGTTCGGCCGAGGCGATCGAGGGCTATGGCAAGGCCGCCATATGCGGCACGTCGGGCGAGATCGAGCACGCCTCGGCGCTGATCCACACGCTGCATTTCGGCAACCATTATCGCCGCGCCGTCGGCGCCAAGACCTATCTCGCCTTCACCAATCTGCGCGGCGGGCCGAACACGCCGATCATGATCCCGCTGATGGACAAGAACGACGAAGGCCGGCGCTCGCATTACCTGACCGTGCATTTCCAGATCGGCGATGCGCCCGCGCCCGACGAGCTGGTCGTGGCGCTTGGCGCTTCCATCGGCGGCCGCCCGCATCACCGCATCGGCGACCGTTACCAGGATCTCAAGGAAGTGGGCGACCTGCATGGCTGATGCCGTCGCATATGAATGGACCCGGGCAACCGCGCCCGACGGCACCAGCTTCATCCGTGCCGGATCGGGTGCGCCTGTGCTGTTCATTCATGGCGTCGGCATGAACGCGGCGATCTGGCAGCCGCAGATCGAGCGCATGGCGGATCGTTGGGACGTCATCGCCATCGACATGCTCGGCCATGGCCGATCGCCGTTGCCGCCGCAAACACCGGAACTGGCCGACTATGCCAAGCAGGCGATCCGGCTGCTCGATCATCTCGGCCTCGAAAAGGTATCGGTCGTCGGCCATTCGATGGGCGCGCTGGTCGCGCAGGAGCTGGCTCTGCTCGCGCCGGAGCGTGTCAGCCGCATCGTTTCGCTCAATGTCGTGTTCCGGCGCCCGCCGGAACTGGCCGCGGCAGTCCGCGAGCGAGCTGCCGCCCTCACCGGCCACGGCGACGCGGCAGGCGCCGCGCAGACCATTGCGCGCTGGTTCGGCGATCCGGTTCCGGCCGAGCTCACAGCGGCTGCCGGGAAGACGGCGGCGGCGTTGAGCGAGGTCGACCCCGAAGGCTATGCCCGCACCTACCGCCTGTTCGCCCATGCCGACAACGACCACGCCGAGCGCCTGCCGACGCTGGCCGTGCCGGCTCTGTTCATGACCGGCTCCGAGGATGGGAACTCCTCGCCGGCAATGTCGGCCGCCATGGCCAGGCTCGCGCCGCACGGCCGCTGCACCGTGCTCGCCGGCCAAAGGCACATGATGGCGGTGGCAGATCCCGAGCTCACCACGCGCCACATCGCCGACTTCCTCAGCGAGGACTCAAGCCAAGATGAGGGAGCGCAGACGAGCTTCGAAAGCGCCGAGTTCCGGCGCGCACTCGGCTCCTTCCTGACCGGCGTCACCATCGTCACCACGATCGGGCCGGGAGGCGAGCCGCGCGGCTTCACCGCCAACTCCTTCACCTCGGTGTCGCTCGACCCGCCGCTGGTCCTCGTCTGCATCGCCCACAAGGCGCTGGGACATCCGGTCTTCGCGACGGCAAAGAGCTTCGCCATCAACGTCTTGAACGAAAGCCAGAAGGCGGCTTCCGGCATCTTCGCGTCCAAGGCGGCCGATAAATTCGCCACGGTCCACTGGCGCCCGGGACAGACCGGCAGCCCGGTTCTCGACGGCTCGGTCGCCTCCTTCGACTGCGACCTGGAACGGTTGGTCGAGGCGGGCGATCATTCGATCCTCATCGGCCGCGTCCGCGACTTCCAGCACAATGCCGCGCAGCCGCTCGGCTATTGCCGCGGCGCCTATGTCACCCCCGGGCTCAGCCAGGAGGCGCTTGCCGCCGCCCAGCCCGGCACCGATGTCGGCGCCATCCTCGAAAACGGCGGCCGCATCCTGTTCCTCGAAGCGCCGGGCGGTTCGTTTGAGCTGCCGCGCGGCCTGGGCCTTGGCTCGGCAAGCGACGGCAAGAGCCTCAACGGACTTCTCGCCGCAAAAGCCATCGAGGCGCAGCTCGGCTTCCTCTTCGCCGTATGGGACGATGCTGGCGACGCCTCGCGCACGCATGTCTATTATCGCGGCACGTTCGACGTGCCGGCGTCAAGCGATCGCGGCATCAGGCTCATCGACATCGATGCCATCGATGGCTTGAAGATCGCCGATCCGGCGATCCGCTCCATGCTCGCCCGTTACGTGCGCGAATGCACTGAGGATGCGTTCGGCGTCTATGTCGGCAACGAGGTCGAAGGCGAGGTGCGGCCGCTTGCTCGGTCCAATGCCGCTTCGCTCAGTACAGGTGACCAGGGATGAAGTTCTCGCTTTTCGTGCATATGGAACGCTCGGATCTCGCCAAGCCGCATTCGGAGCTTCTGGGCGAGTTGGAAGAGCTGGTGCTGCTGGCGGAAGAGGCGGGTTTCGAGACGGCCTGGATCGGCGAGCATCACGGGATGGAATTCACCATCTCGCCCAATCCCTTCATCAACATCGCCTATCTGGCGGCCAGGACCAGCCGCATCCGTCTCGGCACCGGCACGATCATCGCGCCCTTCTGGCACCCGATCAAGCTGGCCGGCGAGGCCGCGATGGCCGACGTCATTACTGGCGGTCGTCTCGATATCGGCATCGCCCGCGGCGCCTACAGCTACGAATACCAGCGCGTCTTCCCGGGGCTCGATGCCTGGGGCGCCGGGCAGCGCATGCGCGAGATCATCCCGGCGATCCGCGGCCTGTGGGACGGCGACTTCGAATTCTCAGGCGAGTTCTGGCAGTTTCCTTCCACCACCTCATCACCCAAGCCGCTGCAGAGGCCGTACCCGCCAATCTGGGTGGCGGCGCGCGATCCGAACTCGCATGACTTTGCCGTCGCCAACCAATGCAAGGTGCAGGTGACGCCGCTGGCGTCCGGCGACGACGAGGTAGCGAGCCTGATGCAGCGCTTCAGCGCCGCCTGCGATGCGCATCCGGAGATCGAGCGGCCGGAAATCATGCTTTTGATGCACACATTCGTCGCTGAGGACGCGGCCGATGCCGACCGCCTCTGCCAGGATCTGTCGAGCTTCTACTGCCAGTTCGGCGCCTGGTTCCAGAACAAGAAGCCGGTGCGCCAGGGCATATTGGAGCCGCTCACCGCCGACGAGATTGCCGCCATGCCGCAATATGCGCCGGACAAGATGCGCCAGGACCTGGTGATCGGCGAAGCGGACGAGGTGATTGCGCGACTGAAGGCCTATGAGGCGCTCGGCTACGATCAGTACTCGATCTGGATCGACAGCGGCCTTTCACACGAGCGCAAGAAGAAGTCGCTGCAACTGTTCATCGACCGGGTGATGCCGGCTTTCCTCTGATCGCGAGCTTCCATGACCGACGCTCTTTTCAGGAACTTCATCGACGGCCGTTTCGACGAGCCGTCCGCCACCTTCGCCAGCGTCGATCCGTCGACCGGCGCGCCGTGGGCGAAGATGCCGGCAGCGAGCGAAGCCGACGTCGACCGCGCTGTTGAGGCCGCGCACCGCGCGCTGCGCTCGGGCCCGTGGCGGACGATGACGGCAACCGCGCGCGGCAAGCTTTTGGTCCGGCTCGGCGACCTCGTCGCCGCCAATGTCGGACGCCTGGCCGAGCTGGAGACGCGCGACACCGGCAAGATCATCCGCGAGACGCGCGCCCAGATCGCCTATGTCGGCGACTACTACCGCTACTATGGCGGTTTGGCCGACAAGCATGAAGGCGCGCATGTGCCGATCGACAAGGCCGACCTCGACGTCACAATCCGCCGCGAGCCGATCGGCGTCGTCGCCGCGGTGGTGCCATGGAACTCGCAGCTCTTCCTCTCGGCCGTCAAGCTCGGTCCGGCGCTGGCCGCGGGCTGCACGGTGGTGCTCAAGGCATCCGAGGACGGCCCGGCGCCGCTGCTCGCTTTCGCCGAATTGGTCAGCGAAGCCGGCTTCCCAGCCGGTGCTGTCAACATCCTCACCGGCTTCGGCCAGGATTGCGGTCGGCGCCTCACCAGCCATCCGCTGGTCTCGCGCGTCGCCTTCACCGGCGGTCCGGCGACGGCACGCGCCATTGTCAGGAACACGGCGGAGAATCTCGCCTATACGACGCTCGAGCTCGGCGGCAAGAGCCCCGTCGTGGTCTTTGCCGACGCCGACCTCGACAGCGCCGCCAACGCGGTCGTCGCCGGCATCTTCGCCGCAACGGGACAGAGCTGCGTCGCCGGTTCGCGGCTGCTCATCGAGCGTTCGGTGAGGCAAGAATTCCTCGACCGGCTGAAGCGCAAGGCCGAAACGATCCGCATCGGCGATCCCCAGGATCCCGCTACCGAGATGGGGCCTTTAGCCACGCAGCGCCAGCGCGACCGGATCGAGACGATCGTAGCCGAAAGCCTTGCTGCCGGCGGCAAGCTGATAACCGGCGGCAAGCGTCCCGACACCGGCGGCGGCTTCTATTACGCCCCGACCATCATCGACGCCGGCGCCAGCGACCTCGCCTGCGTGCGTGAAGAACTGTTCGGTCCGGTGCTGAGCGTGCTTGCCTTCAATACAGAAGCCGAGGCGCTGGCGCTCGCCAACGACACGCCCTTCGGTCTCGCCTCCGGCGTCTTCACCTCAAATCTCGGTAAGGCGCATCGCATGGCGCGCGACATCCATGCCGGCGTCGTCTGGGTTAACACTTATCGCGCCGTCTCGCCGCTCGTCCCCTTCGGCGGCTACGGCCTGTCCGGTCTCGGCCGCGAAGGTGGGCTCGACGCCATCCGCGATTACACCCGCTCGAAATCGGTCTGGATCAAGACCTCGGACGATCCGATCCCCGATCCCTTCGTCATGCGCTGAGGCCGCATGACGAGGGTGCACAGACAAGAACAAGAAACGGAACACAGAAATCAGAGGAGAATGACATGAAACTGATCTTAGCCGGCGTCCTCGCCGGACTGCTTTCGGCGACGGCCGCCAAGGCCGATGAAATGGTGTTCACCAGCTGGGGCGGCACCACGCAGGAGGCGCAGACCAAGTCCTGGGCCGAGCCGTTCGCGGCCAGCTCCGGCATCAAGGTGCTGCAGGACGGCCCGACCGACTACGGCAAGCTGAAGGCCATGGTCGACGCCAAGAACGTCACCTGGGACGTGGTCGACGTCGAGATGGACTTCGCCATCAAGGCCGCCAAGGACGGGCTGCTCGAGCCGATCGACTTCGCCGTCGTGCCCAAGGCCGATCTCGATCCGCGCTTCAGCAACGAACATGCCGTCGGCAGCTTCTACTATTCCTTCGTGCTCGCTTGGAACAAGGGCGCTATCTCGGGCGAACCGACGAGCTGGGCCGACATGTTCGACGCCAAGAAGTTTCCCGGCAAACGAACCTTCTACAAATGGTCGGCGCCGGGCGTGATCGAGATCGCGCTGCTGGCCGACGGCGTGCCGGCGGACAAGCTCTATCCGCTCGACCTCGACCGCGCCTTCAAGAAGCTCGACACCATCAAGTCGGACATCGTCTGGTGGGGCGGCGGCGCGGAGTCGCAGCAGCTCATCGCTTCGGGTGAAGCCGCCTTCGGCCAGCTCTGGAACGGCCGTGTCTTCGCGCTGGAGAAGGACGGCGCCGATGTCGGCGTCTCTTGGAACCAGAACCTCACCGCTGCCGACGTTCTCGTCGTGCCGAAAGGCGCCAAGAACAAGGACAGCGCGATGAAGTTTCTCGCCACTGCCACCAACCCGACCGGCCAGGCGAAGTTCGCCGAGGCGAGCGGCTACGCGCCGATCAACACCAAGGCCAAGGCCGAGATGCCCGCCGACGTGGTGAAAGGCCTGCCGGATGCCCATGTCGACGGCCAGATCAACCTCGACATGAACTACTGGGCCGAGCATCGCGACGAGATCGCCACGCGCTGGTACGCCTGGCAGACCAAGTAGCCCCCCACGACAGGAGCGGGGCGCGGCAACGCGCCCCGTTTGAAAGGGACGTCCCATGACGGGAACTGCTTTCAGACGCCCAGCCTTTGCCGGCCTGCCGGCCGGCAGCGGCGGTGCCTTGCCGGCGCTCACCCTGGTCGGCCTGTTCTTCATCGTGCCGGTGGTCGCCTTGCTGCTGCGCAGCGTCACCGACCCGGAGCCCGGCCTGCAGAACTACGCCGCCCTTTTCGGCAGCGGCACCTATGTGCGCGTGTTCCTCAACACTTTCCTGGTCGCCGCCGTCGTCACCGCGGTCACCATCGTCGTGGCCTTTCCGGTCGCCTGGATGCTGGCGATCATGCCGCCCGCGTTCGGCTCGATCGTCTTCGGCATCATCATCCTGTCGATGTGGACCAACCTTCTCACCCGCACCTATGCGTGGATGGTGCTGCTGCAGCGCACCGGGGTGATCAACCGGACGCTGATGGGGCTCGGCATCATCCATGAGCCGCTGCCGCTCATCAACAATCTGACCGGCGTCACCATCGGCATGGTCTACATCATGCTGCCTTTCATGATCCTGCCGCTGGTCGGCACGCTGCGCGCGATCGACCCGATGACGCTGCGCGCCGCCGCCCTTTGCGGCGCAGGCCTGGCCCAGGCGTTCCGCCGCATCCTTCTGCCGCTGTCGCTTCCCGGCATCGCCGCCGGCGGGCTGATGGTCTTCGTCATGTCGCTCGGCTATTTCGTGACGCCCGCGCTGCTCGGCGGCACATCGAACATGATGCTCGCCGAGATGATCGCCCAGACGGTGCAGTCGCTGCTCAACTGGGGGCTGGGAAGTGCCGCCGCCTTCGTGCTGCTCGTCGTCACCATGGCGCTCTACGCGATCCAGCTGCGCATGGTCGGCGCCAAGCGTTTGGCCGGAGGGCTCTGAGATGCTGCTCGATTACGACCGGCTCGGATGGTTGCGCGCAGCGCTTGCCGGCTTCACCGCGCTCGTCGCCGCTTTCCTTCTGCTGCCGGTGATCTTCATCATCCTGCTGTCGTTCGGATCGTCGCGCTGGCTGGCCTTTCCGCCGCCCGGCTGGACGCTGAAATGGTACCAGGAACTGCTGGCCGATCCGGCCTGGATCGATGCCGCGCTGACCAGCGCCAAGATTGCCGCGATGGTCGCAATCCTTGCGGTGCTGATCGGCCTGCTTGCTTCCTTCAGCCTTGTCAGGGGCGCGTTTCGCGGCCGGCAAATTCTGCGCGGACTGCTGCTGACGCCGATGGTGCTGCCGGTGGTCGTCTTCGCCATCGCCATCTATGCCTTCTTCCTGCGTATCGGGCTCGCCGGCACCACGGTCGGCTTCGTCGTCGCCCATACCATCCTGGCGCTGCCTTTCGCCATCATTCCGATCGCCACCGCGCTCGAGGGTTTCGACAGATCCATCGAGGACGCAGCGATCGTCTGCGGCGCAAGTCCGCTGCAGGCGAGGCTCCGGATCACCCTGCCCTCGATCCGCATCGGCATCTTCTCGGCGGCGATCTTTTCCTTCCTCGCCTCATGGGACGAGGTGGTGGTGGCGATCTTCATGGCGAGCCCGACCCTGCAGACCCTGCCGGTGAAGATCTGGGGCAGCCTGCGCGCCGATCTGAGCCCGGTCGTCGCCGCCGCCTCCAGCCTGCTCGTCGGCCTCACTCTGTGCCTGATGATCGTGACCGCACTCCTTCGTAGAAGACTGTCCAGATGACCCGGCCATTCCTGTCCATTCGCGCGGTGAGGAAGGCGTTCGGCGCCTTCGTCGCCGTCCATGACGTCACCATCGATGTGCCGAAGGGCGAGTTCCTGACCTTTCTCGGGCCGTCCGGCTCCGGCAAGTCGACGACGCTCTATGCGATCGCCGGGTTCCAGGACCCGACCTCGGGCGACGTGCTTTTGGAAAACAAGTCGCTGCTTTCGGTGCCCTCGCACAAGCGCAACATCGGCATGGTCTTCCAGCGCTACACGCTGTTCCCGCATCTGAGCGTCGCCGAGAATGTCGCCTTTCCGCTGCGCGTGCGCGGCCGACCGGATGCCGAGGTGAAACGCAAGGTCGCCGACATGCTGGCGCTGGTGCGCCTGGAGACATTCGCCGACCGCTATCCGGGCGCGCTATCCGGCGGCCAGCAGCAACGCGTCGCGCTCGCCCGCGCGCTCGCCTACGATCCGCCGATCCTCTTGATGGACGAGCCGCTGTCGGCGCTCGACAAGAAGCTGCGCCAGGAAATCCAGGCCGAGATCCGCCGCATCCACCGCGAGACGGGCGTCACTATCCTCTATGTCACGCACGACCAGGAGGAGGCGCTGCACCTCTCCGATCGCATCGCGCTGTTCAAGGAAGGACGCATCGAGCAGATCGGCACCGGCGAGGACCTTTATCTGAGGCCCGCGAGCGAGTTCGTCGCCGGCTTCATCGGCAATTCCAACTTCCTGCCGGCGGAGCTTCTTGAGGCCGACAGCGGCGCCGCCGTCGTGCGGCTGGCCGACGGCTCGATCGTCAAGGGAGTGAAGGCGACACATAAGCTCGACCGCGGCCAGAAGGCCAGGCTGATGGTGCGGCCGGAAGCATTCCGCCTGACGCCCATGGAGGGGAATGCGTCACTCGCCGTCGAGATCGTCGACGCTGCCTTCTTCGGCGACCGCCGGCGCGTCGTAGCCCGCACCGCGTCGGGTGACGAGATCGACGTCAGGCCGACTTCGGACGCGGCGGAGCCGACCGATGCTGCGTCGGGCCAACGCATCTTCTTCGATCCCGCTGCGGCCTTCCTGTTTCCTGCCTGACGCTGTTGCCGCGCCGTTGTGTTGTTCAGGTGCCGGCGAAAACGTGGAGGTCTACGCCGGCTTCTTCAATCGCGGCGCGAAGCTCCGCCGCCGGCTCGCTGTCGGTGACGACGTCGGAAATCTCGCTCAATGCGCAGACGCGTTCCAGGCTATTGCGGCCGAACTTGTCGTTGGTGACGACCAGCATCGTCGACAGCGACCGCGCCATCATCGCCCGCTTCACCGCCGCAGCGCCTGAGACCATGTCGCTCGGCCCCTCGGCATTGACGGCCGATGCGCCGATGATGGCGACGTCGGCATTGTAGCGGCGCACGAATTCGACGGTGTCCTCGCCGAGCACGCTGGCTTCCCGGTGGTCATAGGTGCCGGGGCAAAGGATGACCCGAAAACTCGGATTGGCAACCGACGCGATGCCGATCGAGTTGGTGATGACCGTCAGATCCCGTCTTAGCTGGGAAAAGCTGCGCGCAACCTCATAGGTCGTCGATCCGCCGTCGATCATCACGATGCGCCCGTTCTCGATCAGGCCGGCGGCGCCCCGCCCGATGCGCGCGCGCTCCTCGATCATGGTGAGGCCGCGCTCGGCGATCACCGGCTCCGACGTCATCAGCGAGATTGTGGCGCCGCCATAGGTGCGGTTGATCAGTCCCGCCTCGCCGAGCTCGATCAGGTCGCGGCGGATGGTCTCGCCGGCGACGCCGATGCGCCGAGCAAGCTTGGAGATGCGGATAGACGCCGAGCGCCTGACCTCCGACAGAATGAGCTCATGTCGCTCTTTCTTCGTCAGTCGGCCCGGCTCGATGTTCATTGCCTTTCCCTCCCGGGATGTCGTTCCCGGCCTCAGGACATTAGCCACGCCGGGAACGGGAAAGCCAGCCCAGGGTCTGTTGAGATTCAGGTCAGGCCGAGCCGGAGTCGAAGACGGGCGCGAAGCGACCAAACTGGGTGGTTTCCGAGAACCGGCCTACGCCGACCGTAGCCTTCATAGGACGGAGACATTTATGAGGGCTTCGGCCGGCGAAGGCCGGAGCGGAGCGTACTTAAAGTACGTGAGCACCGGAAGCGCAGGAAGCCGCCATTTGCAGGCCTGCCTCACCAACAGACCCTAATGCCTGAGGCGGTCCCGCATCGCATACCACAGCATGCCGAGCACATAGAGCGGCCCGCGCAGCGCCGTGCCGCCCGGGAACGGCAGCGGCGTCAGCGTCGAGAACAGGTCGAGCCGCGAGGAATCGCCGGTGATCGCTTCCGCGAGCAGCTTGCCCGACAGCGTCGACAGGATGACGCCCTTGCCGGAATAGCCATGCGCGAAATAGACCTCGCCATAGTGCCCGACATGCGGCAGGCGCGACGTCGTCACCGATACCAGCCCGCCCCACGCGTGATCGATCCGGCAGCCTCTGAGCTGCGGGAAGGTCTTTTCCATATGCGGGCGCACGAAACCGGCAATGTCGGCCGGCGGCGAAGGCGTGTAGCGCTCGCCGCCTCCGAACAGCAGGCGGCCGTCAGCCGACATGCGGTAGTAGTTGACGACGAAAAGCGTGTCCGAAACCGCGACATTGGAAGGGATGACGTTCCGCTCGCCCAAAGGCTCGGTGGCGACGATGTAGTTGCCGATCGGCATGATGCGGCTGTTGACGCGCGGCTCGAGCCCCTGGAGCAGCGCATCGCCGGCAAGCACGACATGTTTGGCGCGAACCGAACCCTTGTCGGTGAACATCCGAATGGACGGCTCGCGCTCCAGCCGGACCGCAACCGAATTCTCGTGGATGGCGACACCTGCAGCGGAAGCCGCGCGGGCAAGGCCCAGCGTGTAGTTCAGCGGATGCATGTGGCCGCCGAGCCTCTCGAAGACCGCACCCAGATAGGGCGTGTCCACCTTCTGCCGCGCCTGCGCCGCCGAGAGGATCTCGACATCGGCAAAGTTCATCACCTTGGCGAGGCACTCGGCTTCCTCCTCGAAGTCGCGCATGTCGGAGCTGTTGACGGCGCCGACCAGGTGGCCTGTCAGCCGCAAGTCGCACTCGATGCCATGGCGCTCGATGATGTCGAGCACCAGCCCGCGCGCCTCGAAGGCGAGGTCGAACAGCGCCTTCGCCCGTTCGCGCCCAAATGCCTTGACCAGCCCCTTGGCGCCCTTGCGCAGGCCGGGGATCATCTGGCCGCCATTGCGCCCGGAGGCACCCCAGCCGATCTTGCCGCCTTCGAGCAGCACCACCTTCAGACCGCGCTCGGCCGCATGTAGCGCAGCCGACAGGCCGGTGCAGCCGCCGCCGACGACCACGAGGTCGGCTTCGATATCGCCAACAAGCGCCGGATGGTCCGGCGCCGGATTGGCGGTGGCGACATAGTAGGATTTGCCGATATCGAGACCGGAATTGAAACCAGTTGAACGGGAAACCATGGTCACACCTTGAGCAGCAGATGGTCGCGTTCCCACGACGTCACCACGGTCTGGAACAGGTCGAGCTCGACGCTCTTCACGCGCAGATAGGTCTGGAAGAAATCCTCGCCGAGCAGCCTTCGCACCGGCTCGCAGGCGGCGAAACGGTCGAGCGCCTCCTCCATGGTCTTCGGCAGCGTGCTCTGGCTGCGATAGGCATTGCCGAAAGCTTCCGCCGAGCGGGCAAGCTTCTCCTCGATACCGAGATAGCCGGCGATCAGCGAGCCGGCCATGGCCAGATACGGGTTGGCGTCGGCGCCGGGCAGCCGGTTCTCCACCCGCCGCGCCGCGCGCCCGCCCATCGGCACCCGCAGGCCGCACGAGCGGTTGTCATGCGACCACTCGATATTGGCCGCCGCGCTGTGCCCCGGCCGGATACGGCGATACGAATTCACATTGGGCGCGAACAGCGGCATGATCTCGGGAACATATTTCTGCAGGCCGCCGATGAACTGCGCGAACGTCTCGCTGTCTGTGCCATCTTTGCCGGCAAACAAGGGCTCGCCGTTCTCGTCGACGATCGACATGTGCAGATGCATCGAGCTGCCGGCCTGCGCCGCGATCGGCTTGGCCATGAAGGTGGCATACATACCGCTCGCCTGCGCCGCCTGCCTCGTCAGGCGCTTGAACAAAAGCACCTTGTCGGCCAGCGCCAGCGGATCGCCATGCAGGAAATTGATCTCGAGCTGCGCCGTGCCGGATTCATGGATCAGCGTGTCGAGCGGCAGGCCGGCAGCGGCCGAATGCGCGTAGATGCGCTGTATGACCGGTTCGAACTCTTCCAGCGCCTGCATGTCGTATGGATGCTGCACGCTTTCCGGCCGGCCGTTGCGCCCGACCGGCGCGGTCACCGGCCGGTCCGGATCGGGGTTTGGCGCCGTGAGATAAAATTCGAGCTCGGGCGCCATCACCGCGCGCCAGCCACGCCGGCGGTAGAGGTCGAGCACCGCCCTCAGCACATGGCGCGGCGACGCCATCCATGGCCGGTCGTCCATATGGAACGTGTCGGCAAAGACATAGGCCTTGCCGGCGCCGCCACCTGGCGCAAGGCAGAGCGTCGAAAGGTCGGGCACCATGCGCATATCGGGGTCCTGATAGGCGAACCCCTCGTCGATGGAGCCGGAATAGCGGCCGTCGATGGCGACCAGGAAGGCGCTGCTCGGCAAGTAAAGCGCCCGGTCCTCGAGCGATTTGAGGACCTTCGCCGCCGGCAAGGCCTTGCCGCGCAGCACGCCGTTGACGTCGGGCACGAGGCACTCGACCTCGTTTATTCCATGCGTGGTCAGCCAGCTTTGCGCATCGGCGCCGCTGGAACGTGAAGTGTCTTGTTTGTCAGGCATCGGTCATGTCCGTACGAAGGAGAGATCGCTTCGGCGGGCACATCCGTCGGGTTTTAAGCGTTAAATAAGCTGCGCTATCTGAATGACGGACGCCCGCCTGGTGGCCGGCCGAGAGGCCGGATTGAGCGTCCTGCTACTCCCTCGGTCCAGCCGTCACGGACGACATGCGAGCCGACCTTGGTCTCCTCCGCGCGTTGCAGGTTCTCGTGCCGGCAGCAGCGCATGATCAGTAGTACCCCGCTCGCGCAAATGAAACACCGCCGGCAAAAATCGAATGCCTTTCGCGATATCGCTGTTCTGCGGCTTGCATGACGGGTCTCATCAAGTTGGAACTATGGTTTGACCGATCCTGGCTGTCGGCGCAAGTCCGCTCTGTTGGAACAGCTCAGCCTATGCTCTCGCCGCCATCGACCACCAGTGCCTGGCCGGTCATGAAGGACGAACGGTCGGAAACGAGGAACAGAATGGCTTCGGCGATCTCCTCCGCGCTCGCCCAGCGCCCCATCGGAATCTTGGTCCGGACATAGTTTTCGATCGCATCGCGTCCGCCCATCTGGGCGATGAATGGCTCGTTGAACGGCGTGTCGACCCAGCCCGGACAAAGCGCATTGATGCGCACGTTGTGTTTGGCATAGTCGAGCGACATCTGCCTGGTCATTGCCACCACGGCGTGCTTCGACGTCGCATAGGCGATCATCTCGCGGTCGTAGAAGACGCCGGAATTGGACGCTGTGTTGAGGATGACGCCGCCGCCCTGCGCGATCATTGCCGGCATGACGGCCTTGGCCGCAAGGAACTGCGCCCGCACGTTGATCCGCCAGGAGGCGTCCATGCCGTCGGTGCTGACTTCGGTCAGCGTGCCGCCGACCTGGATGCCGGCATGGCTATGCAGGATATCGATCCGACCATGCTTGCCGAGCGTCCCCGCGATGAGCTCTTCGACCGCGGTGTCGTTGCCGACATCCGTGGCGACCGCTTCGGCGCGGCCGCCGGCGTCGCGGATGCCGGACGCGGTGGCTTCGCCGGCCGCCGGGTCCCGGTCGGCGATCACCAGGACAGCCCCTTCGCTGGCCATGATCATGGCGCCGGCGCGCCCGATGCCCGACCCGGCGCCCGTCACCACGGCGATACGATCTTTCAGAATCATGGACTTGTCTTTCAAGGCGATGGCTTTCGTCGGCCGAGCTGCCATTGGGCGAGCAGGACGAGCAGGACCGACACGGCGAGCACGATCGTCGCGATGGCGTTGATCTCCGGCGTCACGCCGCGGCGAATGGAGGCAAAGACATAGATCGGCAACGTCGTCTGCGCGCCGGCGACGAAGAAGGCGATGATGAAATCGTCGAACGAGAAGGTGAAGGCGAGCAGGAAGCCGGCGATCACCGCGGGCATGATCTGCGGCAGCACGACCGAGCGGAACGTCGTCAGCGGCGTGGCGTAGAGATCGCTCGATGCCTCGACCAGGTTGCGGTCGAGGCTGCCAAGGCGCGTGCCGACGATCATCGTCACCAGCGCCATCGAGAACAGGCCGTGTGCGGCAATGATCGAGCCGTAGCCGAGCGCCAGGCGCGGCGGCTGGTCGGTCGGCCACAGCGAGGCGAGGAACGGATTGACGACGGCGAAGAGCTGCACCAGCGCCACCAGCGTCGAGATGCCGATGACCACACCCGGCACGACGATCGCGGCGCCCAGCAGCGCATCGAAGAGCGCCCGCGTCCGCGCGCCGACGCGCTGCAGCCCGAGCGCCGCCGCCGTGCCGCAGAAGGCCGCGAGCAGGGCGCTGGTGGTGGCTATGAACAGGCTGTTCTTCAGCGCCTCGACCAGGAACGGATTGGACAGCGCCTTGCCGTACCATTGCGCCGAGAAGCCGGTGAACTCGCTGGCATGATGGCCGGCATTGAAGGAGAACAGCACGACCAGCGCGATCGGCAGATAGAGGAAGACAAAGACGGCAACGACGAAGGCACGCATCAGATCAGGTCCACGCGGCGCGCGCCCGAGAGCCGGGTCGAGATGCGGTTGGCGACGATCAGCACCACCACCGAAACCAGCACCAGCGTGATGGCAATGGCCGATCCGAACGGCCAGTTGCGCGACTGCAGGAAGAGGTCGACCAGCGCATTGCCGATGAAGAACACCTTGCCGCCGCCGAGCAGTGTCGGGATCAGATATTCGCCGAGCAAGAGGATCATCACCAGCGAGAAGCCGGTCATCACGCCTGGCAGCGAAAGCCTGAGCGTCACGCCGAGAAAGGTCGACAACGGCGTCGCGCCGAGATCGGCGGAGGCTTCCAGCAGCCGGCGGTCGAGCCGCTCGAGGCTGACATAGATCGGCAGGATCATCAGCGGCAGATAGCCGTAGACGATGCCGAGCAGCACGGCACCCGGCGTGTTGATCAGCCTAAGATCCTCGATGCCGACATAGGCGAGCAGGGCCGGGATGCCGCGCCCGCCGAGGATGTACATCCAGGCATAGGTGCGCATCAGAAGGCTGGTCCAGAACGGGATGACGATCAGCGCGAGCAGGATCAGCCGCCAGCGCTGCGGCGCGCGCAGCGCCAGATAATAGGCGACCGGATAAGCGACGAGCAGGCAGGCGAGCGCGCCGGCCGGCGCCAGCACCATCGTGTTCCAGAAGGCGGTCGCCCGCGCCGGCAAATTGGCATATTGCGCGAAGGTCAGCGCCGCCTGATAGCCGCCCTCGGGCGCCCGCTCGCCGACGCTGAAGATGGCGATGGCTACGAAGGGCAGCACCAGGAAGACGACAAGCCACAGCGTCGCCGGTGCGAGCAGCAGCGCCGTCAGGATATTTTTGCGAAAGGGACTGCCGCGCATCAAGAAAGCCGGGTCGGAGCCGGCGGACATTCGTCCGCCGGTCTCGTTGTCTGGATCGGGTTTGTGGCTGGTGCGGGTCAAGCCGACTTGAAGCGCGCCATCAGCTCGGCGCGGCCCGGATCGGTGAGCGTCGCGGCGGCGCCGAATTCGAGCGGCTTCAGAAGATCGGCGGCCGGATAGAGGATCGGATTCTCCAGCACCTCCTTCGGCAGCAGCGCGTTGACCCGCGCATCGGTCGAGGGCGCGCCATTGGCCAGATGCTCCTTCACCGCCACCTTCGGGTTCATCAGATAGTTGAGCAGCGCATAGCCGGCCGGCTTGTTCGGCGCATCCTTCGGGATGGCGTAGAAGTCGGTCCAGATCTCGCCGCCTTCCTTGCCGAGCACATAGGCGATCTCGGGCATGTCGCGATGGAGCTGCGCGCCGTCATTGGTCCAGCACATCGTCATCCAGGCGTCGCCGGCGCGCATTCCCGGCTGATAGTCGCTCGACACCGCAAACAGATGCGGCTTGACCTTGAGCAACAGTTCCTCGGCCTTGGCGAGCTCGTCCTGCTTCAGCGAGTTGAACGAGTAGCCGTGATATTTCAGCGCGTTGCCGATCGTGGTCAGCTGGTAGTCATGCACCATGGTGCGGCCGTCGCCTTCAGCCATCGCCGTGTCCCAGAACTCCTTCCAGCTCGACATCGGCTTGGAAAGCTTCTTGGTGTTGACCGCGAAACCGGTCGTGCCCCAGTTCTTCGGCACGGCGTAGATCGTCCCGTCGATCGTGCCTTCCGCCGTGAACCGCACATCCTCCTGCGAGCCGTCGAAATTGCCGAGCTTGGCCATGTCCAACGGCTCGATGATGCCGAGCTTCTTGTAGGTCGAGATGGTGTAGTTGGTCGGCACGAACAGGCTCCAACCCGAGCCGCCGGCCTGCAGCTTGGCCAGCATCTCCTCGTTCGAGCCGAAGACGTTGACCTCGACCGCGACGCCCGTCTCGGACTTGAAATTCTCGAAGGTCTGCGGGTCGTGGTAGTTCGGCCAGGTGGCGATCGACATGCGGTCGCCGAGGTTTTCTGCGGCAAAGGCCGGCGTCGGCATGATGCCGAGCTCGCGCGCCATCACCGCGGTCGCGACGCCAAGGCCGGTGAGGCCGAGGAAGTCGCGCCGGCTGATCGAGCCGCGCTTCAGGCGCATCAATTGGTCGACGAATTTTTCGGGGCTTATCGGCAGCCCGTCACGATAGGATTTCGACATGTTGGTCTTCCCTCTGGTTGGTCCCGTTATTCTTTGTGCCCGGAAACGCCAGCGGCGCTCCGGCGGCAAAGCCGATGGCGACGGGTTCGCCCGGCTTGAAAAATTTGCCCTGGCCGATCACGTGATCGGCCTTGGCGAGCAGTGATCCGATGCCCTGGACCTCGATCGCGTATTCCGCGGTCGAGCCCAGGAAAATCCGGTTGCGGACGATGCCTTGCAGGCTGCCGCCGCCGGGGCCGGAGAGGCTGAGCGATTCCGGCCGCAGGCTGACCGAGACGGCTTCTCCCCGGCTGAGCGGCACCCGCTTGCGGGCGGAAATCACCGTACCGTCGGCGAGCGCCACGTCGACGAGCTCGCCCGACAAGCCAGCCACCTTGCCGCTGAGCAGATTGGTCTTGCCGACGAAGTCGGCGACAAACAGGTCGGCGGGCTCGTCATAGATCTCGCTCGGCTGTCCAAGCTGGACCACGCGGCCGCCATTCATGACGCAGACGAAGTCGCTCATCGACAGCGCTTCCTCCTGGTCGTGGGTGACCAGCACGAAGGTGATGCCGATCTCGCGCTGCAGGTTCTGCAGCTCGATCTGCATGTCGGTGCGCAGCTTCTTGTCGAGCGCCGCCAGCGGCTCGTCGAGCAAAAGCACCGCTGGCTTGTTGACCAGCGCCCGGGCCAGCGCGACGCGCTGCTGCTGGCCGCCGGAAAGCTCATGGATCTTGCGGCGGCCGTAGCCGGCGAGCTGCACCATGGCCAGCGCCTCGCCGACCCGTGAGGAGATCTCGCGCGATGACAGCCGCGGCCTCGCCTGGCGCAGCCCGTAGGAAATGTTCTCCTCGACATCGAGATGCGGGAACAGCGCATATTGCTGGAACACCATGTTGACCGGGCGCCGGTAGGGCGGCGTGCCGGCCATGTCGCGACCGCGGATCAGCACCTGGCCCTCGCTCGGCTGCTCGAAGCCGCCGATCATGCGCAGGCAAGTCGTCTTGCCGCAGCCCGAAGGGCCGAGCAGCGCGACGAAAGCGGAAGGCGGGATGGCGAGGTCGATGCCGCTGACCGCGGTGACGGCGCCATAGCGCTTGGTGACCGCGCGAAACTCGATATCGGGCACTGCAGTCAAGCCACGGGCTCCAGCGACAGCGTGAGGCAATTTCATGACGCTAGCAGAGCCAATGGCAACTAGTATATACCTCGCGGGTGGTATATTCAGCCGATTTTATCGTTCAGAGGGGTATGAATGGCCGCCTCCCGCAGTGACGACTACAACGCCTTAGCCGCCGTCATCGCCGCAACGCGCGAGACCGGCGGCGATCATTTCGGCAAGGCGATGGTCGGCTGGCTGCGCGGACACGTCCGCTTCGACCACTGCGTGATCTTCGGTTATCGCGGTGCTGCGCGGCCGCCACTCTTGTTCGAGACTTTCTCCCCGGCGGAGAGCCACATCTTCGTCGCCCTCTATCAGGAGGGACCCTACCTGCTTGATCCCTTCCATCACGCCGCGGTCGAGCGCAAGGAAGGGTTCTGGCGCATGCGTGAGCTCGCGCCGGACCGCTTCTATGCGAGCGAGTACTACCGTTCCTACTACAGCCAGACCCGGCTCGCCGAGGAGGTCGGCTTCTTCGTTCCGCTGGCCGGCAAGGACGCGCTGGTGCTGTCGCTGATGCGGCTGCGCGCCTCGGGACCGTTCGGGACAGCCGACGCCAGGCTATTGCGCGACATGGCGCCGACGGTGGTCGGCTTCTGCAAGCTGCGCTGGCCGGCCCTGCCTGCCGACGAAGTTGCGGCCCCGCCGCCGGGAGAGACTGTCGCGACGGCGAACGAATTGGACCGCGCGCATATCTGGAAAAGCCTATCGCTGACGTCGCGCGAAAAACAGGTCGTCGACTTGGTGCTTCAGGGTCACTCCACGGAATCGATCGCCAGGGCGCTCAGGATCGTGCCCGGCACCGTCAAGGTCCATCGCCGCAACATCTATCGCAAGCTCAAGATCAAGTCGCAGGCCGGCCTGTTCGCGCGCTTCGTCGAGATCATCGACGCGCGCATCGGCTGACCGGCCAGGGGCTGGCATCAGGCCTGTTGCCCTCCCTTGCGGCGGCGCGCGTTAACCGTCTATCGTGCGGCTCGAAACCGCCGGACAAGTATCCCGGCGGCAGATTGCCTGACGAAACAGATTTCAGGACGGATGAAGTAGCGCATAGCCAATGGCCGACAAAACACAATTCGGACTGACTGCCCTCGACACAGTACCCCTGCATGAGAAAGTCTATCTGGAACTGGTGCGGGCGCTGATGTCGGGTCAGCTCCAACCCGGCCAGAAGCTGACCTCGCGCAAGCTCGCCAAGGAGCTCGGCACCAGCGACATGCCGGTGCGCAGCGCCTTCATGCGGCTGCAGGCGCTCAGGGCACTGAGCCCGATGCCGAACGGCAGCGTCGAGGTGCCGATGATCTCGGCCGATCGCTTCCAGCAGCTGACCGATGTGCGGACGGTCCTGGAAGGCACGGCCACCGAACTCGCGACAAAGCTCATCAACGGCAACAATCTGCGCGCCATTCGCCGCCACTGCACCGAGCTCACCCAGGCCGCCCGCAGCGGCGACATCGACGACTATCTGCGCAAAAACCACGACTTCAAATTCTCGATCTACCGCCACTGCGGCAACGAGCAGATGATCTTCCTGATCGAGACGGTGTGGATGCAGGTCGGACCTTTCCTCCGCAACCTGCGCATCGGCTTCGAGGACGACCTCGCCGGCATCCTCGGCATCGACTATCACGAGGAGGTCGTGGCGGCGATCGAGGCCCAGGACGGCGAAAGAGCCCGCGCGGCCATCGTGCGCGACATCGAAGAGGGCGCCGCGCACATCCTCAAGCAGATCAAATTCCCGGAATTGCGGCAGTAGCAGATCGCTGTGTGTAGGCTGGAGGCGGCTAACGCCTGCCACCCGGTTCCGCGAGGTAGCGCACCATTCGAGATTGGCAGAAGCGTTCGTTCCGTCGTCATCCTCGGGCGAAGCAAGGAGCGAAGCGACGCAGCGCAGACCCGGGGATCCATGCCGTAACATCAAGGCGTTGCAACAGTGCAGAATTCTGCTCCGCAGCATTCTTCGCTTACACGTCACGGAATGGCAACTGTGTTCATGCGAATGCGGTTTTGTCCCTGATGATGGCGTTGAGGACGACCAGGAGCTTCCTTGCGACGGCGATGATGGCGAGTTTCTTGGAG